>JBCBPD010000017.1:0-50749 GCA_039820925.1 Bacteroidota bacterium | reverse complement strand
TCATTTGCATGCATTTTTTTAATACATCCCGTGGCAAGAAAAGTCAACAATAACTAATCAAGTAGCTCTACAATATCTTCCCCACTTCAACCGTAAAAGGCTCTTCCCTTGTTAATAGCTTCCATGGGAAAAGCATTCATGAAGAGAGTTTCAATTTTGGTTTTAGTAAAATTTTCATCTACCAATTTTGAACTGATGTTGAAATCAACCGACTTTTTCTACCTCAAGATTGTTTTTAAGGCCAAGTCAAAAATTGCATGTAGTTTTAAGTATTTCAAGGAGAGTAACCCCAGATTCGTAAATTCCGAGTCTAGATTTATGAATCTCGAGTCTTTATTTTTATATTTAATTAGATGTGTTTTGCTTATGACAGAAAGGGGCATCGAATGAAATGCTTGCGAAATACACTATTAATAATGATACCTCACGTAAGAATGTTTTAACCTCACTACTCAAATCGAATTATTGCGAGCTAAAGCAACCTCAAACGTCCTTTTCAAACTGTTTAGAAAAAAAGAACTTTTCTTTCAACTTCTTTTGGCACCCCTGTTGTTCGTTCAAGTTCCTTTGAAAGGACAAGAATTAGGAGACTTCAATTTAAGTAACAACTACCGTTTTGTTGACCAATACGATACCCTTTTGGTAGGAATGCTTCGTCAAAACGATAGCCTAGCCATATTCGCAAGAGATTTGCTCAATAAATCTCAACAAAAAAATGATCTACTATACAACACCATTGCTAAGCAAATCTTAAATAGTCAAGATAGTAATGATCAACTATCGAAAGATTTCCAAGAACTGATAACAAGTATGTTAAAACAGGAAAGTGGGCGAACTGAAACCGTAAAACTCTTCCTTAAGCTTGGTCGAAAAATGTATAGAAAAAGAGCATTTAGTAAATCTCTTGATTTCTATATGGTTTCATACTATTTATCTGAGAAAATGGAGGATAAGGGGTTGTTTTACTTAAGCAAACATGCAGTAGGAACCTTAAAAAATCGTATTGGAGACTTTTCTGAATCATATGAAATACACAACAGTAATTTAGAACTTATTGAAAGTAAGATATTGACTCCCTATAATTACAAGTATCATCTAGTGACGTTGTTTTCGCTAGCGATAAGTTGCAGAAACCTCGGCAAACTTGAGCTTGCATCAAAATTTAATCGGTCAGGTAAAAGTTTAGCATTGAAAAATAAAGATTTAGAAATGGCGAACTTGTTTCTCCAGCACCAAGCTATTACCATGGTTTCTATAGATGACTCTAAAAAAAATCTTGTTCAGGCTTTAGACACATTATTGAAGGCCACGGATTATTTTGAAAAAGAACATTTTAATCCAGATTTGGCTATTTGTTACTATTATTTGGGGAAAATAAACCACGATTTAAATAGTAAGGATAAGGCCATTGATTATTTCAAAAGGGTAGATTCGATTTTTCAAATCACGAACGACATTCACCCCGAGGCAATACCTGCCTATGATTACTTAATAAAAAATTACAAGGAAACAGACGATTCGGAACAACAACTTTTTTATGTAAATCAATTTTTGGTTGTAGATAGTGTTGTGAAAGATTACAAATCTTACCTAAACAATAAGATTACTTTAGAATATGATATTCCCAATCTTTTAGCCGAGAAGGACTTGATTATTAGTAAGCAAGAATCAAATGAACGCTTATATTATCTCATCATCATTCTCCTAATTACTTCAGTGATATTAATTCTTGTTCTTTTTTCCCGTCGCCAGAAGCATCTGAAGAGTCAATTTCAGATTATAATGACTCAAAAACAAGAGAAAGTACAAACTACTACAAACTTTAAGCATTCAGAAGTACCTGAAAGAATTATTAAGCAAATATTAAATGGACTAGAAGAATTTGAAAAAAAAGAACAATTCACCAACCGTTCGATTTCTCTAAACTCTTTATCTCAGGACTTAAAAACCAACTCATCTTATTTATCCAAAACGATAAACGTGTACAAGCATAAAACTTTTCCAACTATATCAATGACCTAAGATTGGAATATGCATTTAATCAGTTAAAGAACTCCAAACAATTTAGGAATTATAAGATTAGTGCTATTGCTCGAGAGGTAGGCTTTGGAAACACGGAAACTTTTTCAAAATTATTTAAGGAAAAATACGGTTTGTATGTATCTTATTTTATCAAACAACTGAATAAGTAACTAATTGATTTTGTTTTTTTTTACAAGTCTATTTTTATAAATCTAAGGTTGCTAGATAAAAACGCCAATAATATTGAGCTATCTTCAAAAGAAATAATTCAATTAAAATTATATGAAAACAAAAGGACCAAAACCATCCCTCAGACTTAACAAGCTTACAATAGCGAAGTTATCTAACCCCTATCAAATTTTAGGCGGAAGTCAAAATTCAAACAATGGGGGTGACGGAACGGAAGATAGACAGGGTAGTAGTAATGTTTCAACTTCTGGTTAAACTATGAATTTCAAGATTAAAGTGCCTCCCAAAGGAGGCACTTAATAACAACAATAATTGCATGTACTATAAATTTTTAATTTTTATTTCCGCATTTCTACTGCTATCCTGTCATTCTTCTGTAGAAAAGGAATCCTTTTCCATAATTCCCAACCAAAGTGATCATAAAGCAAATCCATTCTCAGAAGAAGAAGTACTCAGCTGGCCCATAAAGGACATCGTTCTGGATACTGTACCTGGAATAAGTTTGGAAAGGGCATATTCCGAATTACTATTGCCTCGAAAGGGCGACACTATAATAATTGCCTTGATTGATATGCCTGTGGACATCAATCATCCAGAATTAAACAAGAACATATGGCGCAATGCTGATGAAATCCCTAATAACTCAATTGATGATGATGCAAACGGTTATGTAGATGATATTCAGGGCTGGAACTTTATGGGAAATCCTGACGGAAGGAATTATGTTTTCATGAACTATGAATACACCCGAATCTTAAAAAAATATGATTACCACCCTGACAGAAGCAATGACACGACCCAAATTAATTTTGAAAACCCAAGAGAACGTCAAATCTTTCAAAAAGCAGTTGCCCAGTTTATTGAACGTAAGGAATTTGCTACTTATCGCATTAAAAAGACAGATTCTTTAAACGAAAAATATTGGAAGCAAAAACAATTTATCTTGGAGCAAGTTCAGAAGGATACGTTTTCGATGGAAGACTTGAACAACTTGGAAAAAAAGTTCACAAACAGCCCTGAGGTACTTTCCACTATTACTGCATTCAAAAAAAATATATCCTTGGGGATAAATGACAAATGGCTAAAAAACGCTCTTGTTCAAGCCGAAAAAAGATTGGAAGTTATGTTGGGATTGGACTTTAATGATAGGCTTGTTACTGGTGATGATGTGACAAATCCTAAAGACATCCAATACGGAAATCCAATAGTAAATCACAATCTTCATGTATTGGACCACGGAACTCGGATGGCAGGTGTATTGGTATCTTCTTTTGAAAGCAAAAAGCTTGAGAATCTGATGAACCACATCAAAATAATGCCTCTATGTGTATCTGGATTGGGTGATGAAAATGATAAAGATGTGGCCTTGGCCATACGATATGCAGTGGATAATGGCGCCCGCGTTATCAACATCAGTTCGGGAAAGTACTTTTCCTTAAATGAAGATTGGGTGGAAGACGCTATCAAATATGCCGCGAAGAAAGAGGTGTTGGTCGTTGCTTCTTCCGGTAATCGGGGCGTCAATTTAGATGATTTCGAAAACATGAAGTACCCAAATGATATCGATGTTAACGGAAATGAATTTGCCAACAACTTCATTCGTGTAGGAAGTTCAGGCTTTGTGCTGGATAGTACTTTTGTGCATCCGGCAACCAACTATGGCAAAACCGAAGTGGATATTTTTGCTCCGGGAGAAAAAATACGAACTACTACCGCTAAAAAGGAAGCTTACACCTTTTCCTATGGAACCTCCGCCTCCGCAGCCATGGTATCTAAAGTGGCTGCCATTGTTTTAAGCTACTACCCATCCCTAACTGCTTCAGAACTAAAGGAGGTTATTTTGAAATCTGGAATCCAATATGAAGTATCGATTCCAAAGAAAGGTGATAACGACGGCAAAGAGGAAAAGACTCCTTTCAGCACATTGTCAAAGACCGGAGCTGTAGTGAATGCTTACAATGCCATTCTTCTTGCTGAAGAAAAGCTTAACGAAAACAAAAACTGAGTCTTCTGTTTTTATCCACTTCTTAGTTTAAATTGCCTCTGAGTATAGCTGTTTATCCGAATACCACGCATCAAATGAGATACGCTAGCAGTTTAAAAAAGTTTGCGCTAGTTACTAGTTTGCTTTTTGCTTGCACCTTATCTGGACAAACCAATAATACTTTTCTTCGCGTTTATAATTTAAAAGGAAAGAAGATTCATAAAGGCAAAATCGTCACACTTTCTGATTCTGCTTTGATAATAGTTCGTAGAAGGCGAGAAGTCACTATTCCTGTAAGTGAGATCGGCGCCATTCGAACAAAAAGGTCTGCAGGCAATACTATTTTGCAATGCTCCATTATTACCGCTGCTATCTTCGGTGTAGCCGGTGTCGCCAGCTCTGAAGATTCTTTTTTAGGCTTTTCTCCAATAGAGGGTGCCGCTTTTGGCTCTGTAGTAGGATTTACGCTGGGTAGCGTTATCGGTGGAATAGGCTCACTGGATTCGGGTTCATCAAAGTTTCAAGTTAATGGCGACCCTCTTAACTGGGAAAAATTTCGAAAAAGGATGGAAAATAGGGGATATTAAAACAAAAAAGCAAGCGTTTTGTTTTGCTTGCTTTTTCCATTTATTCGTGACCGCGGGAGGATTCGAACCCCCAACCCTCAGAGCCGAAATCTGATATTCTATCCAGTTGAACTACGCGGCCGTAAATCTAAATTTTATCCAATTTGCCACTCTACCCTCAAATATGAGGCAGGTACGCGGCCCTAATCTCAATTCATCAATAACCTTCCACTATACGTCAGGTTGCTACTGTATGAGTAAACTTAACTACTCAATTTGGCTTTAACGATACTCGATATGGTTTTGCCATCGGCTTGGCCTGCCAATTCCTTGGAAACCATGCCCATTACCTTGCCCATATCTTGCATGCCTGTGGCACCCAAAGCATCAATGGTTTGTACCACTACTTTTTCGATTTCTTCTTCCGTCAATTGCTCGGGTAAAAACTTTTCGATGATGGCGGCTTGTGCCAATTCAGGCTCTGCCAAATCAGCTCTACCCTGCTCGGTGAAAATCGTGGCACTATCCTTTCGCTGCTTCACCAACTTTTGCACCAACTTGATTTCGTCAGCTTCTGAAAGTTCAGTAGCAGCTCCTTTTTCAGTCTTGGCCAACAACAAGGCAGACTTTACAGCACGTAACGCTTCCAAAGCCACGGTATTCTTGGCTTTCATCGCTTGCTTCATTTCTGTCATTACTTGGTCCTGTAAACCCATTTTTGCTTTGTTTTGGGCTGCGAAGATAAAAAAATAACCCGAAAGAACTAGGCTTCCGGGTTGGTATACTTGAAAACAAAACTGGCTCTAATCTACGTTGTCGTGCAAGAAGGAATTGTTGGAACGCAACTGCATTTCATCATTGCTATCTTCACTTAAAGTGGTACGCGAAACCTTTTGCTCTTTTGGGGTATCGTTCAAATCTACCCCTTGGCGTTTGTACGCGGGTTGTTTTTCGATTTCGTCGATGCTATTCCGGTTGTTTTGGAACTTATAATTGAAGTTTTTCAACTTGCGACGACGTTCATCGGCACGGTCTTTCAACATATCGTTGATGGGGCTGTTCATAGGGTCAATTTTCGCTTCGGGAGCGGTTTCAACCGTTTCTTCTTTGGCAGCTTCTTCAACCTCTAAGGTTTTCTTTTCGAACACCAATTCGTTTTCAACCAATTTGGGCTCATGGGTTTCCGCCTTGGACTTGGCTCCAGTCAATTGGGTTTCCAATTCCATGTACTCTTCCAAGTTGTATCGGGTTTCGCCTTCTTTGTTGAATTCCAACACTGGACTCACTTCTACATAGTCTTTCACTTCCATATCCATCACATCGGCCTCCAAATCAAAAGTCAACGTGTTTTCTTCTTGCTTTGGGGTGTTCTCAACAATAGGCAAGTCGAACGTCAACGTAAACTGGTCTTCTTCTGCAACTGGCGAAACAATTTCCGGGTCAATTACTTCGATATCGTTGATAATCTTCTTCGCTTCTATGATGATGAAATCTTCTTCCACACGTTCTGGAACTACTTCCTCATAGAACACATTGAAGTTTCGAATGTACTTGGACGTTGGAATCAAATCTGATTCAGGTACTTCTACTTCTGCAACCGGCGGTTCAGGAGTAGGGTCTTCCATCTCCAACGTATGGCGTACCACTTCCGGCTCTTCTTCAACTACCGGAATATTGATATTTTGGATGGCTGTTGCCTCTGTCGAGAGTTCTTGTTCCGCAGTTTGCTCGTCCTCCAGAGTGTAAAACACCTTTTTGGTCTCCGTATTTACGATTTCATCCTGCTGGTCCACATGGAAACCAGTGGCGATTACCGTAACGGCGATAGCATCTCCCAAATCATCATCTTCACCCACACCCATAATGATATTGGCACCATGACCAGCTTCAATTTGAATGTGGTCATTGATTTCACCAATCTCATCAATGGTGATTTCCTGAGTCCCGGAAACAATTAGCAGCAATACATTTTTAGCCCCATTGATTTTGTTGTCGTTCAACAACGGAGAGTCCAACGCTTTTGAAATGGCCTCGCTCGCACGTGCTGAACCAGAAGCCGTAGCAGAACCCATAATGGCCGTGCCACTGTCTGATAATACCGTTTTGGCATCGCGAAGGTCAATGTTTTGTGTGTAGTGGTGCGTAATTACCTCGGCAATACCTCGGGCTGCAGTAGCCAGGACTTCATCTGCCTTGGAGAAACCAGCTTTAAAGCCAAGGTTGCCATACACCTCACGTAGTTTGTTGTTGTTGATGACAATCAAAGAATCTACATTGGACCGCAGTTTTTCAATACCCAACTGGGCTTGTTTGTTCCGCATGGCCCCTTCAAATTGGAAAGGAATGGTTACGATACCTACCGTAAGAATGTCCATTTCACGAGCCAATTTGGCGATAACAGGAGCAGCACCTGTTCCCGTTCCACCACCCATACCGGCAGTGATGAAGGCCATTTTGGTAGTGTGTTCCAACATCCCTTTGATGTCTTCCATGCTTTCCAAAGCGGCTTGCTCTCCTACTTCAGGGTTGGCACCGGCACCTAATCCTTCTGTTAACGAAACCCCTAATTGGATTTTGTTGGGAACAGAACTGTTCTGAAGGGCTTGGGCATCGGTATTGCATATCACAAAGTCTACACCGTTAATCCCGGCCATAAACATGTGGTTGATGGCGTTGCTTCCGCCGCCACCGACACCAATGACCTTGATAACGTTGCTCTTATTTTTGGGTAAATCAAAATCGATATTCTCGAATTCCGTGTTTTTACTCATGCTGCCTGTATTTCTTTATTGTGTTGTATGGGATTTTTATTCTGCGTTATCCAAAAAGTCTTTCAACTTCTCGGACCATTTATCAAAAATGGATTTGCGCTCGGTGCGCACCATTCCAGAGTTCACATTTGATGTAGTGTCTTGACCCACCAATATCTCTTCTTGTTCGGTCATCACCGTTTCTGCCTCAAGGGGCATATTTTCTTTCGTATCGTTTTGGATGGCATTCATCAACAAACCAACGGCCGTAGCATACAAAGGGCTTGCAATCTCATCATCCGAATCACCAGCTAAGTGTTCGTTTGGATAGCCAATGCGGGTATCCATGCCCGTGATGTATTCCACCAACTGCTTTAAATGCTTTAGTTGACTTCCACCTCCTGTGAGTACGATGCCTGCGATAAGCTTTTTCTTTTGCTCTTCGTGACCGTAGTTTTTGATTTCCACATACACCTGCTCCACAATTTCAACCACACGGGCGTGGATGATTTTGGATAGGTTTTTCAGTGTGATTTCCTTCGGTTCACGACCGCGTAATCCAGGAATGGATACGATTTCATTGTCTTTATTTTCTCCAGGCCAAGCCGAACCAAACTTCATTTTCAAAAGCTCTGCTTGCTTCTCAATGATCGAGCAACCTTCTTTGATGTCTTCGGTAATTACGTTACCTCCAAAAGGAATCACGGCTGTGTGGCGGATAATTCCATCTTTAAAGATGGCCAAGTCCGTAGTTCCACCTCCTATATCTATCAAAGCAACACCCGCTTCTTTTTCTTCTTGGCTGAGCACCGCTTCCGCGGAAGCAAGAGGCTCTAAAGTGATATTGCCCAAGTCCAAGCCTGCACTTTTGATGCAGCGTCCGATATTTTTGATGGAAGAAACCTGACCCACTACCACATGAAAGTTGGCTTCCAAACGACCGCCATACATACCACGAGGCTCTTTGATTTCAGATTGCCCGTCTACTTTATATTCTTGTGGCAATACATGTATGATTTCTTCCCCGGGAAGCATCACCAGCTTATATACCTGATTACAAAGCTTGTCCAAATCATCATCACAAATCACCTCTTCCGAGTCGCTTCGCGTGATATAGTCGCTATGTTGCAAACTGCGAATGTGCTGTCCGGCAATACCGACCACTACAGAACCGATTTTCAATCCAGCATTCAATTCCGCTTGTTCCACGGCTTGTTGAATGGACGAAATGGTTTGGGTAATGTTGTTTACCACACCTCTGTGTACGCCAAGGCTTTTTGATTTTCCGGTACCGAGCACTTCAATTTTACCATACTCGTTTTCCTTACCAATGATGGCTACGATTTTCGTTGTTCCAATGTCTAATCCTACAGAATAATTCCCTTGTTCCATACTTTTAAATTTTGGTGCACACCACCTGATTGTTAAACTCTAAACTGACTACCGCGTAGTTTTCCAAAGAATTGTCCTTAGTTGCTTTCGCGTAAAAAGCCATAAAATTTTTGAACTTTTCATTCAAGTTGTCTACCCCACCCAAATTGACCACAAAATTTTCCAGTCGAAATCGCAACTGGTAATCACCTTCATTCACGATATGGATGCCTATCACGTTTTTTCGAAGGAACTCATCTTTGTTGATGTATTCCAAAATCACGTAAGCATCCTCTAAGGATTTGCCCGTAATCTCACCTGTGATGATGGGCACCCTTGCCGAGTGATGCTTTGAAAGCGGCATGCGTTTTCCTTCGTCATCCAAGTAAAACTTGGAGGCGGATTCAATTCTTCCAATAGGTTTTCGCTGAACTATATTTGAAACAAGCCGGCCATCTATGGTGAGATAGACTTGGGCTTTTTTGACCATATCGTTGGATTGAATTACCTTCTCTATGGTCTTCAAAACTACTTCTTCTTTAGGCCTATTTTTTACGGGCCCATAATTTTGTATTAACAATTTATTAACTGAGGCTTCGGTGAGATATAAGTCATTGTCACCCAAAAAGTTAATTTCGGTTTGTTCAATTTGACGACTTTGGTTTCGGATTTCCGAAAAGCCATACATCGCCGCGGTCAACACCACTAAACCTCCAAGTTTCCAAGCTTTCCAATTAACTTGCATAGGCTAGTTCCGTTTTAATTTTTTGTACTTCTTTTCCAATATCGCCCGCGCCCAAGGTCACTACGATTTTATTGTTTGCCGCTTTGCAAGCGTCTACTACTTCTTCCTTTTGAACCAAGTGTTTTTTAGGGTTCTGGATTTTACCCAAAAGCCATTGGGAAGTCACCCCTTCAATGGGTTCCTCTCTAGCGGGATAAATGTCCAACAACAATATCGTATCGAATTGCGCCAAGCTTCGCGCGAAATCATCAGCAAAGTCTTGCGTGCGCGAAAACAGATGGGGTTGAAACACTACTGTTACTTTTTCTTCCGGATAGAACTCCATCAAAGCACCATACACAGCATCAATTTCTGTAGGATGATGGGCATAGTCGTCTATGAAAATGCGTTCGGGTTGATTGATTTGATAAGAAAATCTACGTTCAACACCTTTATAGCTTCCTACGGCTGAAATTAGCTGCTCAGGCTGGCAACCTATTTCCAGTGCCATGGATAAGGCGGCCAAAGCGTTGAGTAAATTATGTCTTCCCGGTTGGTTGAACCGAACACCCGCATACGTTTCATTTGGGGTCACCCAATCAAATCGATAAGCACCTTTTTCAACGCGAATATTTTTAATTCGAATATTCGAAGTGGCACCAAAACCAAATGTAGTCCCAGCAATAGGTAATCCTTCCCGGATGAAAAGCTTTCCTTCGGAACCCAAAAGCGCCTTGAATTCCCCAAACGCTTTTTGAAGTGCTTCTTTGGAACCATAGATATCCAAATGGTCGGCATCCATCGAAGTGATGCACGCCATTTTCGGATGGAGTCGTAAAAAGGAACGGTCAAACTCATCTGCCTCAACAACGGAATACTTTGTTCCTGTTAAGACAAAGTTGCTTCCAAAATTCTCTGAAATCCCACCCAAGAAGCCTACAAAAGGCACCTCACATTCATGCAGTAAATGCGCAAGAATACAAGAGGTGGTGGTCTTTCCATGGGTCCCGGCGACCGCCAAACAAATAGTATCTTGTGTTACCGCACCTAGCAATTCCGAACGCTTCATCATTTGGTACCCGTTGTTCGAAAAATATTGGAACCAAGCATTGCTTTTAGGCACTGCGGGGGTATAGACCACCAAGGTGTTCTCTTTATCCTGAAATGCGGCGGGCAACATTTCTATCACTTCATCGAACATAAGATGACAACCCAATTCATTTAATGTATCGGTTATGGTAGAATCGACACGGTCATACCCCGCCACTTCGCAGCCGAGATGGCGGTAATATTTAGCTAAACCAGACATACCGATACCACCGATACCGATGAAAAATAGGTTATGTGCCGCGACTTTCTTCATACCAACAAGCGCTCGATTTCGTCCACAATATGTTCTGTTGCCTTTGGCAAGGCGAGTTTCTTTATGTTTTGTCCCAAGGTTTCTTGCTGCGATTCGGATGCAACCAAAGCACCAAAAACATTTTGAAATTCGTCATCTAATTCAGTTTCCTTCAACATCAAGGCAGCCTCTTTGGAGACCAGGGCATCTGCATTTTTCGTCTGATGGTCTTCTGCTACATTCGGTGAAGGAATGAATAACACCGGTTTTCCAATCAAACAGAGCTCGGAAACGGAACTGGCCCCAGCTCTTGAAATGATAATATCCGCTGCACCGTAGGCGTAATCCATGCGTTGGATGAAAGGCATCACCTTTCGCGTTGCTGACCCTGAGTTTTTATAGGTAGCTTCATACAGTTTTCCACACTGCCAAATCACCTGCAATCCCAAAGACTCCAAATATCCTTTTTCGGATTCAATGAGTTGGTTAACACGTCTGGCACCCAAGCTTCCTCCCAAGACCAAAAGTGTTTTCTTATCCGATTGCAATCCAAAGTGTGCTAAGGCCTCAGCTTTATCTACCTTAAGTGCAATCAAATCCTTACGCACCGGATTCCCAGTTTTCACGATTTTATCTTTAGGAAAAAAACGATCCATTCTATCATAGGCCACACAAATACGCTGTGCTTTGGAGGCCAACCATTTGTTGGTGATTCCCGCAAAGGAATTTTGCTCTTGCAACACGGTAGGAACCTTTTTTCCAGACGCGGCTCTCAATAAGGGTCCGCTGGCAAATCCGCCCGTACCAATAGCCACGTGGGGTTTAAATTGGCGCAGAATCCCTTGGGAGCGCAACACACTGGAAATGACTTTAAGCGGAAACAATAAGTTCTTCAAACTAAGTTTCCGCTGAAGCCCGCTAATCCACAATCCCTTTATGTCATACCCTGCAGCAGGCACCTTTTCCATCTCCATACGGTCCTTGGCTCCAACGAACAAGAATTCCGCCGAGGGATGGCGTCTTTTCAGCTCGTCGGCAATGGCTATGGCCGGGTAAATATGTCCGCCCGTGCCTCCGCCAGATAATATGAATCTATAGTTGCCCACTTAATACTTCCAAAGGGTTATTATCGTCTATATCGTAGGTTTCCTCTTCGAGGTTTTCCTTTTTATTACTTGCACTTAGTACAATTCCGATTGCCATACAGGTCATCCAGATGGAGGTCCCTCCCATACTAATTAAAGGCAGTGGTTGTCCCGTTACCGGGAAAAGTTGTACCACCACAGCCATGTTAATCAAAGCTTGAAACACTATAGGTAACCCTACCCCAATGACCAATAGTTTGGAGAATACCGTCTTGGCTGAATTCGCCACGACCACAATCCGGAAAAGCAACAAGAGGTAGAAAAAAAGCAGTGCACCACCTCCGAGCAATCCATATTCCTCAATAATGATGGCGAAGATGAAATCCGAAGTACTTTGCGAAAGCATGTTCTTTACGACGCTTTTTCCCGCACCTTTTCCAATCAAGCCTCCTTCAGCAATAGCAATTTTGGCCAAGGTCAATTGATGCACATCATCTTTATCTGCTTTTTCGGGCGCCCAAAAGGTTTCAATTCTGGATTTCCAAGTACCCGCTCTTTGCGGTAGCACATCCGGTGCCTTGAATAAAACAAAGAGAAACATGGAGGATAATATCAATCCTGTCGTTACCATGACAAATAGATACTTTAAAGGATATCCACCTAAAAAGCATATCACCAACACCAACAAACAAATGATGGCAGCAGTTGAAAAGTTTTCCGGTAAAATCAACAGCACCACTAAGGCCGTAGGAAGCCATAACGGCAGAATACTATCTTGGAAGCGTATTTTGGTTTCCTTGATTTTGGTAAGATAGCGGGCAATCCATATCATCAAAACAACGGATGCCAGTGTTGAAGTTTGAAAATTGACCCCAACAAATGGAATTTTAATCCAACGGTTAGCCGTCACACCCCCGATACGCGTTTCAACAGTTAAGGTATAAGCCAACAAGATGAGTACAATCGGTAAGGCAATGATGGAAAGTCCTTTAAAATAATGCGTTGGCACTCTGTGCACCGCATAAATAATTCCAAAACCAAGGAAAAGTAAAACAGCGTGCTTTATCAGGTGCCCAAACGTAGTGCCATCATCATTGACGTACACCAAATTAGTACTGGCACTATACACCGGCAAAAAGGAGAATAAGGCCAACAAGGCCACCACGGCCCAAATGGCTTTATCCCCACGCAAGTTTTTCAATAGTGCCCACATTGGCTTACAATTTTTTTATCTGTGCCTTGAATTGGTCTCCACGGTCTTCGTAATTTTTGAACAAATCGAAGCTAGCGCACGCTGGAGAAAGCAAAACACTATCCCCGCGTTCGGCAATTTTGTAGGCCACTTTCACGGCTTCCTCCATGGAATAGGTTTCCACCATCAAATCGATGACGTTTCCAAAAGTTTCTTTGAGTTTGGTGTTGTCCATACCCAAGCAAATAATCGCTTTAACCTTTTCGCGTACCAAAGGCATCAACTCGGTGTAGTCATTCCCTTTGTCCACACCACCTACCAGCCAAACGATAGGCTTATTGATACCCTCGAGAGCATAATAGGTGGCATTGACATTGGTCGCTTTGGAGTCGTTTATATATTCGACATGGTTGATTTTCAACACCTTTTCCAGGCGGTGGGGTACTCCTTGGAAGGTTTGGATACTCTGACGAATGGCTTCCTTCCGTACATTCACCAATAGGGCGGCCAATCCGGCTGCCATGGCGTTTTTTACGTTGTGTTGCCCATCAAGGGCCAAAATATCTGTACTCATTTCCAAGGTTTTGTGTTCAACATTCAGTTTTATCGTTTCATTCTCAAGCCATGCCCCTTCCGTTAGCTTCTGCTTGATGGAAAAGGGTATTTTTTTGGATTGAACGGGGTGTGCTTTTAGACCTTCCGCGATGGCATCATCATCTATATCATAAATCAGGTAATCTTCTTCGGTCTGATTTTTGGCGATGGACAGCTTCGATGCGATGTATTTCTCGAATTGGTACTCATATCGGTCCAGATGGTCGGGGGTGATATTCGTGATTATAGCGATATGCGGTTTGAACTTCAGGATACCATCCAATTGAAAACTGCTGATTTCCAAAACCATGTGTTCAAACGACTGCTCGGCCACCATTTTTGCATAGCTATCGCCAATATTGCCTGCTACGCCCACATTCAAACCTGCTTCTTTAAGCAGATGATAAGTGAGCATAGTGGTAGTGGTCTTGCCGTTGCTTCCAGTAATTCCAATGGTATTTGCATCTGAAAACTGGCCGGCAAATTCCATTTCTGAAATCACGGGAATATCATGTGCCAACAGTTTTTGCACCAATGCCACCTTATCGGGAATACCGGGGCTTTTCATCACCACATCGGCTTCTAAAACACGCTTCTCTGTGTGTCCATCCGACTCCCATTCAATGTCAAAATGTTCAAGAACTTCTTTATATTTTGGTTTTATCGGCCCCGCATCAGATACGAAAACCGTAAACCCTTTTTGCTTTCCTAAAATCGCGGTACCTACACCGCTCTCGCCTCCACCAAGTACCACCAGAAAAGGCATCTTATCTGATTTTTAGGGTGACGATACTGATGATGGCCAATAGAATTCCTATAATCCAAAACCGCGTCACAATCTTACTTTCGTGATATTTTTTTTTCTGATAATGATGGTGCAAAGGCGCCATCAGGAATACCCGACGACCCTCACCATATTTTCGTTTTGTATGCTTGAAATACCCCACCTGTATCATCACGGAAAGGGATTCCGCGAAAAAGATGCCGCACAATAGGGGCAACAACAATTCTTTTCTAACTATAATGGCTATCACGGCAATAACACCTCCAATGGTCAAACTTCCAGTATCTCCCATAAAAACCTGTGCAGGAAAGGCATTGTACCATAGAAATCCAACCAAGGCTCCCGCGAAAGCCGCAATGAACACTACAAGCTCTCCCACTCTAGGGAGGTAAAAAATATCCAAGTAACGCGAGAACTGTATGTTCCCAGAAACCCAGGCGAAAATACCAAGGGTGAGTACGATAATTGCAGAAGAGCCAGCAGCAAGACCATCAATGCCGTCGGTCAAATTCGCACCATTCGATACTGCCGTTACAATCAGAATAACTATTGGAATGAAAATCAACCAAGCATAGTCCTTCAAACCTTCACCCATCCAAGAAATCCAATCGGCATAATCCAATTCATTGTTTTTGAAAAAAGGCACGTTGGTCCGTACCGCTTTGATTTCGCCACCATTTACTTGTTCAACCACAAGTTGTTCCGTGATTCGTGTTGTATCTTTTTCTTTTAAGGTGACTTGAGGATGGAAATAGAGCACCGCCCCAACAATAAGTCCCAACACGACCTGCCCCATCACTTTGAAGCGTCCCTTAAGCCCCTTTTTATCTTTTTTGAAAATCTTGATGTAGTCATCGATGAAACCAATGACCCCCATCCAAAGGGTGGTCACGATAAGCAGAATAACATAAATGTTTTTAATATCCGCGAACAACAGTACCGGCAACAAGGTGGACATGATAATGATGAGTCCGCCCATGGTAGGTGTACCCGCCTTTTGCTGTTGACCCTCCAAGCCTAAATCTCGAATGCTTTCTCCGATTTGCTTTGCTTGCAAAAAAAGAATGATGCGTTTACCGTATACCATCGCGATAACCAAAGACAGTAAGACTGCCATTGCCGCACGGAAGGTGAGAAAGCCAAACAAACTCGCCCCAGGAAACTGATATTGCTGTTCTAAATATTCAAATAGGTAAAAGAGCATCGTATCTTATTTCTTTAGTGCTGTTAATGCTATTTTTACTTCGTCATAGTCATCAAAATCAGAACGAACTCCGTCCTTTTCTTGATAGGTTTCGTGACCTTTTCCCGCCACTAGGATAATATCATTGGATGAGGCTAGCTTGCATGCCGTTGTAATGGCTTGCCTACGGTCTTCTATCGACAACACCTTATTGACGTTTTGCGCTTCAACGCCTTCTTCCATTTCCTTAATAATGGTCATGGGGGGTTCCGTTCTTGGGTTGTCTGAAGTGAAAATCGCTTGATCGCTCATCTCAGAAGCGATATGACCCATAACCGGACGCTTAGACTTATCACGGTCACCACCACACCCCACTACGGTGATGACGTTTTCATTTCCAGTCCTCAATGCATTGATGGTTACCAACACATTTTTTAGCGCGTCCGGAGTATGGGCATAATCAACTATCGCTGTAATCTTGTTTTTCGAAATGTAATATTGAAATCTACCGTCTACATTCTCCAACTCACTTATCAGGCGAAGGATTTCCATTTTATCCAATCCCAGAATATTCGCCGTGGCATAAATCGCGAGAAGGTTGTAGGCGTTGAAATCGCCAATGAGTTTAGTCCAGATTTCATTCTCATCAATCTTGAGTAATTGCCCATTGAATTGACGCTCCAAAATCTGGGCACGATGGTCGGCATAGGATTTTAAACCATAGGTCACCTTTTTCGCTTTGGTATTTTGTAACATCACCATACCATTTTTATCATCCAGGTTGGTCAACGCAAAAGCGGTTTTCGGAAGGTCATCGAATAATTTCTTCTTCGTATCTCGGTAGTTCGCAAAGGTTTTATGGTAGTCTAAGTGGTCATGACTGAGGTTGCTAAAAATGGCACCTGCGAACGTTAATCCCTCAGTTCTTTTTTGGTCAATGCCATGGGAGCTCACTTCCATGAAACAGTATTCCACTCCAGCAGCGTTCATCAAAGCGAGGTTTTCGTTAATGGTCATCGCATCTGGCGTCGTATGTGTTGCCGGCCGCTGTTCATCATCCACCATGATTTTTATGGTAGATATCAGACCTACCTTGTATCCCGCATTCTTGAAAAGCTGATAAAGTAAAGTAGTAATGGTTGTTTTACCGTTTGTTCCGGTAACTCCTACGAGTTTAAGGTTTTTGGAAGGTGTTTCATAAAAGTTACTGGCCATGACTGCCAAAGCCGCTTGACTGTTCCTCACCAGCAAATAGGTAACCCCATTCACTAAAATTTCAGGAAGGACTTCACAAACCACCGCTAAAGCACCACTTTCAACTGCCTTTCCAATGAACTGATGCCCGTCAACGGTTACGCCATCTATTGCCACAAACACATCGTCCATTTGCACTTGACGTGAATCAAAATGCACATGGTTTATCATGATACTGGTATTGCCGCTCACTGAAAGCAAACGAACCCCATACAATATATCTTTCAACAACATCATGATAATTCGAGGGTTATGGTTTTTACCGTCTTGATATCAGTTCCGTGGTCCACTGACTGCTTGGTGACCTTTCCATTGCCTTTTACTTCTACTTTCAATCCTATGTTTTCCAATAGCGCCACGGCATCCATCCCACTCATCCCTTTTACGTTAGGAACAGTTTGATGTTCTCTTTGAATGGTGGCAAAGTATTTTTGATACGAATCTTCAAGCACCTCATTCTCCATTCTTTCAGGTGATACCGCATCAATTACTGGGGATGATGTGTATATCTTTTGTGCCATTGATTTGAATACAGGTCCAGAAACATCAGCCCCATAATACCCAACACCTTTATCCGGCTCATGAATGACTACAATGCAAGAATACTTAGGTTCATCCGCAGGAAAGTACCCCACAAAAGATGAGATGTAAGCCAATTTATCAGGGTCCTTACCCACGTAGTTCTTTTGACAAGTTCCCGTTTTTCCTGCCATGCTAAAACTTTCGGAATACAAGCCGTGACCGGTACCGTAATCCTGCACCACAACATCCTTTAGGAGTTGCTGTACTTTCTTCACAGTACTTTGAGAGCAAATTGAAGGATTGGTGACATTCGTGCCAAAGCGTTTCAATATGCGATTCCCTTCGCGAACCTCCTTTATTAGTTTGGGTTGTACATAAGCCCCATCGTTCGCTATGGCATTGTAAAACGCCAGCGTCTGTAATGGGGTCATGCTTATTTCATATCCATGGGACATCCAGGCCAAGGAAACACCGGACCATCCTTTATCACCAGGAAAACGCAAAACCGGTTCACCTTCGCCTATAATGGGCAATCCTATTTTTTTGTGGATTCCCATATTCATCAAGCGATTTACAAACTTCTCAGGTTGACTTTTGTAATTCTCGTGAATCATTTTGGCGAAGGCCGTATTGGAGGACACAGCAAACGCCCGTGACAATGGGATTTTGCCATAACCACCCCATTTGGAATCGTTCACCACACGGTCGTACAAGCGATAACGCCCACGTTCCGTGTCAAAAACGGTACTGGTATCTACTACCTTATCTTCCAAAGCGGCTATGAGCGACATTAGTTTAAAGGTAGACCCCGGTTCGTGGGACTCGCCTACGGCGTAGTTGAGTTTCTCGTAATACTTTCCATTTTTGGTGCGGCCTAAATTGGAGATGGCTTTGATTTCTCCGGTTCGGGTTTCCATCACCACAACACAACCGTGGTCGGCTTTGTATTTTTCCAGTTGTCCCAATAACGCATGATGCGCAATGTCTTGAATATTGATATCCAAAGTTGATATCACATCCTTACCATCTTCAGGCTCTATAATATTATCTAGACCTACTGGCTTCCATTGCCCCTTCGCAATTTTTTGCTTGAGGCGCTTACCTTCCTTTCCTCTGAGATAGCGTTCCCCAAAAGCACCATCCAATCCCACACGAGTGTAGTATCCTTTTTCATCAACACGCTCGTAACCAATGCTTCGGGCAGCCATTTTACCTAAAGGATATTCACGAACCACTTTGTGGGTTTCAATAAACCCTCCTTTATAAGGTCCTAATTCAAATAGCGGGAAGCTTTTGATTCTCACATAATCCAAATAGTCCACATTTCGAGCTATCAGCTTGTACCGATTGCCATTGGCTCGTGCTTTTCGGAAAAGGCGCAAATAATGGGAGGAAGGACGCTCGAACAACATACCCAAGGAATCCGCAAGGGCAGGCATATGCGTTTCGAAATTCTCAGGAGAAACCGTTTTGGCATCAAATCGAATCTCGTATTTTGGTACCGAAGCTGCCAGTAAGCTCCCATCGGCGGAATACAAATTCCCGCGATTGGGCTCGATGGTGAACATCTTTTCGGTCTTATTTAAAGCCAAGGCTTTATATTCCGAGCCTTTGACCATTTGGATATCGAAAAGCTTCACCATAATCCCGACCGAAAACAGAAAAAGCACCCCTGCAACTAGGTACAACCGATTCATGATATTTTTTTCTGTAATGGGCATTACTTTTCTTCCGCTTTTACTTTAATTTTTTTGGGAGGATCAATCGAAGGCTTCAAGCCACTCTCTGCCAAGGTGTTTTTAATAGACGATTCCAGACGCAATTGCTGCACTCGAGAACGCCCTTCGACGAATTCACTTCTTAGCTTCCGAACCTTTTCGTTCAAGGCCGCAATTTCATGAACCTTTTTATCCGCTTGATGACTACTGGAAATCATCAATGCCGCTAGAAAAGAAGCATATAAAAGAAACAACCAGTTTTTGGGAGCGTCTCCACTCACCAAAAACTTTCCTCTTAATATGTCCAATATGCCTTTTTTCATTTTCTCTTGTTCACACCTTTAAGCAATCCGTTCAGCCACCCGAAGCTTGGCACTTCTAGCGCGATTGTTTTGGGCAATTTCATCAGCAGTTGGGACTTGCAATCCACCTACCTTTTTTAATGGAGCGTTGGTATTACCATAAAAATCCTTTTCCGCTTGACCCTCAAAATTCCCGTCTCGAATAAACCGTTTCACCAGCCTATCCTCCAAGGAATGGTAGCTTATCAAACTAAGCCTACCTTTCATTTTCAACAGTTGAGGCACCTGCAGCAAAAACTGTTTCAACACCTCGATTTCCTGATTCACTTCAATCCGGATGGCCTGATACACTTGAGCGAGCACTTTATTCTCTCGATTTCGTGTTAAAAAAGGCCTTAACACCTGCTTTAGTTGGTCTGTGGTTTGAATAGGAGACTGTTCCCGCTGCTTTTCAATCGCTCTCGCCATAGCCCTCGCACTTCTCAACTCTCCATATTGATAGAGCACATCTGCCAATTGTTCTTGAGCGTATGAATTCACCACCTCATGGGCTGTCAAGGATTGTCCTTGGTCCATTCTCATATCCAAATCGCCATTAAACCGTATGGAAAAACCCCGTTCAGCACTATCGAATTGATGGGAGGAGACGCCAAAGTCAGCAAGTATACCATCTACTGCCGTTATGCCATAGAACTTCAAATATTGCGTAGCAAACTGAAAGTTTTGGTTTATGAGCTGAAAGCGTGGGTCATCAATCGAGTTCTCCAACGCTTCCGCATCTTGGTCAAAGGCAATCAATTTGCCGTTCGCGCCTAATCGTTTCAAAATTTCACGGGAGTGGCCTCCACCGCCGAAGGTTACATCCACATATACCCCATCTTCTTTTATGTTCAGCCCATCCACCGACTCCTGCAATAGAACCGGATTGTGATAGCCACTAGTCGTCATCTTCAAAAATCTCTTCCGCCAAATCAGCGTAATCCTTCTCTCCTTCTGCCAATACTTTTTCGTATTTGGCTTTGTCCCAAATCTCGATTTTATCAAAAACCGCATTCAGCACGACCTCCTTGCCAATGCCGGCAAACTCCACCAGATTTTTGGGGATTTGCAAGCGCCCCGTATCTCCATCGATGGACACCTCCTTCATTCCAGCCACAAAGTTTCGGACGAAAGCATCATACTTTCGGTTGATTTTGCTCTTCTTCATCACCTTCTTCATCAACTCATCAAATTCATGCTTGGGATAAAGCTCCAAACATTGCTGAAACACCGACCTCTTGATGACAAAACCTTCATTCACCACAGGCAACAGCTTGTTTTTCAAAGAGACAGGTAAAATCACCCGTCCTTTGGCATCTGCTTTACAATCGTGTTGTCCGATGATATGGGTCACTCGAAATCAATTGGTTAGAAACTATAACTCAAATATATATATTTTATTTCCACATTTCTCCACTTTCTACCACATTTGTTAATAAATAACCGCTCAACCCTTCAAATCGATGCGATTTTGATTCAGAAGTGTCCTTTTTCCTTTAGTTCTTGCCCATGGCGTCGGTCAATGGGTGTGATATGAATTGCCTATATTTGCCCCTCCACGTGCCAACTAACGATAGATGGAAGACCAAATCATTACGGAAGGAAAATTCAGGTATATTGAATTTGGAGAAGGAAAGCCCATGATTATTTTGCATGGTTTGATGGGTGGTCTAAGTAATTTCCAAGGCGTTTCAGAATATTTTCCATCCAAGGGCTACCAAGTTCTTATTCCAGAACTTCCCATTTACGACATGCCCATGTTGAAGACTACGGTGAAGAACTTCGCCAAGTTTTTGGAAGAATTTATCGAGTTCAAAAACCTAAAAGATGTGATTCTTTTGGGGAATTCACTTGGAGGTCATATTGGTCTTTTGCACACTAAGCTATTTCCTGAAATGGTGAAAGCTTTGGTCATTACCGGAAGCTCAGGATTGTATGAAAAAGCCATGGGGGATGGTTATCCACGGAGAGGTGATTATGAGTTCATCCAAAAGAAGGCACAAGATGTTTTCTATGACCCTGAAGTAGCTACCAAGGAAATTGTAGACGAAGTATTCGCTACGGTAAACGACCGCATGAAATTGGTAAAGACTTTGGCCATTGCAAAAAGTGCCATTCGTCACAACATGAGTAAAGATTTACCGAAGATGGTAACCCCTACCTGTATTATTTGGGGAGAAAATGACACGGTGACCCCACCTGAAGTTGCAGAAGAATTCCATCAACTCTTACCCGATTCAGATTTGTTTTGGATTGAGAAATGTGGCCACGCCCCTATGATGGAACATCCAGATGAGTTCAACACCATCTTGGATTCTTGGTTGGAAAAGCGCAATTTTTAGCAAATGCATATTAAATCGGCCGAATTTGTCATGTCGAATACCGATGTGGCCAAGTGTCCCAAAGACCCTATTCCGGAATATGCTTTTATCGGCAGGTCCAATGTGGGGAAATCTTCCTTGATTAACATGCTAACGGAGCGCAAGAGTTTGGCCAAAACATCGGGAAGACCGGGAAAAACGCAACTCATTAACCATTTTAAAATCAACAACAGTTGGTTTTTGGTGGATTTGCCAGGCTACGGATACGCCCGGGTCTCCAAAAAGGATAAAAAAACCTTCCAGAAATACATCACCGAGTACTTCCAAAAACGAAAGCAATTGGTTTCGGCCTTCGTACTGGTGGATATCCGACATGAACCCCAACCGGTAGACTTGGATTTTATGGAATGGTTGGGCACCAATGGGATTCCCTTTGCCATCATTTTCACCAAAGCAGATAAATTGAAACCCGCTGTTGTTGAACGGCAAGCACAAGCTTATTTACAAAAATTGATTGAAGGGGTTTGGGAAGAAGCTCCACCCCATTTCATCACCTCTTCCAGTAGTCGTTTGGGTCGGGATGCGCTTTTGAAATATATCGATACAATCAATCAAGAATTTCAAGGGACCCAGCGTTAAGCGGTGCGTTCCTCTATGAGTTGAATCAAGGCCTCTGGCGTTTTCAGACCATTGAGTTCTTGGGTTGAAATAAAAACCTCTAACCCTTTTTCACCTTCTGCGAGAACAATCGGAAATTCGAACTTGTATCCAAATTTGGAAGCATGGGTCTTTTGGAATTCATCGCGATGCAAAAACTCCATAGGGTATTGACTTTCTTTTCTAAAGCGTTTCCACTTGCGATTCTCTCGAACTACACCAAAAGTGATATCGCATAAATTACAATCATAAGTAGAAGGACTGATTACTTTATGCAAACTATCCAAAAGTGCATTTTTCTTGCCCGAGTTGGCATTGTAAACAAAAACAAGTTTAGCAATAGGTTTGTTCATCCTATCCTATAAAAGAAGGTTCATAGTGGAGCGGATACCCAAAGAAAATACAATTGCCCATCACATCACTTTTGCAACTCCAGCTTCTCGGCAAAATAGTCGCAAAAATCCTTCATGGTAGCCGTCATCTTTTCGTCTTGGGTAGCACGCATGAACGTGTCGGACATGGTCACCAAGGTTTGATGAAAAAAGACTTTCATTTCATCTACGGGCATGTCTTTCGTCCAAAGGTCAATTTTCAAAGATTCTTGGTTTTGACTATCCCAAACCGAGAGCATCATCGCTTTGGCTTGTTCGTTTTCAATACCGCCATCCTGCGCCGACCAATGCAATTCTTCCGGAACTCGATTTTCATCGAGCCCCACCGTTAGTTTTATTTCTGAAGTATGTTTTACTGCCATTTTACCGTTTCGGTTTGTAGTTTGATTGCTTCAAGATTTCATCCGCAGGTAAATCAAGAACCTCCTGAAGCGTTAAGGATTCATTTTTAGCCACAAATGCACGAAGGATTTGCCAACCCAAAAATCGACCGAGTCTTCCAGGTGATTCATTATCCAAAGCCAATCGGAATTTGGAAAAAGGAGCATGGTCTAAAAACCGAGCATCCAAAGTCGCATCTGTGCTATATAAAAGTTCGTTTTCAATAAAATATCGCCATATCTGTTCTTCATTGGCGAAGGCCCAGTCGATTTCGTCTTGGGCATAACCTATTTTTTGGGCAT
Source organism: Bacteroidota bacterium (assembly GCA_039820925.1). GTDB lineage: Bacteria > Bacteroidota > Bacteroidia > Flavobacteriales > Flavobacteriaceae > Flagellimonas. Next base: position 27,075 of record JBCBPD010000017.1, on the reverse strand, counting down.
CCGTAAGCTGCGGAACCAACTTGTCTTTCAAGTATAGTAGTTTCCCATAGTACACCATTTTAGCCAAAAAGGTTCTCCCACGTGGCACACGAACCACTTTTCTTGAAAAAGTTCCGGCCACATCCGACACCAAATAGGTTTTATCCAGTCCTTTGGCGATATAGCGAGGTACACTTTGATAAAACCGATGGTCGGCACCGAGATAATTGTCCAGCCCTAACAGCAAAAGTGTATCTGCAAGAATCACGCGATTTTCATAATTCACGTCGGAAGTCAAGGTTACCACATTGGGAATTGTCTCCCCAGGGAAATAATACTTTACGTGCTTGTAAAAATCCGTTAGGCCTTCCGTGATTTCTTCAAAAGAACCGAAGGTATTGTCAACTTCTTCCGCAATTTCTTGTTGAAGGGTATCTTGAAGTTTATGTATCCAAACACTATCTGGATATTGCGTAGGAAACAAATAGGGATACTTCGCCTTAAGCTTGGGAAGCTTTTCCGGAGGAGTGGTTGCAAAATCCCGGTCAAATCGTGCCACGGAAAGATTTACCTCCAGTGCATTGATTTTTTTCTCGGTTTCATCCTCTTTTTTACATCCTTCAACCATAAAACCAACGCACAGCACCAAAATGATGGATATTAGTGCTTGGAAGAATTTAGATAACCGCTTCATTATTAAGACAACACCCTTTAAATTTACGGTGGACAAAGGTATAGTATTTGAACATAAAGATTTGATCATGCAAACAGAAAAGGTTATCACTTACATTGTAGACTGGCTAAAAGATTATGCAACTTCGGCAAAAATGAACGGTTTTGTAGTTGGAGTTTCCGGAGGAATTGATTCTGCCGTTACCTCCACACTTTGCGCCAAAACAGGATTGGAAGTCCTTTGTTTGGAAATGCCTATCCATCAAGGCCAGAACCAGGTAACTCGAGCGGACCGACATATTGATTGGCTTCAGGAGAACTTTCCCAATGTAAAACGACAACCCGTTATTCTTACTCCGGTGTTTGACAGCCTTGTGGCGGCCCTTCCACCAGTGGACAATGAAGAAGAACGTTTTATGTCCTTGGCGAACACACGTGCGCGCCTTCGCATGACTACCTTATATTATTTCGCAGCGCTAAAGAAATACCTTGTTGCGGGTACCGGAAACAAGGTAGAGGATTTCGGCGTGGGCTTTTATACCAAATACGGTGATGGTGGAGTGGATTTAAGCCCAATTGCGGATTTGTTGAAAACTGAAGTCTATGCCTTGGGTGCGTCACTTGGCGTAAATCAAGACATTATGGAGGCTGCACCCACTGACGGACTGTGGGGAGACTCCAGAACGGACGAAGACCAGATTGGAGCCAGTTATCCAGAGTTGGAATGGGCTATGGCACAGGATGCCGAAGGCAAGACTCTCACTGACTTCATCGGCAGGGAGCAAGAAGTGTTTAGAATCTATAAACAGTTTAATTCTGCCAATATGCATAAGATGATTCCTATACCTGTATGCGAAATTCCTGAGGACTTAAAGTAGCTTTTTGTCTGAAAAAACCCAGCAGTAAACGAAAAAAACCCCAGAAATTTTAAGGTTTTAAGAAAAAAATCACATTTTTACGTCAGCAAATAGTTAACTTGCCCGCACGCCGTGTAAGTAAATAAGTACTAAACAGTTTTAACTGTTTAATTTAATCCAAACCAAATGATAAAAGTATTAATTGCTGACAACCACCCCATAGTTCGTCTTGGCATCAAAACCGTCGTAGAAACCAGCGCTGACATGGAGGTCATCGCCGACGTTGCCACTACAGCCGAACTGTTTGAAGTATTGGAGAAGGTTACGCCAGATGTTGTCATGTTAGAGATGGATATTCCTGAAATGAATGGAATCGCCGCCCTACGTGCACTAAAGCAAGATTTTCCCGATGTAAAGACGCTGATGTACAGCGGACAATCTGAAGATGTTTATGCCTTGAGCACTATTAGAGCTGGTGCTTTTGGATACCTTTCCAAAACTGCTGACTTGGACTACATTATTTCTGCAGTTCGCAAAGTTGCCGAAGGAAACATGTTCATAACCAACGAACTAGCGCAAAGACTAGCCTTTGATGAAGGCACCCAAAAACCAAGAAGATTCTTTAGAAAGCTATCTTCGAGAGAAGTAGAGGTGCTTAAATTATTGGCCAGTGGCAAAAGAAACAAAGAGGTTGCCGAAGGACTTAATCTCAACGAGAAAACCGTAAGTACCTACAAAGCCCGTTTGATGAAGAAATTGAACGTGGACAACCTAGTAGATTTATTGCAACAAGCAAAGGCACTAGAGCTTTACTAAATACTCCAACCTTAAGGGAAGCCCAATATCGATAGATGTTGGGCTATTTTTTTAGGCCAAAACTCGATTCAGTTTGGCATTTAAAAGTTTGTTCAGCTGCAGGTAATTCACAATCTCCTCAAGAACCTCTTCGTTGCCGGAAACTTGGTCTTTGGTTCGCTCTTGTAGTTCATTGATACGGGCCTTGATGAGATTGCACCGAAACGTAAGAATGGTTTCACCCACCAATTGAGCCACACCGTATTCTTTTCCTTTGGGATAGATGTCTTTGCGTTCCCAATCATGAAGTTCGTAGCGCTCCTCTTCCATCAAGATATTTGATACATCGTTAACCAAAGATTGGTCCAAGGAGTTCAAAAAGCTCTTTAAACTAAATTCGGGGGTCTCATTCAACGATTCTATTAAAGTGTAGTACAATTTCCGGAACCGCTCGTTGGTCAATTCGATTTCATCCTCTTGTAAGTCCAGATAAATTTTCTCGTAGACTTTTGATTCCGTTTTTTCGGGCTCCAAAACCAATTCACCCTCCTCATTTTCTTTAAGGATTAAATCCTCAAACTCCTGTTTTTGAGGGCCATACAAAAGTAACACCTCAATTATCTTTCGTTCTAGCTCATATTGCACATCAACTTTCTCAGCAACAGGGTCGGGCTTAACGACCTCAAAGGCTTTTTGTTCCTGTTTTTGCCTTTTTTGTGCCTCAACCCTTGTCTTTTTGTCAATTTGCGCTAAAGTGTTGTACAATACATCTTCCGAAATCTGCATCATGGAAGCACACTCTTGAATGTACACTTCCTTTTTAATTTGGTCCGGAATCTTACTAATGCTTCCGACAATGTCGCGGATGGTTTCTGCCCGTTTTATAGGGTCACCCACAGCTTCTTTCGTTAGCAGCGATGTTTTAAATTGAATGAAGTCTTTGGCGTTTTCTTGCAAATAGGCCACCACTTCTTCATAGGAATTGTTTTTGGCAAAACTATCTGGGTCTTCACCCATAGGGAAAGTACAGACCTTCACGTTCATCCCCTGTTCTAAAATCAAGTCAACTCCCCTCAGGGAAGCCCGCAGTCCTGCAGCATCTCCATCGAACAACACCGTAATGTTTTTGGTCAATCGATGAATTAAACGAATCTGTTCCGGAGTCAAGGCGGTTCCACTACTGGATACCACATTTTCAATACCGCGTTGGTACAACTGAATCACATCGGTGTACCCTTCCACCAAATAGCAATTATCTTCTTTGGCAATGGACTGTTTCGCATAATAAATCCCGTAGAGCACCTTGCTTTTGTGATAGATATCGCTCTCTGGAGAATTGAGATACTTGGCCGCTTTTTTGTCATTGGTGAGAATTCTTCCGCCAAAGCCCAACACCCTTCCGCTCATGGAGTGAATGGGAAACATCACACGTCCTTTAAAACGGTCAAAGGTTTTCTGTGTCCCATCATTTTGTGGTTTAACGATAGTAAGTCCCGTTTTCTCTAGAAATTCCATTTGATAGGATTTCCCTAAAGCTTCCTGGGTAAAGGCTTCCCACTGGTCCAAACTGTACCCCAGTCCGAACTTTTTGATCGTGCTTTCGGTAAACCCGCGTTCCTTGAAATAACTTAAACCAATGGCCTTACCGGGTTCGGTGTTCCAGAGGGTATTTTCAAAGTATTTTTGGGCGTATTCCGAAACAAGATACATGCTCTCCCGTTCACTGGCCTGTTCCTTTTCAGCATCCGTCTGTTCCGTTTCCTCAACCTCAATATTATATTTTTTGGCCAAATAGCGAATCGCTTCGGGATACGAAAAGTGTTCGTGCTCCATAATAAAGGCTACCACATTGCCGCCTTTTCCACTACTAAAATCCTTCCAGATTTGCTTCACTGGAGACACCATAAAACTAGGGGTCCGCTCGTCCGTAAAAGGACTCAACCCCTTGAAATTAGACCCTGACTTTTTGAGTTGTACAAAATCGCCAATAACCTCCTCTACTCGGGCGGTTTCATACACTTGGTCTATGGTGTTTTTTGTTATCAAACTTGACTTTAATAAGGGGAAGGTAACCAAAAACGAATAGTTCCGCAACGTCTTAAATCCTATCTGATTTTCGGTAGTTCACCGGAATAATCCATAGGTCAATTCAAACATCCCATCCATCAATCTTTCTCCTTCCGGAAGGCCAAACTTAAAAATCTTTATGCGTAAAAACATCTTTTGCCAAAGCGAAAGAAACCAAAAGCAAACGAGAAGATGGATTGCAATTCAAGAAATAATGGTTTGAACGATCATATTAAAACTGTAAAATCCAAAATCCGTGAAAAACTCTACGTTGGCAGCTCTGTTTCGTGCTGTATCTGCAACAGAGAATTCAAACAATTCAAAACCTCTGGGTGGATGCACAAAAAGGGTGGAAAGTGCATCGGCTGCGGTTCCCGTCAAAGACATCGCCTACTATGGAAATATCTTGAGCAGCAATTACCCAAAAAGTTGACCGACCTCAAAATACTTCATTTTGCACCGGATAAATCCCTTTACGAAAGGTTTTCAACATTGGGTTTCAAATCTTACATCTGCTGCGATTTATTTCCAGAAAATTTGCATTACATCCCAAAGGATAAGATTGTAAAAGTGGATATCACACAAATTCCTTTTTATGAAAACACATTTGATATTATACTGTGCAATCATGTACTTGAGCATATTCCCGACGACCACCAAGCCATGCGAGAATTATATCGCGTAATGAAAATTGGGGGATTTGGTATTTTTCAAGTTCCGGTGGATTATTCAAAGGAAGAGACTTATGAAGATTTTACCATTACCTCGCCTCGGGGGAGAAAAAAAGCGTTTGGGCAATTCGACCATGTTCGATGGTATGGGAAAGACTATCCGCGTCGACTTGAAGCTGCTGGATTTACCGTCAAAGAAGATGCGTTTGTCTATTCTTTTAGCGAAGAAGAAATCAAATATTTCGGATTTGACCCTCAGGAATTGATTTATCATTGTACAAAAACCTAATTTAGACAGCGTAAAAGCTTACCATGTCTATTTACCAAAAACTAGGACAACTCGCTACCAAATTTGGCGGGAAACATCTCTTTTTTAAATACGGTTTCAACCTTTCGCCCATGTACCGCAGAAGTACGGCACGCGTTACCCACGTGGAAAAGGACCTTAAAAGCATTCGCGTCAAATTGCCGATTAGTTATAAAAACCGGAATTATGTGAATTCGATATTTGGTGGAAGCATGTTCTCCGCGGTTGACCCATTTCCAATGACTCAACTCATTAGTCTTTTAGGCGATGACTATGTCGTTTGGGATAAGTCCGCTAAAATACTCTTCAAAAGACCGGCATACGAAAACCTTTTTGCCACTTTCAGCTACACAGAAGCGGAAATTGAAAGCATCAAAGCACAGGTTGCCGAACAAAACGAAATCGAATTCAAAAGAACCAACGCTCTAACCAATAAAACTGGTGAAATCGTTTTTTGCGAGGTGGAAAAAACCCTTTATGTGGCCGACAAAGCTTTTTTCAAGGCGAAACGAAAGGCTAGGAAAGAACAAAAACGTTCATAACCCATAAAAGAGCAAAAGAGATGATACTTTTTCTTGGCATTCGACCTGGCAAACCCTCTCAGACCCCTTTAAAAGGAATACCCTGTCCCCACTGCGGGCAACAGGGCACCTTGACCTTAGTATCACGGCCCAATTATTTCCATATTTTTTGGATTCCATTGTTCACCATAAGTACCTCACGCTATATTGAATGCTCGCATTGCCTTAAGGTATTTGATGAAAAATCCTTTACACCAGCTATGCAGCGGGCTTTGCCACGCTAAAACCTACAAATCAAAGCGGAGGCCCAGCGAGATATTGTTTTGCTTTACTTCCGCATCTTTGAAAATCGGATTGAGGTCGTATTTGGCATACAAAAGAACGCCTTCCACCCCCACAAAGGCACTTACTCCGTAAATGAGATTATTGGTATTGTAATCCCGCTTAAGTTTATCCTTAATGCGGTTTCCATCTTCGGTGTACTTCAATTTTTGCCTTGTTCCCAGGTTGATTCCACCGTATCCGCCGATACCAAACCGAGGTTGCCTTCTTAAAGAATAGCGAAAGTTATCCTCGTATTCGCGATAGCGCGAAGGTCCGAATTCCAAGTGTACTGGAAAAACCAAATTATCCATTCGCAACTTGGACTTTTCCAATTCCAGGTCAAAGGTTTCCAAACGGGTCTCTGAGCCATCTTGCACAAAAAATTGATTGTTATCTGGCTTTAAGCCGTTGAACTGAAAGGAAAAGCCATAATTGAATCGCAACCAGTTACTGTTTCGAAAAACTCGCGTACGCCATTGCCATCCAATTTCAAAAAAACGACTCCCTCCCACACGATATGGGCTATCATTCAAGGACTGGCCTTCGATAATGGCATTGTTCAAACCAAAAGCAATCACAAAATCTGAATACGTTCTTCGGTCATATTTGATATCCCTTCGCCAATTTCTTTCGCTGAAGCTAAAGGCAGGTCTCCCATTAATATCAATCCCCAGGCGAACCCCATCTTGGGAAGTGGTATCGGCTTCAATCAACACTAAAATCTTACCACGATTTCTTTCCAGTAAGTCAATTTGATTTTGCACGATGGCAATTCGGTTTTCAATGTTTAAGGCGCGTTTCTTGGCTGCAGTTTCTTTGAGTACTTCGGCCTCTTCTTCTGAGATATCGCCCCTTTCAAGTCGTTTATTGATGTCTTTTACTTCTTGCTTTAGGGCTTCTTTTTCCTGCTCAGTGATTTTTTCCTTTTGTGCTTTGAGCACTTCTATTTTTTCTTCATAACCGTCTTGAGCATAGCTGGAAATTACAGCAAAAAATAAAAGGAATGCGGTTAGAATTCTGATGTTGTTCTTCATTTTTTTGATTGATTTTAGGTCCTGAGGTTCCTGCTCCCCGAAGTACGGGGAGTGAAACCAGAGGCCTTTTGATTGATGATTTAATTGTTGCGGTCGGCCACCGCGGTGCGTAGTTTTAAATAGCCATCTTTAAGTGCGTCGAATATTTGGTCACGGAACGTTCCATCGATTTCTTGTTCGACTTCGTTCAGTAGTGCCATGGCATCGACACCTTCGTCGGATAGGATATTTTTCTCAATAAAAATTTCTTTTTGGGCTGCCCGGAGCAAGGCATCAATTTCGGCGTCAGTCACCGCTACATCACCTGAGCGTTCCAACTTTTCGACTGCCTGCAATACTTCTTTGGCTTTTAATTCTATAGCATCCAAAGTGGGCTGCTCCAATAGTTCCCCTTTTTCCTTTACAAAAGCAAGGGTGTTTAGCGCTTCGTTTTCTTCTTGCGGTGCCGGGTCAAAACTTTTTTCGGTGTTTGATGCTTCGGGAACGGTAACCGAAGTGACTTCGGAATTTTCCAAAGATGCAGGTTCTATAACCTCTTCTTGAAAATCTGATTTCGGTACGACCTTCTTTTTTGGTGCATCTACTATTTCTTGTGTTGGTTCAAGGCTAGGTTCATCCGAATTCCAGAAGGTGATGGTTAGCACAATAAGTCCAATAAAACAAGCCGCCAACATGAGCATGTATTTCTGGGTATTGTTCTGCTTCTTTTCCAAAGGCAGTTGTTCAGCAATCCTTTCCCAAGCATTTTCGGAGGGCTTGATTTGTCTCTCCTCCAGCTTTTCCCGCATCAATTTGTCAAACTTTTCCATACTCTTTGTTTTTAGCTTCTCCCACGTTTTGAGGCATCAATAGCCCGTAATCCCAAACTATCTTGCAATTGGCGTCTCGCTTTAAAAAGTTGTGATTTTGAAGTGCCTTCCGATATCTTCAACATATTGGCAATTTCTTCATGCCGATACCCTTCTATGGCATGTAACAAAAACACCATTTTATAGCCTTCAGGCAGCGCATCAATGTGTTGTTGTATGAAATCAACTTCCCATTGTTCATCAGCTTCAAAGGTTTGAACTGTACTTCGTTCCAAAGCGGTTTCATCAAACACTACAAACTGCTTTTTGCGCAAGTGGGAGATGCATTCGTGCACCATGATTCTTCGTATCCATCCTTCAAAACTTCCTTGAAAACGAAAACTCTCCAGCTTCTTGAAAACTTTTACAAAACCCTCAACCATCACATCCTCAGCAAACTGAACGTCTTTCACATATTGCCTGCAAACACCCAGCATTTTAGGTGAATACTTTTCATAAAGGGCCTTTTGTGCCAAGGCATCGTTTTTGATGGCCTTTTTTATCCAATGTTTGTCGTTATGTTGTAATCTGATGACTTTCAAACGGGTTCTCGGTTCGTTTCATTTGTATAGACGCAGTTCATGGGCCAAACGTTGTCTGACACTCGCAAAAAATACAAAGAAAAATAACAGAATATTGATTTTCAGTAGTTTGCGAACTATTTTTTTCGCTCAACCACATAATTTACCATCAAAGTTAGGGATGCCTTATACACGGAATCCGGATATTGGTCTAACAAGGCCAGCGCCTCATCTTTAAATTCGAGCATTTTGGTCACGGCATAGTCCAAACCGCCTTTACCTTTCACAAAAGTGATGACTTCTTTAACCCGTTTTTTGTTTTTGTTATGGTTCTTGATGGTATTGATGAGCCATCGTCGCTGGGCTTTATCGCTTTGGTTCAAGGCATAAATTAGCGGCAAAGTCATTTTTTGCTCTTTAATATCGATTCCCGTAGGCTTGCCAATTTTTTCTTCTCCGTAGTCAAAAAGGTCATCTTTGATTTGAAAGGCCATACCACAGAGTTCACCAAACTTTCGAAAGGTTTCTACATCTGCGGAATCTGGACGTACCGAACATGCACCCATGCTACAACAGGCTGCGATAAGCGTTGCCGTTTTTTGGCGGATGATATCGTAGTATACATCTTCAGTAATGTCGAGTAATCGGGCCTTCTCTATTTGAAGCAGTTCCCCTTCGCTCATATCCTTTACCGCATTAGAGATGATATGCAGCAAATCGTAGTTATGCTGTTCCAATGCGACCAAAACCCCTCTTGAAAAAAGAAAATCTCCAACTAATACGGCTATTTTGTTCTTCCATAAGGCATTGACGGAAAAGAAACCTCTTCGCTTGTGACTATCGTCCACCACGTCATCGTGTACCAAACTCGCCGTATGAATCAACTCAATGATAGACGCCCCGCAATACGTTCGGTCGTTTACTTCACCATCATTCAATAATTTGGCGGTCAAAAAAACAAACATGGGTCGCATTTGTTTCCCTTTCCGGTTGATGATGTAATAGGTAATGCGATTGAAGAGTGCGACCTTAGAAGACATCGAATCGTGAAACTTTTCTTCAAAAAGTTCCATTTCTTGGGCAATGGGTTCCTTGATTTGGGAAACTACCTTCACACTACTTCTGGATTGTTTGGTTTGTATCGAATATCAAAATTAGCGAAAAAGCATAGCTTTCTCTCCGAGAATTGATGTTTTGGCAGTTAAATCCTATGAAAGGGGATTTATGGTTGAAGAATACCGAATCAGTTTGTCTTATTGGCCAATTGTCCACAGGCAGCATCAATGTCTTTTCCTCTGGATTTACGCACCGTCACCGTAATACCATTTTCCATTAAGGTTTTTTGATAGCGCTCCAAAGCGGAATCCGAAGCCTGTTGAAACATGCCATCATCAATGGGATTGTATTCAATGAGGTTTACTTTGGATGGCGCAAACTTGCAGAACCGAACCAAAGCATCTATATCTTTTTGGGAATCATTGATGTTTTCCCAAACGACATATTCGTACGTAATTCGTTTTTTCGTTTTCGAATACCAATGTTCCAACGATTCACGCAACTCTTTTAAAGGAAAAGTAGCGTTAAACGGCATAATGGAAGTCCGAACCTCATCAATGGCGGAATGTAGGGAAACGGCCAAATTGAACTTGACCTCCTCTTCGGCCATCTTTCTAATCATTTTGGGCACCCCAGAGGTAGAAACCGTAATTCGTTTCGAAGACATTCCAAGTCCTTCTTCCGAAGTAATTTTATCAATCGCCTTAAGGACGTTGTTGTAATTCATCAACGGCTCTCCCATCCCCATAAACACGATATTGCTCAATGGACGGTCAAAATAGAGTCGGCTTTGTTGGTCTATCGCCACGACCTGGTCATAAATTTCATCAGGATTGAGATTCCGCATACGCTTTAAGCGCGCGGTAGCGCAGAACTTACAATCCAAGCTGCACCCTACCTGACTGGATACACAAGCTGTAGTTCGCGTCTCTGTAGGAATCAACACAGATTCGACCACCAATCCATCGTGCAACTTTACCGCATTTTTGATGGTCCCATCCGAACTCCTTTGCATTTGGTCCACCTCGATGTGATTGATGACAAAGGTGTCTTCCAGCTTTTTGCGGGTTTCCAAGGAAATATTGGTCATTTCATCAAAAGTGTGCGCTGATTTTTGCCACAGCCATTCGTAGACTTGGTTTCCACGAAAAGCTTTGTCCCCTTCTTTCTGAAAAAAAGCTCGAATCTGGGCTTTGGTCAATGCTCGTATGTCCTTTTTTTCCTGCTGCATTTGCTGGCAAAGATACGCACAAAAAAACCCGCGAAGTTTGGATACCAAGCGGGTCGAAATACTATATTTTGATAATTAGATAATCAACATCGCATCACCATAGGAGTAAAAACGATATTGCTCCAAAATGGCTTGTTTGTATGCTTTCTTCATCAAATCATGCCCCATAAAGGCGGAAACCATCATCAATAAGGTTGATTTTGGCAAATGGAAATTGGTAATCATACAGTTGGCAATACTGAATTCATATGGAGGGAAAATGAACTTGTTCGTCCATCCTTCAAATGTGTTCAGTGTATGCTCTGAAGAAACGGCACTCTCCAATCCACGCATCACAGTGGTACCCACAGCACAAACTTTTCGTTTGTTCTGCTTGGCGTTGTTCACCACCTCGGTTGCTTTTTCATCAATAACCAATTCTTCACTATCCATTTTGTGTTTGGACAAATCTTCTACCTCAACCGGGTTGAAGGTTCCCAAACCAACGTGTAAGGTTACCTCGGCAAAATCGATTCCTTTGATTTCCAAACGCTTTAATAGGTGTCTGGAGAAGTGAAGTCCTGCAGTAGGAGCGGCAACCGCGCCTTCGTGTTTGGCGTAAATCGTTTGATAGCGCTCTTCATCTTCTGGCTCTACCATCCTTTTGATATACTTCGGAAGCGGAGTTTCGCCCAATTCCCTCAATTTTCTTCTAAAATCCGTATACGAACCGTCATAAAGAAAGCGCAACGTACGTCCACGGGAAGTAGTGTTATCAATGACCTCTGCTACCAAACTTTCATCGTCACCGAAATACAATTTGTTTCCAATTCGGATTTTACGAGCGGGATCTACCAAAACATCCCAAAGGCGTTGTTCTTGGTTGAGTTCACGTAACAAAAACACTTCAATACGCGCACCGGTCTTTTCTTTGTTTCCGTACAAGCGCGCTGGGAAAACCTTTGTGTTGTTCAAAACCATGACATCATTTTCATCGAAATAGTCAATCAAGTCTTTGAACATTTTATGTTCGAGTTTTCCGGAATCGCGATGAATCACCATAAGTTTTGACTCGTCTCTGTTTTCAGAGGGATACTCCGCCAAAAGCTCACTAGGTAGTTCAAAGTTGAAGTTTGATAATTTCATAAAGGTTTCTAGATTTTTTGAAGTCCGCAAATATACAATCCCGAGATAGGGGATGTCAAGTAAAAGCGCTGTAAAATCCGGACTAAACTTCTTTTATTTCAAATCCAAGCTGTTTCAAATCATTCCAGTATTCCGGATAGGATTTGGAGACCACTTCTGCTTCGTTCACATGAAAGGATGTTCGAAGGGCCAGCGGACCAAATGCCATCGCCATACGATGGTCGTGATAGGTGTCGATGGTAACGTTTTCTTTAATTTCAGATGAAGGGGATAGGGTTAGGCTTTTGTCGTCCGTTTGCACCTCCGCACCAAACTTTGATAATTCGGTTTTCATGGCTGCCAAACGGTCGGTTTCCTTGATAGGCAAGGTATGTAATCCGGTAAGATGACATCCTATTCCCAACCCAAAACAAGTTACTGCGATAGTTTGTGCAATATCCGGTGCATTGGCTAAATCACATTCAAAAAGCAAAGGAAGCTCCACCGCTTTTTTGCGTAAGGTCATGGTTTGGACATCAAAGCTTGTTTCTATGCCAAAGGCTTCGTAAATCTTTTGGCAAACACTATCTCCCTGCAATGAATTTTGGCGATAGGAACGTAAAGTGACCTCCGAACCTGGCGCACTTAGGGCAAGTATGCTATAAAAATAACTGGCTGAACTCCAATCTGATTCCACTTCAAGCGTCATATCAGGTATCTCACTTTTGGGTGCAACCGTAATGATATTTTCCTCAAAAGTCGTTTCAACGCCTAATTGTTCCAACAGACTCAAGGTCATTTTAATGTAGGGAACAGAGGTGATTTTCCCTATAAGCTCTAAGGTCAATCCATAGGGTAAGCTCGGCGCAATAAGCAATAGCGCAGAAATGTATTGGCTGCTCACGTTGGCGGGGAGCGAAACTCGACTTTCAGAAAGCTGCTTCCCTTTGATTTTTAAAGGCGGACAACCTTCCATCCCCAAGAAATCTATCTCGGCACCCAAGGTTTCTAGGGCTTCTACCAAAACGGCAATGGGGCGTTCTTTCATCCGTGACGAACCGGTAAGCACTACCTCCCTACCCTCTTGTGAAGCAAAAAATGCAGTCAAAAAACGCATTGCGGTCCCAGCATGATGAATGTCCACTTCACCCTCCGTTTTCTGGAGACCCGCTTTCATAACCCGTCCATCATCAGAAATGGAAACATTACTTAAAGTGAGGTTGGGATACAAGGCCTTGAGTAAAAGAAGGCGATTGGTTTCACTTTTGGAACCAGTGACCTGTATGGTTCCATTAATGGTATTTTGGGAATGTTTGGAAAGCTGTAATTTCAAACCAAAAGGGCGTTTCAATGAAGCGGCTAAGATAGGCTATTTCAGCTTTTCATTATCATGATGCCGGTCATGGTCACGTTTGGTTTTGATATCCAATTTTCGCTCAAATGCAGCCTGTAAATCAATACCTGTTTGATTCGCCAGGCAAAGCACTACAAAAACCACGTCTGCCAACTCTTCACCCAAATCCTTAGCCTTATCGGATTCTTTTTCGCTCTGTTCGCCGTAGCGTCGAGCGATGATTCGAGCAACCTCTCCAACCTCCTCGGTCAACTGGGCCATGTTCGTCAATTCATTAAAATAGCGAACCCCGTGATTTTGAATCCATTCGTCTACGGCTTTCTGGGCGTTTTGAATATGCATTTCGTCAAATTTTAGACAAAACTAGCTTTTCGGATTCTTTGGTGATAATTTGATTGAAAAATTCTTTCAAATACGGATAGTAAATCGACGCAATCGATGCGCTTTTTATTTCGAAGTTGACAATAACATCTACTTGATTGTCTCTGGGGATTATATTGTATTTGAATAATCCCAATTTGTCGGGCAACCCAAAAACTTGAGATTTTGGGCAAGACTTTACTTGATAGCCTTCGGGCAATTTCAACTTCATCATGTACACATCCTTAAAGGGAAATCCGAAATCAACGGGATATTCCCTTTTCTCAGATTTAAAAGGATTTTCTTCTGTACCCAAAAATAATAACGGCTGCACATACAAATCAGAATCTACAATATCCGCAGCCTCTTCATCATAAAAACTGAATTTTTCCGATACGGTACCTTCATACCCTGAAGCATTCGTCACTTCGTAGTCTGAAATTTCAATATTGTGATAAGCGGTTTCCTTTTCTGTAATGTACTGCTCTTCATCGGTAGCGGCATAGGCTGTTCTGAATTTTAAGGCACTGTGCCGGTCATAGCGAGAATTAAAGGTTCCTTCGGCGGAACCATCTGAATTCAGGGCTAGGTCCACGGAGTACATGTTTCTTGAGGTTCCAGGAGAAAGCAAATCAATCTGCTTCCAGACTTTTTTTGGATTGTCAATCAAAATTCCCTTCCAATTGTAATCCTTGACGGGCAATACATTCAAGTCACTAAACTCATCGGTAGCATCCATAAATATGGGTTTTTCATCAACCTCGGCGTAGGATATCACATAATTCATCCGATTCATAGTTGGAAAAATAGGAATGAGATTGTCTTTTGTACTAATTACCACCGGATTTGCATTGATGCCTGCATAGCGCAGCATGGCCACTAAAAGCAAATTAATGTCCGCGGCATTCCCTTTTTTCTCTTTCAGGGTTTTCTTTAATCCGTTATAAAAATATTTTCCGTCGTACCCGTTCCAAGTAATATTGTCCTTTACATATTTGAAAATACGCTTGGTCTTTTCCATGGGTGTTGCCGCATCGGCTAACAAAACATCCAACTCGTCATCAAAGGAGCGGCTTTTATCCAACTCATTTTTGTAATCTGTGGTACCCCCAATGTATTGGGCAACATCCTTCCAGGTTTGCGCATAGCTACGACTGAAACCAGGCAAATCCACAGAGACCAACTCAAAAATTACCCCTGAGCAATAGTTTTCAAGGTTGTCCACATACTGCTCTTCTTCAAGCGCGGGCATATTTTCGGCTTGGTATTCGTTGACCACTACGTCCATACCGATGCGGTTGTCCAATTTGGTATAGGTGTTGGGATAAACATTTTGATATCCTTTAAAGGTCTGTTTGAACCTGTACCCTTTTGGCGTTCTCAATTCGGCATTCATTTTCATGATGGGAATAGTATACTGGAATCGAAATTCATCTATATTCCGAATAAAAGGAGATGCTATTTTGTAAGAGAACTCGATTACAGAACCTTCCTTTACGTTAGGTAAGGTGAAACTCACCTGATTAAAATTATAGCTCATGTCTGTTTTGAACACGTCTGACTTGTTCAATTCAGAAGCAACTACTTTTCCTCCTTCCAGATTATAGGTGGCGGCTTTGACCTTTGAAACTTTTTCCTCTGAAGTTTTGGTTTTGTACAACGGAATACTCTTACTGGCATGCTCTAACCCTTCATTCGCATAAATTTTGATGCGTTCATACACTTCGGTTACGAGCTGGGTATTGCCATTATTGGTAACCAGATATGTATTTTGATATTTGTACAATACACTTGCGGGAGCACCCTCATCGATAGGGCATTGTGTTTCTTCCAATTCAGCTTTGGAAACTTCTCCGAATTCATAGTCTTGTGCCACTAGTCCTATGCTCAAACCAAGCATAAGAATAGTGCAGAACAGTTGTTTTTTCATGGTTGAGTCTTTTGGATGAGTGCAATTTGGCGTTTGTCTGACTTGGAAATCTTTCGTTTAAAAGTGCGATACAAGTCGTAATCAGTGTTGGGGTATTCGCCCGCTTTTATCAAAAGTTTTCTTTCAATATTCAGCAGGTTTCCATCGACGGAAAAACTGATGCTGTACTCCCCAAATTTGTTTTCTATTTTGGTAGGTTCTGGAAGCGTCTCCACAGAATATCCGGTTGGCAAGGCCACTTCGTAGGTATCCTTGTCTAAAAACCCTCTTTGAATTTCCATGGGATACTTTCGGTTTCGATGTCGTGGTGGAACTGAGGTTTTCTGGGCAAACGTACGTGCCGAAAACAATATTCTATTACCCACAGTATTTGCAAAACTGTTGGCACTGACCTTTACGGTTTCCTTGAATTCGATAGCCTCTTTGTCATTCTCAAAAGCATATTCTTCTAAGGATAGGTTGTTGATGTGACTCCAGAAGTTTTTATAGTATTCATCAACCTCGTCTGCATCTTCATCTTCCAACCAATAATGCCTTCGGTATTGGGCTCCTTTAGTAGAAATCACTAGGGCGCCTGATATAGTACCGTCTTTTCCCAAAGTACATTTTCCAATGGTTTCTTTAAGATTATCTTCATTTAAATAGGCCTGGGTTGTCACAATTTCGCCTCCATCTGGCTTCATCACCAAAACTTTTCTATCGTCGGTAAATGTGCCCAAATATCCAAAGGGTATGGTTTGGCTTGTAGAATCCACCCAATAGTATTCGCCTTTATACGGGATGGCCAGAATGGCGTGGTTTCCTTGAATTAAATCCGGAAATTCTGGGTCAAAATCAACTTTTCGCGAGCCTGCTTCTACATGTACGTAATAGGATTCTACCCCAACTGTTTCCAAAAGGGCTTTGGTATAGTTAGATAGTCCTTTGCAATCTCCATATTTTACCTTGTCCACTTCAATTGCACTGATGGGCTGAAGTCCTCCTATTCCAATTTGCACACTCACATAACGCGTATTGTCCTGAACATACTTAAAGACTATTTTAGCTTTCTCCAAATCGTCATCCACTCCTTTTACCAAAGACAAAACTTTGTTTTTGGTGGCCTGATTCAAGGCTTGCCTCCCTTTTAGTAAATTATTCATCCAAACGCCCATTTCTTTCCAATTGTCTATTGTAACATCATAACCATTGTGGCTGTATTTGGACAAACGAACCGCTAAATGAGGGGACAACTTCAAAAACGAAGGGGTCATCGCCTCCTTTTTTTCAGCTTTTAGATTTTCTGCAGTATATACAAGACTATTTCCCCCTTCTTTTTTGTCGTAAGCAATCAGGTTCAAGTTCTTTTCTTTGATGATGGGTTTCAAGGCGGTGTTGGCATAGCTGATGGCATAACGACTCTTTTCCACAGACTTGTGAAAACTCGGTAAAAAATACCATTGGGGCAATAAAGCCGTATTAGAAGTTTCAATCTCATACGTAAACTCAATGGTAAAAGGGTATGACGTTGGCTTGTAGTCATAGACCAATACGCGATTATCTAAATACAGCGAAAAGCCATCCACAGCGCTTACATCGGCGAAAGACTTCTTTCGGATATGCTCTTGCTCTTGTCCAAGCGAATCGTAAATATAGATATCGGCACTTTTGACTTTGGTGTTAGGGTCATATCCAATGTGTGTTCTAAGACCTTCCAATCCTTTCTTGTTGAGAATTGTAGTAACTAATCGACTGGTGTAGGTTAGTCGATTGGATGAATGGATTTCCATATCCAAGGCATCCAAGCGCATCACGCTGTAGGCATTTTCTTTTAGATTTTCTGGAATCGAGGCAACCGAAAGGTCAATTTCTTGGGCAAGAAGGATACTTTGACATATTAGAAAAGCACCCAATAGGAGGTTTTTCATGTATAGTTTAGTTGGAAAAATGCTGAGACGAAAATGTCAAATTTCTTACAAAATCCAAAAACAATTTGGACCAACTGCGGTTATTCTCTGTTTTTGGTATCTATCAGGATGGTTACGGGACCGTCGTTTAATAGGGTTACTTTCATGTCTGCCCCAAATACTCCTGTTTGTACTTTTTTAGCCAAGTGCTGCTCCAATGCTTTTACAAAATCCAAATATAGTGGTTCTGCTTGCTCAGGACGGGCTGCTTTGATGAAGGAAGGTCTGTTCCCTTTTTTCGTTAGCGCATGCAGCGTAAACTGACTTACTACAATGACTTCGCCGTCAATATCCAAAAGAGAGTGGTTCATGGCGCCTTCGTCATCACCAAAAACCCTGAGGTTGCTTATTTTCTTCGAAAGCCATTGAATGTCCTCATCACCATCTTCAACTTCAATCCCCAGTAACACAAGAAAGCCTTCGGCAATGTCGGCCACGGTTTTTTCATCAACTTTTATGCTGGCATGTTTGACCCGTTGAATTACCGCTCGCATGAATTAATTTTTGTAAACGTCAATCCGATAATTTTCTTCATCACCGGTCACAATTTGCACATAGCTGCGATAACGGGACCAAGCGATTCTATTCTCTTCCAAGGCTTGTTTGATAGCACATTTAGGTTCGTCCAAATGGAGGCAGTTATTGAATTTACACTCTCCCTTCAATCTAAAAAACTCTGGAAAATAGTCGCCAACCTCATCCGGTTCCATATCTACTACACCGAAGCCTTTGATGCCTGGGGTATCAATTATCCGGGCGCCAAAATCTAAATCATACATTTGGGCAAAAGTGGTCGTATGTTGTCCTTGAAGGTGTTGTTCCGAGATTTCGGTGGTCTTTAATTCCAGACCGGGTTGAAGCGCGTTAATTAATGTGGATTTACCCACGCCAGAATGACCTGAGAAAATAGTGGTCTTACCCTTCATTAGGGCTTGGACTTGGTCTACATTCTGTCCCGTTTTTGCCGAAATGGAAAGGCATTGGTAGCCAATTTCCTGGTACAAATCATATAGGTATTGCACTTCCACCAATTCATCTTCATCATACGAATCCCATTTGTTAAAAAGCAATACCGCTGGAATTTCATAGGCCTCAGCGGTGACCAAGAAGCGGTCGATAAAACTGGGAAAGGTTTGTGGATTATTCAGTGTGACCAACAAAAAGGCCAAATCCAGGTTGGAAGCAATAATATGGGTTTGTTTGGAGAGATTTACCGATTTACGGATGATATAATTTTTCCGGTCTCCAATTTCAGAGATAATGCCGACCTCTTCATCTCCTAAGGTTTCCAAAATAAAGCCGACCTCATCTCCTACCGCTACGGGATTGGTGCTTTTGATTCCTTGAATGCGGAACTTTCCTTTGATGCGGCATTTGTGAAAATTCCCATCTTCGGATTTCACCAGATACCAACTTCCAGTGGATTTATACACAGTTCCCCGCACCTCTTATACATAATTTGTGTGCAAAGAAACAATAATCGTTTAGTTTTCGCGTATATCTTTGATATCATAATCATTTAACAATCAACACGCAATTATGAAAAAACTATTATTTGTGGCGTTTTTAGCGCTAGCCTCCACCTTTTCTGTGAATGCCCAAGAGTATAAGGTCGTCACCAGTGTGGAATCTATTGTCCCGAATGGTTTGGGTCGTTCAAGAATCGTTAATGCGCTTGAAGACAAAGACTATCGTGAATACACCAGTGTTCAGACGGAAGAAGACAACACAAGAAACAAATCCAAAAGAGGTGAGATTAGAGTGAAGAACTTTGAGGAAACCAAACTTTTGAACTTTTACAACATTGGAGGTATTCGTTTCCAAAACATCGCAGCGAATGATGCTTTGATTACTTCCATGTTAAACGACATGACGGCCAAAGGTTGGGAACTTGTTTTCGTAGCTAGTGCCGTAGAAAGTGAAGGTGGTAAAGGAGATGGTAAAGGTATTTTTATCACCCGATACATCTTTAAAAAATAGTCTTACACCTACTCATGAAAAGCCCTTTGAAATTTCAAAGGGCTTTTTTTTTGGAAACGGTGCAACCCTTAAGGGTTTTCTTTTGTCTTTGTAGGTAGTATTAAAAATAGAAAACATGAAGAAAATTTTATGGGTTGTGGGGTTAGTATTGATGCTAAGCACCAACCTCAGTGCACAAGAGTATAAGGTGGTAACCAGTGTGGAATCCATTGTTCCGAATGGGTTGGGCCGTTCAAGAATCGTGAATGCGCTTGAAGACAAGGACTACCGCGATTATACCAGTGTTCAAACCGACGAGGATAATACCCGAAACAAATCCAAAAGGGGTGAAATCAGAGTGAAGAACTTTGAGGAAACCAAACTTTTGAACTTCTACAATATTGGAGGTATCCGTTTCCAAAACATCGCAGCGAATGATGCCTTGATTACTTCCATGTTAAACGACATGACGGCCAAAGGTTGGGAACTGGTTTTTGTATCCAGCGCCGTGGAAAGTGAAGGAGGCAAAGGTGATGGCAAAGGAATTTTCATCACCCGTTATATTTTCAAAAAGTAAACTTTACTTGGAGAAGCAAAAAGCCTCGTGGGTTATCCCACGAGGCTTTTTTGATTATTGAGAGGAGTAAAAGCGTTTCTTTACCAAAACACCTTAAACCCTAATCCACCATATAAACCCTCCCCCCAACAAATGTGTTTTTATTAACATGCTTTGGTCTTCCATATACCTGCACGTCGCCACCAGCTTTTATCTTAATATCCACATCATTTTTGGCAAATACTTCTGCTTCGCCTCCGGCAGATATCTTCACTTGAGTACTTGAGGTACGCAATTCACGACCTTCAAAAATCCCTCCTGTGTTCAAAACGATGCTTTGACTTTTGGCTAGGCCTGAAGCTTCTACAATACCTCCGGTCACGGCGCGAACATCAACATGGTCTACCTCCATTCCAATATGGATTTTGGCGCCTTCTTGTGTGCGAAGTTCAATTCGGTCTTGCGTTACCAACTCATTACAAGTGATCTGGGCACCTTCATTTCCGTCAATAACTTTTAAGCCTTCATAATATACTTCTATCAAGGTATCTTCTCCGCGAAACTTTTTGTCCAACTGCATACGAAGTTTCAATACACCATCACGGTTGTTCCAAACGATGTCATTTACGTTTCTTCCTTTAATCAGGATTCTATTTTCGTCGGATTGTATCAAATTGACTTCTATTAAGTCAAACACTTTGATTTTATCAAAATCACCCACCTCGGTATCAATAATTCCTTGTGCAAAAGAACATAGCGTGGCAAGCAAGAATAGTGGCGTAATTATTTTTTTCATTTGTTCGTTTTTTAAAGAGATGTGATAAAGTGGATTTTGTTACAGTATAAAACAAAAAAACCGCTTAAGAAAGTTTCCCTAAGCGGTTTAAAGAATATAAAGTGGATTTTTAGGCTTTAATGATTTTTTCTTGGTGGTTGATGGATTCCTGGTGAATTGCCTTGAACATGCGAAGCACAAATTCCTCGCTAAGTCCACGTTGCTCCCCTTCCAAAATCATATTGCCGAGAATGGCGTTCCACCGATTGGTTTGGAGCACCGCCACGTTTTTGTTCTTTTTCAATGTTCCAATTTCATCAGAAACCTTCATTCGCTTGCCCAAGGTTTCAATCAATTGGTTATCGATAACATCAATCTGCGCCCTGAGATTACTCAGTTTACTGTTGTACTCGGCTTCCTCGTCGGTTTCTTTTCGGATTCTTAAGTCATTCATAATCTGAACCAATCTAGATGGAGTTACTTGTTGCGCCGCATCGCTCCAGGCGTTATCTGGGTCGTAATGCGTTTCTATCATCAATCCGTCGAAATTGAGATCCAAAGCGGTTTGGGATACGTCAAAAATCATGTCACGCTTTCCAGTGATGTGACTTGGGTCGTTAATCAACGGTAAATCCGGAAATCTCGTTTGTAATTCAATAGCCAGCTGCCACTCTGGAATGTTGCGATACTTCGTTTTTTCATATGTAGAAAATCCTCTGTGAATCACACCCAATTTTTTGATGTTCGCGGAATGCAAACGCTCCACAGCACCTAACCACAAAGACAAATCAGGATTCACTGGATTCTTGATAAGCACGATTTTATCCGTACCCTCAAGAGCATCGGCAATTTCTTGGACGATGAAAGGGCTTACGGTGGAACGAGCTCCAATCCATAAAAGGTCAATGTCATGTTCCAAAGCTAAATCCACATGTGCCCTATTGGCGACTTCGGTAGCGGTTTTCAGCCCGGTTTCCTCTTTTACTTTTTGCAACCATTTTAAACCGATGGCACCAACTCCTTCAAAGTTTCCAGGGCGGGTTCGTGGTTTCCAAATCCCCGCACGATAGTAATTCACGTCGGTGTCTTTGAGTTCGTGGGCAATTTTCAAAACCTGTTCTTCGGTTTCAGCACTACACGGACCAGCTATTACCAAAGGATGTGGTAACGCCATGTCATCCAACCATTTTCGCATTTCTTTACTATTCTCCATCGTTTACTTTGTTTTTCGTAAGGGGTATTCCTTTTAAAATTTGTTTTATTCTATTTGTATTATCCATTTCACTGAAAACACTTTCGTAGTCCTCCTCCAGAAGGAGTTGTTTGAAGTGTTCCAGATTCTGGATGTATTCGTTCAAGGTTTCCACAACGTTTTCCTTGTTTTGTTTAAAAATTGGAGTCCACATTTGGGGTGAACTTTTCGCCAAGCGAACGGTGCTTTCGAAGCCACTCCCGGCCATATCAAAAATGTCCCGTTCATTTTTCTCTTTTTCAATCACCGTTTTACCCAACATAAACGAGCTGATGTGTGATAGATGCGAAACGTAGGCGATATGCTTGTCATGCGCCACGGGATTCATGTATCGGATGCGCATATGCAATGCTTGAAATAGTTTTAGCGCTCTTTCTTGCAGTACAAAAGCCGTTTTTTCGACTTCACAGATAATATTGGTCTTTCCTTCGTACAAGCCATTCATGGCTGCGGTCGGCCCTGAGAACTCTGTCCCCGAAATGGGATGACATGCCAAGAAATTTCTTCGCTTCGGATGGTCTGCCACCGTCTCACAAATTAACTGCTTGGTGGAACCTGCATCCACCACAACCGTATCCTCCCCGGAGGCATCCAAAATCTTAGGCAATTCGACCACCAAAATGTCTACCGGAATACTCACGATAACCAAATCACAATCTGCAAGGACGGCGTAATCTGCCTTCTGGTCAATGATGGATAGGTCCAAGGCTTGTTGAACATGCTCGGGATTTGAATCAATACCATAGATGGTCGCTTCCGGCCACAACTTCTTGATATCCTTGGCAAAAGAACCTCCAATTAATCCAACACCTATAATCGCGGTATTCATGCTTTACTTTTAGTCGAAACGTTGAATCGCTTCTTCAATTTTTTCTTTTTTCACGCACAAAGAGAAGCGGATATACCCTTCTCCGTTACTCCCAAAAATGGTTCCTGGTGCTATGAAAATATGGTGTTTGTGCAACACCTCATCAATAAATTCCTCTGCTGGAGGAGCAGATTCGGGCAACTTGGCCCAAACGAACATTCCAGCTGTATCTTTATCGCAAATGCAACCGAGTTTTTCAACCAGTTTAAACATCAGCGCTCGCCGCTCTGCATAGACCGCATCCAAATTGCTGTACCATTCATCCGCGCTTTTTAACGCAGCAATTGCGCCTTGTTGAATCCCGTAAAACATGCCAGAATCCATATTACTCTTGACTTTAAGTACTGCCAAAATGTGTTCAGCGCTCCCCATGACCATTCCCACGCGCCATCCAGCCATATTGAAGGTCTTGCTCAAGGAATTCAACTCTAAAGCCACTTCTTTCGCACCAGGTACTTGAAGGATACTGGTCGGATTGTCATTTAAAACAAAACTGTACGGATTGTCATTGACCAATAGAATCTCATTTTCCTTCGCAAAGGCAACCAAAGCTTCCATCGCAGCCATGTCAATAGTAGCACCTGTGGGCATATTGGGGTAGCTAATCCACATGATTTTGACATCAGTCAAATCCATTGCGCCGATTTCCTCCAAATCCGGAAGCCAACCATTCTTTTCGGTAAGGTTGTATGGTATCATTCGGGCATCCAACAACTTTGCCACCGAGGTATAGGTTGGATATCCTGGATTGGGAACCAAAACTCCATCCCCCGGATTCAAAAAGGCCATACTGATGTGCATGATACCTTCCTTGGAACCGATTAGAGGCAAAATCTCTTTGTTCGAATCCAACTCTACTCCGAAACGGCTTTTATAAAAATCGGTCATTGCCGTGCGAAGCTCAGGTAAACCCTGATAGCTTTGATACTGATGCGCGCTGGGCGCATCTAGCAACTTTTGCAAGTGTTCGACTGCAGCCGGAGGTGGTGGCAAATCAGGACTCCCAATGCCCATATTGATAATAGGCTTGCCTTCTGCAATGAGCTGTTTTACTTCTCTCAATTTTTTGGAGAAGTAGTATTCCTTTACCGATAAAAGTCGTTCTGCAACCCTCATGGTTTTAATGCGTTTTTATATTCTCCCAAAACCCTGAAATCTTCGGACATAATTTCCAACAAAGATTTTGCTTTGGCGAAATTTTCATAGTTCTCGAAAGTCACATCTACAAAAAAGGCATACTTCCAAGGCGTTTCAATAATGGGAAGGGATTGGATTTTGGTCAAATTCAAATTACAATCACTCATGACGTTCAACACCGTTGCCAAACTCCCCCTTTTATGGTCTGTGATAAACCGTATGGAAGCTTTATTGATTTGTTCCTTGGGCAAAACCTTGTTTTGCCTTTTCAAAACAATAAACCGAGTAGCGTTGTTCTTAAGCGTTTGAATATCCTCTTTTATGATATTCAACTGATATAAGTCCGATGCCATTTTTGGGGCAATGGCGGCTATATTTTGTAACTGACCCTCTTGAATACGCTTCGCGGTAAGCGCGGTATCCACATCTTCCACCAGCTTTATTTTGGGATATTGTTTTAGAAAGGTCTTGCACTGCAACAAAGCCATAGGATGGGAATGTACCTCAGCAATATCTTCAAGCGCAACCCCAGGAAGTGCCATCAAATGATGATGGATACTTAAGTAGTGCTCCCCGATAATGTGCATATCATTGTGGTATACCAGATTGTAGTTGGGTATGATAGAACCCGCAATCGAATTCTCCAGTGCCATGACCGCTTTGTCGGCGGAGCCATTCAAGACGGTTTCTATCAAACTATCGAAAGACAAACACTCCACTAAATCAATATCGTTCCCAAAAAAGTCATGGGCCACTTGATGGTGGTTACTTCCTTTAATTCCTTGTATGGCTACTTTCAATGGCATAAAAAAAAAGCCCCGATGTTTATCGGGACTTCAATTGTATTTGTGTTCGCTACACCTTATAACCGTCCCGTTCTGCTTCTAAAAAAGAAGTAGAAATAAAAACCAGTCCAGAAATACGTGTTGCGCATGTTTAACATTTGAAAGACGAAGATTAGGGTTTCCCTTGACAATTCAAAGTCTGTGCCCAGCTTTTTCGATTTTTTCTACATTTTCAAAAAAACGATGAAAAAAAATAACCAAAGTTGCATGGAAAATGAGAATAGTTAAAAAAGTATTAGCCTAAGATGGACGTTCCATCTACCCTTGGAAGGTTGTTCTGTATGGATTTCATGACTTACCTTTGGCATAAAACCACCTGTAATGTCCATTTCGGTCAGCAACATCAGTAAATCTTTTGGTACACAAAAAGCATTGGATTCGGTTTCCTTCGAAATCAAAAAAGGAGAAATCGTAGGGTTTTTAGGGCCTAATGGCGCTGGTAAATCCACCATGATGCGCATATTGACCACTTATCATGCCGCTGATGAAGGCCAGGCCGAGGTGAATGGGTTTGACGTAAACTCCCAAAAACAAAAAGTAAAGCAGAGTATTGGTTTTCTTCCCGAACACAACCCGCTTTATTTGGATATGTATGTAAAGGAGTATTTGAATTTTAGTGCGGAAATGTACGGAGCTTCCAAATCGAGTGTTTCAGAAGCTATTGAGAAGACCGGACTTACCCCGGAAGCGCACAAAAAAATCGGACAGCTTTCCAAAGGGTATCGCCAACGCGTAGGGCTTGCGGCTGCGTTGCTTCATGACCCCGAGGTTTTGATATTGGATGAACCGACCACAGGTCTGGACCCAAATCAATTGGTTGATATTCGAAAACTCATCCAAACCTTGGGGAAAGAGAAAACAATTTTGTTTTCTACGCACATCCTAAAAGAAGTGGAAGCAGTTTGTGACCGTGTTATCATTATCAACAAAGGAAAACTAGTCGCTGACCAAAATATCAGCAATTTGGAGCATTCTCAGGAGCAACTGATTGAGGTGGAATTTGACGAAAAGGTCACCAAAAAACTACTGAATGAAATTCCTGAAATCAAATCAGTTTCTTCAGCGGGTCAAAATGCTTTTGTTTTAGCTTTTTCTGGAGAGAGCGACCATAGGTCAACCGTATTTGATTTCGCTCAAGACAACGGTCTCAAAATACTACAGCTCAACCGAAAAAGTCAAAATTTGGAAAACGTCTTTGCAGAACTTACGGGACAATCAAACGATACAGAGGCTTAGCAAACACGTTTTACTGAATGCTATCGAACTTTGAGAGGTAGGCATTAAAAATATCTTCCTCCTTTTTTCCTTCCCGTGCTTCATTGAATTCTTGAAAAATATCCACATTCCGCCGATAGGCTTGAAGGGCATAGATAATGTTTTCCATGTTCGCGTATTGCTCGTCTTCATCCATGCTAGCATAGTAACTCAATTCTTGTTGGTATACCTTTCTCAGTTTTTGGTACAAATCAATCCCCTTTTCATGACGATCTACTTGAAAATATCCTTTTAAAAAGGGTTCTACGAAGGTGTAATAGTCGTAATGCTCAAAAGGAATGTTCTCCATGGCCATGTCAATAATCTCATTCGCCTTTTGTATTTTTTGTTCGGCGATAAGGCCTTCTACCAACCCTGCCAGACTCAATCGAAGGGTGACCCCAAATTGTTTGCGGGTCTGAGGGTCGTGATAAATGCTAGGGCTTCCTGAATTGCCCCAGTCCCATTTTTTAGCGATTTCATATGAAAGCTCTGTATCGATTCTTCCCATTTGATACCCCCCATCGTAGGGTGTTTTTATCGGCACCAGTTTGTACGCCAATCCATCCCTCTGCAAATATTCTTTCATCCAAATATATTCGGCATCATCAAAACTACCCCCTGAGAAATAAATAGGCCGTTCCCAGTTATTATTTGCAATAATATCCAACATCAAAAGTCGATTCTTGGGTAGATAGTTCTTGGGTAAATCAATGTCGATATACTCCACGATTTGGTCGGCATCCTCAGGTTTTACCAAACCACTTTTCAATACATTCTCTTCACGATTGGCGATAATGATAACTTTCCTTTGTGGTACTTACAGGAGATAGAAGGCTATCGAACCGACAC
>JBCBPD010000016.1:0-52159 GCA_039820925.1 Bacteroidota bacterium | reverse complement strand
GAATCGGTTCCTTTATTTTGATTATGCTGTTCAAATCCTTCGTTCATGGATAGAATAAATACGCTAAATTTAAATTAAGCACGTGCGTACTTTTTAATCAATCGAACAATTAGGTCATTCAATTTTTCAACTTTATAATCTTCTGTGGTTGGTTTTAAATGAGGATTCCCTACTCCACTATCATCGGTGAGAAAAACATAAGTTCCATTGGTAGAAAGGCTAAAGAAACGCATCAAAAATTCAACCGTCTTATCAGCTCCGCTGGCTACTATTGGAATTATCTTAATTCCTTTTTGCTGAGCGGTGCGTATGCTCTGCTTGATACTCTTGACATTTTCTTCATTACAATGAGGTGGTGCATCCAAAAGTAAAAACATGATTTTGGTACGGGCCGACTCGTCCCAGTTTTGCGCCATTGAAACGGACAATGCTTTTTCAACCGCTTCTTCATAATCTCCCCCACCAGTAGCATATTGTTTGTTCAAGTTTTCTTGGACGGCATCAATATCTGCACTGAAATCAAAGTCACGAACCACATATTCGTCCCCGTGATCTCTGTATAGTGTCAAAGCCATGCGCTTGATTCCTAAAGTCGTATCAACCCTTTTGAAAATATTGCGAAGCTCTTCTTTTAGATATTCCATTTCATCTCCCATAGAGCCTGTAGCATCAATCGTGAACATGATGTCAACGTTTTGCGTTGATGGCTTGTGATTTAATACAAACTTGAGTTTTCTTTTTGAGGATTTGATTTTTCGGCCAATGACTTTTTTTCCATGAAAAATCTGAACATAGTAATAAGGTGCGACTTCTGGTTTGCTGAAATCCATAAAAAGTACGGTTTTACCATGTGCATCTGTTCGGGTAATCATTTCTGGAGTATGGGTATCCTCAGCATCTTCAAATAACGCAACTTTTACGTTGGAAGCAGGTTCATTTTCTGGCGTTACTATTGATACTTCCACTTTGTGCTCCAAGTAGAATTTCCATGCATTTTGTTTTTCCTCGTACTCCTTTTTGGCCATAATCCGTTGCCACTCCTTAAAATTTTCTAAGTCATTGAGCTCTCCAGCAGTTAAAGTTCCAGAACGAAAGTTTCCGTTTGACAAGCGCGAACCCTTTTCACCACGAATACTTGAAACTGCACCCGTGCGACCCACGGATACACCTGAGGCATACCCTGCAACTACCACTTCATCCAAAGCCATACTGTCTTCCAATAGCGTAACATTTATAGTTGTGCTATCAGTAACTTCTCGATACTCTGTTTTCATACCTATATATTGATATTTCAGAATCTGTCCCTTAACCGCTCCTATGCTATACTCCCCATCAAAATTTGTTTGAATACCCTCGGTGGTATCTTTAATAGTAATGTTTACACCTGGAAGTGGGGTGCCCGATTCGTCCATTACTTTCCCTGTAATGTTTATTTTTTGTGCGCCTGCTGTCGTTATAAAAAACAGCAGAAGAAGAAGTAGTACTTTGCATTTCATATCTTTTGGTTTTGGAATTCACTGAAAAGTACATTGTACCTTCCAGGCACTAAAAGACTAATGCGTGAATGCGTCTGAAACCGAGGTGAAAGACTATTTTGAGTACGTGGAACTATTCAAAAGCTGAAGCGTTTCCGTTCGTAATACTTTTCCGGTTTTGGTTTCTATGAATTCAGCGATGGTAAAGACCTCCTTCGGGCGTTGGTACTTGTCTAGTTTGAGGAATAACCCTTCCAACTGTTTTTTTCGTGTTTTGAGTAGGGAATCAGTTTCAAGCACCAAAACCACTTTCTGCCCCAAAGTCTCATCTTCAGTTCCCGCAACGAAAAACCGTTCCATAATGTGCTCGGATAATGTGGATTCAACTTTTTCGGGTATCACTTTTACCCCGCCAGAGTTGATAACCGAGTCTATTCGTCCCAGCCATTTAAACTGGGTCTCCGAAATCAATTCAATCAAATCATTGGTCACTACAGGTGCAGAGGCTATCCTGGGAGCGTAAATGACCAAACACGCTCTTTCATCAGAAGATACGGTAATCTGGGGAAGGGTTTGAAATATTTTTTCGGCCTGTCCATTTAGCAATCGAAAGGCGATATGGGTGATGGTTTCGGTCATTCCATAAGTTTCGTAAGCCTGGGTGGATATCGCCACTAGCTCTTTTTCCAACACAAAACTCACTGGGGCGCCTCCCAGAATCAATATTTTTACGCGTTCCAGTCCCTTCAAAGAATTCTTAGCCTGCAAGGGTACCATCGCTACAAAATCGTATGACTTGTTGGTAGCCGCCATAGGGTTACCATCTGGTGCTATGTAATCCAAATGCAACCCCAATACCATTGCGCGGACTAGTATCATTTTGCCTGCAATACCTGTCATAGGCAAACAGAGCAATGCGGTGTCCCTTGCGGACAATTGAAATTGTTCAGCGGTAGCTTTTGCTGAATTTACCATCGCAGATTTAGAAAGGTTGATGGTTTTTGGAGCTCCTGTGGAACCGGAGGTTTGAACTTCAACCGTCTCACTATCTGATAACCAATCCAAAATAAAGTCTCCAATAGGAATCTCATGGGGCAACCCCTCCTTCACCAAACTATATCCAACTTCACTAAGCTCTTCTTGAGAATAGGATATGCCGTTCAAGCGAAAATTTTCATGAACCTGTGGCAGCATCGTTTTTGACTGTGATGTGATTGGTAAATTCGTCATGATTCATAACCCTACCAAAAAGGCGATTGGACCAATTGGTCCATTTATATTTTTTGGCGAAGACAAGCAACAACAAAGGAAAGACCACGAAAACAGGTATCAAAACATCCCAACCTAAAACGGGCTCTGAAACATCGCGATACAAAGAATCTACGCTGAATGCTGTCCAATCTGCAGTTACCAAAAGAGCAGCCGTCAGATTATTGGCAGCATGAAAGCCCAAAGCCAATTCCAGGCCTTCATCCATCAAAGTAAGAATACCTAAAAAGAATCCCGTCCCGATATAGTACACCATAATACCTAATCCCAGTTTTTCTACCTCGGGATTCGCGATATGCATAAGTCCAAATAAAGTAGAGGTAACGACTAACGGAACCCAACGGTTTTTTACGGCCAACCCGAGACCTTGCATCATGTGTCCACGGAATAAGTATTCTTCAAAACTGGTTTGTAAGGGAATCAGAAGTATGGCAATGATAGCCAGAGGTATAAACTTTTTGACATTGAAGTTCCATACGTAGTCTTCCGGACTGAAGTAGATATCAATTCCAGTAATTACAATCGTCAAAAGAGACCAAAGTCCAAAAGCAAAGAAAATACGGCTCCAGTCTATTTTGGAACGCGAGGTAGTCAAAGCCGTGATGGATTGTTGATGCACCAAGCGCGTCCAGCCCAACACTACAAAGAAGCCCGCAACAAGCGGTATTAAAAGCATTATCAGAACAAGATTGGCTCCAAATTGTTGAATCATCGTCTCCATGGTATCTTCCACGCTCACCGGTGAGTTGATGGTGACGATATAGTTGAACGCCATAAAGCCAATGAATCCTAGCGGTAAAAAAAGATACTTCCACAAAGGTGGTGTTCCTTTGTAGCCCTGTTCTATGTACATAATTCCGTGATTAAGTTTTGGGACCATTCTTTGTCCCGATTATATTGTAAGTGTCCGTTGACGATTTCCAAAGGACTGTCAAAATTGTTCGTATACAAACCGCCCGTTCCCAAACCTTGAGGCATAGGATTCTTTAATGTATACGTCCATTGGGCAATAGCATTTAGACCAACATTGCTCTCAAGCGCGCTGGTAACCCACCAATCGATACCTTGCTGTTCCGCAAGGGTTATCCACTCTTTAGAAGCTTGGAAACCACCCAATAAACTGGGTTTGAGGATAATATACTGAGGTTTGATGGCTTCAATCAGTTCCGCCTTGTCATCCAAAGTATGCACTCCGATAAGTTCTTCATCAAGCGCAATAGGTATGGGCGTATTTTCGCACAATTGGCGCATAGCTTCCCATTGCCCTTGGCGGATGGGTTGTTCAATACTGTGAATGTGATATTGAGAAAGCATATGTATCTTTTCCAGTGCTTTGGTTGGTGAAAAGGCACCATTGGCATCCACACGCAGCTCAATGGTATCTGCATTGAATCGCTTACGGATGGATTCCAGTATTTCCAGTTCTTTTTCAAAAGCAATCGCACCAATCTTCATTTTGATACATTGAAACCCTTGCTCCAGTTTTTCTTCTAGCTGCTCCAACATGAAATCTGGTTCCCCCATCCAAATCAAACCATTAATTGAAATGGGGTCCATATGCTTTAAAAAATCCGAGGGGAACAACTCCATCGGGTTTTCGGCGGCAAGGGAAAGTTTCGCCTGTTCCAAACCAAATCGAATCGAAGGATAATCTTCTAAATTCAGCTCCTCATCGGAAAGACCCCGGCTCAAACCTTCACAAACTTCCTCCAATTTTGCTTCATAATCGGGTATGTCATCGATACTTAATCCGCGTAGCAAACCACATTCTCCGATGCCACAGTGACCGTCTTTTTGCAAAACAATGAACCAAGTTTCCTTCTCCAAAAGCACTCCTCTAGAGGTTCCACTGGGTCGCTTAAATTGCAGTATGTGTTGTTTGTAAGATGCTTTCATGCAATCTTTCAAATTTACTTATATTTTGAGATAAACAACACCCATGCAAACCTTCAAAGGGAAAACCATTTGGATAACGGGGGCATCCTCTGGTATTGGCAAAGCCCTTGCCTTAGCGCTATCACAATTGGATTGTAAACTCATTCTATCGGCAAGAAGAGCTGAAAAACTGGAAGAAACCAAAAACGCATGCGCCCGTCCTGAGTCGGTTGAAATTTTGACTATGGATTTAGCAAATCACGCAAGCATGGCATCCCTTGTGAACGATGCTGTTTCCAAATTTGGCAAGGTTGATGTATTGGTCAACAATGCCGGAATAAGTCAACGTTCGCTAATTGTGGAAACGGATTTTTCAGTCTATAAAACGATGATGGATATCAACTACTTGGGTACCGTAGCGCTGACCAAAGCACTTTTACCGTATTTCATTGGACAAAAAGCCGGGCACTTTGTAACGGTTACGAGTTTGATGGGGAAGTTTGGTTCCCCTTATCGTTCAGGGTACTGCGGTGCCAAGCACGCCCTGCATGGATTTTTTGATGTTTTACGAATGGAGCATGAAACCGATAAAATTTCGGTAACCATGATTTGCCCAGGGTTTGTGCAAACGGATGTTGCCCTAAATGCGTTAACAGCGGATGGCTCCCCTCAAAATGAAAATGATACCGCTACGCAAAATGGCTTGCCTGCTGAAGTGGTTGCACAAAAAATCATCAAAGCGATACGCGCTAAACGGTTTGAGGTATATATTGGCCAAAAAGAAGTTCAAGGGATTTATCTGAAACGGTTTTTCCCAAAACTATTGCATAAAGTCGTGTTGAAAAGCCAAGTTCGCTAAGCAGTTCAGACTAGCTAAAATTAAACCAGAAACGAACCCCTTCACTTTCGCGGTCAATGTTCAGTTTGGACTGAAGTTGGTTCACCAAACGGTTCATGAGGCGAATCCCCATGGAAGAATGTGTGCGTTCCTCTGCATCATCGGGTAAGCCTACACCATTATCGGTGTATTCAAAATAGCCTTGTTCTCCATTTTTACTGAGATGGATGTAAATCTTGCCGTTTTCATCATTTTCAGGGAAGGCATATTTAAACGAATTTGAAACCAATTCATTCAAAATCAAACCAAAAGGAATAGCTCGGTCAATATCCAACTCTGTGCCTTCGGCATCAATGGTAATGCTAATATTGTGTCCTCCTTTCTTGTAAACGGATTGAACGCTGTTGATAAGGCTTTCGATATAGCCTTGCATCTCAATTACCGAAAGGTCGTCGTTTTGATAGAGTTTTTGATGGATAAGCGCCATGGCCTTCACCCTACTCTTTCCCTCCTCCAAAGCCACAATCGCAGCCTTGCTTCGGGTATTTTTCGTTTGAAGACTCAACAAACTTGATACCATTTGTAGGTTGTTTTTCACACGGTGGTGAATTTCCTTCAGCAACGAATCTTTCTCAACCAAAGCGTTTTCAATGATGTGCTTTTGCTCGGCAATCAGTCTTTGGTTTTTAATACTCTTTAAATACGCGTAAACTAGCCCAGCAAAGCCCATTAAGGTGAAAATGAGGGAAATGAATACAAAGTTGATTTGTTCATCCTTTTCACGCATTTCACTTCGCGCTTGCTCGTTGATTTTTTTCTGTTCGTCAATCAACCGCTGAGAGTTTTCCAAATCTTCATTGGCCACGATAGTAACCAACTGCTGTTTAATAAGCGACGACTGTTTCTGATTCATAGAGTCCTTGATGCGCTCATTTCTTTTATAGAAAGTGGCAGCGTTCTTATAGTTCTCCACCTTATCATAAAACTCTGCCAGCAGGCTATTGCGTTTGATATTTTGAAGTGTAGTGATGTTATCGAATTGGATATCCAAACTGCGCTTCGACGAAAGGAAACGCTCTAACTGCATATTGGCATCAGCTAGATTAAGTGTGTTTTCGACAATTTCGCTACGGTGGGCATTTCTGGAAGAGGTTTTTAAAACGTCGATACTATTTTCCAAAAGTGGAATCGCTTCTTCGTATTCTGCCAACAAAACATGGCATTTTCCGATATTACCTTCAATCTCGGCCTTCAACAGTTCACTATCAAAAAGCTCTTGTTCGGTTTTTTGTTTGGAAATATCATTTTCAAAAACATCCAGATACGCTTTTGCTTTCTTCAGCTCGCTGATGGCCGTTGGTGCTGAATTGTCTAATCTCAAATAGTTACCCACCTTGCTATGATACTTGGCTAGACCAAAGGCATCGTTATCGGCAATGGTAGGCTTAACCTCCATAATGTATTGATTTCGTGCTTTGCGATACAATCCCAAATTGCTGTAAATGTCATAGAAAGCCACATTATCCGTGATTCCCACTTCACGTTTTTCCTTTCGGATTTCTATCTGTTTGTCATAGAGTTGCAGATTGGCATAGTTGTTATCCAAAACTTCCAAAACGATTTTTTTGGAAGTCATATCCAATGAATCCTTGTCACCATAGATTTCGTTGGCCAAGGCGATACTTTTGTCGTAGTCCCCTAAGTCATTATAAATCTGGGCCTGCATTAACTTATATTGGCTGATGGCAACTGAATCATCTGTCTTTTGGGAGTTGCTCAAATATACTTTTACGATATCGAGCCAATCATATGCCGAGTTGATTTTGTAACGGTCCGGAGAGTTGAAAAAGATATCGAACCGATTTCCTGGGCGTTCGGCATCTTGAAATTCTTGAAGTACATCTTGCTCTGGAAGGGTAGTTTCTTGAGCAGAAACTGTGAGACAAACTGCCAGTGCAAAAAACAAACTGAAAGACCAACGCTTACCACAATACAAAATACATCGCAAGCGACTTTTTTTCTCTTGCGTGTGCGGCAATAGGGGTATACTAGGTATGTATTCGTTCGTTTTGGTCAACGAGTATTTGGTTAATAAAGTTCGCCTAATCCGCGCTTTCGCTAAAAAGCATTGGTTTCCCTATTACAACGCCAGATTAGCCACAAAATTAAATCCATTCGTGGTGAGATATCCCGCATTGTTGTGAAAGTGCCGATTTATGTTGTGAAATGTCCGTCGTTGTATATGAAACGAACTTTGAGTGAAGTTTAGTTCAAAAATCAGGAAATGTGATATGTCCATCTAGGGAAAAGGAATATAATCCCATTCCAAATGACCATGTCAACAAAAACAAGGGGTTTGAGTGCTAAAAACTAAATCCAGTCTGAATCAGCTATTCATCGAGGAGATGATAAACTCCTTAAAGTCCTTGGAAATCGGAATCAAATTATTGTTGATAACGATGTCTTTGGAGTTAATCGCGTCAATGTGGTCTACATTCACAATGTAGGACTTGTGTGCACGGTAAAATTTGTTTTTAGGGAGTTTTTCCAAATAGTCTTTCAAAGGAGAGCGTACCAAGAACTTTTTATCCGCCGTATTGACCTCCAAATAAACATTATCCGCTTTGATAAATTGAATATCTGTAAACTGGATACGGTAATACAAGTGCTGTTTTTTGACGAAAATCGAATCCTTCAAAACAGAGTTAGAAGTGAAGCTATCCCCTTCAGTACCGGTAATCTCCTTCGAATTTTCTTTACGAGAATAATTGAAGTTACTCAACGCGATTTCAATGGAAGTATATAAATCCTGTTGCTCAAAAGGCTTCACCAAATACCCGTCAGGTTTTACCGTTTTGGCATTTTCAACGGTTGCCCTATCCGAGTTGGAAGTGACAAAAATGAACGGAATATTGTAATGCTGACGAATGTGTTTTCCAAGGTCTATTCCCGTTTTATCTGAGGCCAAAATGATATCAATAAGTACCAAATCAACTTCATTATTTTTAAGGACATCAACAGCTTGCTCGTACACAATTACGTTGTCAACTATCTCATAACCAATCTCTTCAAGCATTGATTGCATGTCATCGGCAATAATCACATTATCCTCTACAATCAATATTTTTATAGGTTGCTCCAATTACATTACGTTTAGTGAGTTATACTTCAAATTTACAAAAAATAATTAACTGAAATCTGTAACAAAACCGCTAGCAGAAAGGTGCTTAAGGCTAATTTTTTGAGTTCAGGGTCTAATTTTTGAGGTTCCTTGGTCCGCAAAGTTTTGGTCAAATGAATGAAAATCGGAACATAGGCCACCAAGAAAAAAATACTTTTGACTGGAAAACTTTCGGCCCAGACAAAGACAAGTAATGAAAGAAACGAACCCAAAATAAGCAAGAGGTGATATTGCTTTCCCTTTTCAAATCCAAGCTTCACCACCATAGTCCGTTTGCCGTGTTTTTCATCGGAAACATGGTCACGGAGATTGTTCAAATTCAATACACCAACACAGAGGAATCCAAAACAAATTGCTAGCGGAATGGTCTGTAGATGGAGCAATTTGGTGTAAAGCAAGCTTGTTCCCATTACTGCCAATAATCCAAAAAAGAGAAAAACAAACAAGTCCCCAAGGCCTTGGTAGCCATAGGGGTTATCTCCCATTGTATATCGAATGGCCGCCCAAATACTAAATAGTCCTAGAAAGATAAAAACCCAAAACAAAGCATTATTTGAACCGAAGAAGGCTTTGTAAAGCAAAACAATGGCACATAACAAACTGAGAATAGCCGTTACCCAAACACCTCTCAACAATTGCTTTTTGCTTAAAAGGCCTTCTTGCAACGCGCGCTTCGGCCCTACCCTTCCCTCGGCATCGGTTCCCTTAACTCCATCTCCATAATCGTTGGCAAAATTTGAAGTGATTTGAAAACCTATAGTGGTCAACAAAGCCAAAATGAAAATCGTCCAATCAAATTGGTCTCTAAGTTGTGCAAAAGCAGTACCCGCTATAATTCCAGAAAGTGAAAGCGGAAGCGTGCGAAGGCGGGCGGCTAGCACCCACGACTTAAAAGTGTGCAAGGCTAATAGGGGTCTTCTATTTGTACGCGTTTGCCATCTTGATATGAGGCAACGAAAGCATCATTGAATCCCATTTTTACTAGCTGCTCTCTGAAATCCCTTGCTTCATCAAGCGTTTCAAAATTCCCTAAGGAATAGGCATAAAATGGATTGGTTTTAACGAAGAGTGTATTCGTCAAAGCTTCGGAAGCTAAAGTGACATTGTTTTCTACGAAAGATTTTATCTGAACAGAGTAAATCTTATCCTTTTCCAAGAACTCTTTGGCCAAATAAAACTCCTTCACCAAACTCAACTCTTCGTTTTGAAGTCTCAGATTGTCAAGACGTGTTTTTACCGCATCCAAGCTATCGATAGAAACCAGGACATTTTGGTTATCCAAGGCATTTTTGCTACTCAATCCAGCAGTGAAGGAAGTAATTGCCAAAGTGCCCACCACAAAAAACAAGGTAATTCCCAAAAGTATGTTCCGCTGTAATTTGAGCTTGGATAAATCCTTGTTTTTGAACTTGATTTGGTCCAGCAGTCGCTCGTTTATGATTTGTGCCTTGTCAATGTCCTTATGCAAGTCCAATAAATCATTTTCTTCAATAAAAGGCATATTAGGTGGGTTATGTGCCGGTGCATGTTAACAACATAAACACCAAAGTGTTACTCGAAATTTCTACAAATGTAAAATTTTTGTAAACACGACAAAGCGGCTCGGCCAAAATCTTGTGAACCTAGTAATGACGAAGGCTCAAACCAATTTGATATGGTCCGTTTCCAAGCTTATCTTCCCGGCCTTATAAAGTGTCCCAATAGCTTTCTTGAAAGCCTTTTTGCTCATTTGCAACTGCTGTTTGATATCCTCAGGGTCACTTTTGTCATGAAGGCTCAGAATACCGTTATTATCATGAAGCTTTTGCAATACCAATTCGGCCATAGGTTCCAACATTTTTGAACCGATAGGAACTAGGGTAAGGTCTATTTTCCCATCAGGACGGATTTGCTTCACGTAGCAAGTAGCCCGTTGCCCTTCTTCCAAAGACTGAAATACATCGTTGTGGAATACGAGTCCGATATGACCTGAGTCCAAAAACAACTCCCAACCCAGTGGTGTTTTCCGATATACCCAAGCTTCCAGAGGTTCATTTAAAGGCGTTTCCAATGGCTCTTTGTTGGCATGGCGCTCCAAACGTCTTGTCCCAACCAAACGAAATGTCGTTTCGTCCAAGTAGCAAAGCACCAAATACTTTTTACCTACTTCCATCGGTTGTCGTTGTTCCCTAAAAGGGACCAACAAGTTCTTTTCCAAACCCCAGTCCATGAAAGCACCATAAGGACCTAAATCTACCACCTCCAGAGCTGCAACACTATTGCGAACCACATGCGGTGTTAAGGTTGTTGCCACGGGACGCTCGCTATGGTCGAGATAACAAAACACCTCCAAACTATCATCAATCTCAAAGTCATGGGGTACATATTTATTGGGCAATAAGATTTCGGTTCCCTCTTCATCACCCAAAAAAAGTCCGACACTGGTTGACCGTAAAATGCGTAGGGTATTGTAACTCCCGAGTTGTATCATTCGTTTTGGTTAAAAATCAAGCCATAAAAAAAGCCGCCATGAAGGCGGCCTTTCCCCAATTAAACATTATTAATTATAAACAGACTCTTTGTTGAAATGTTTGGCGAGCATGTAATAAATTACAGCTCTATGTTTGTTCTTTTCCGATTTTCCATATTTTTCAATGACTGTGTTGATGGCTGCCATCAAATCGTCACTTTCTGCGAGCCCCAATTTTTTCATCAAGAAATTTTTCTTGACCGTTTCCAATTCCTTGTCGTCAGAACCAGAAACTTTTGAGGCATCTAGGTTGTAAATCGCTGGTCCAAGACCTACCGCCACCTTGTTCAGCAACTCCATATCTGGAGTTTCACCGAACTTCGACTTGATGTCTTCAGCATACTTAGCAACCAATTCGTCTCTTTTGCTCATGATAATTAGTATTCAGTTTAGATTAGTGTGTATAAGCTTGCTTCTAAGATATAAAATCGAAGTAATCCAACAAAATTTTGTTATTCAGGGTCCTAGGGGTGCTGATTTCAAGAATTTTAGGCTGATTTCCAGGTTCGAAAAATTGCTGCAATGCTTCCACCAAACCTTTGATTTCACTGACTTTTTGATAGGAAAAGCCAAACATTAGCGCAAGATGATTCGCCTCCAAGCTATGACTGGTTTCAAAATACGTTTTAAAATCTTCAGTTTCTTCCTTTCCAGGGAGAATACGGAAAATTCCACCTCCTTCATTGTTGAGCAATACGATTCTGAAGTCCTTTCTGATGTAGGTATTCCAAAGCGCATTACTGTCATAGAAAAAACTCAAATCGCCAGTGATGAGCAAGGTTGGTGTAGGATGATGCACCGCGGTTCCCACGGCGGTGGATGTACTCCCATCGATACCACTAGTGCCCCGATTGCAGAACACATCGAGCGTTTCATTCATTTTAAAGAGCTGCGAATAGCGTACTGTTGAGCTATTGGCTAAATGTACCTGATAGTTTTCGGGAATACTTTTTTGTACTTCAGCAAAAGCGGAAAAATCAGAGAATGGAATCTTTTCCAAATATTTCGGCAATAATGCCTCATACTTCGATTTTACCGCGAGCCAAGGCGCGGCATAGTTGGAGGCCGTCTGACCTGAATCCGTTAAGGCCTGCAGAAAAGTATTGGGATTGGTTTTAAAATGCTTTTTCAAGCAAAAGAAGGTATCATAGGCTTTACCTTCACTCACATGCCAATGTGCATTAGGACGATATTTTCTAAGGAAGGCCTTCACTTTTTTGGATACAATAAGCCCGCCCAAGGTTATTAGGATTTCAGGTTGAAGTTTTTCAAACTTTTCCGCAGCATCTTCAGACTTTTCAATTGGAGCGATAATACTATCAATACTCGGAAAGAAATTCGGGTGTTGCAGATTCGAAGTTGTCTCTGTAAACACAACGACCGATGGGTCTGTACCCAGAGCTTGAACAATTTCAGGCTCCAACAGTTGAGGCTGTGCAACCCCAACCAGAATCATTTTGCGCTCACTATTTTTCCATTGCTCCACAAATGTCCCATAGTCTTCATCAGACGCTTCGATATTTTTGGACTTTAGCTCCAATTTTGGAATCGTAATCAAAGGTTTCGTAGTAGTTCCATACAAAGGTTCTTCAAACGGAACATTGATATGGATGGGTAGTTTTTCCGTGAGGCAGTTGGCCAATGCCTTTTGCAACTCACCTTCATTGTGTGCTTGTACTTGCGACTGGGTGTCTTTCAACAAACTTGGTCCAAAATTCTTGACAGTTTCCGAAGCATGGCTGACATCTTGCTTCAGGTTAGCAGCATACCCGATATGTTTGGTAAAGACGTTTTCTTGTCGGATGGTTTGTCCGTCCCCGATATCAATTTTATAAGATGGTCTATCTGCAGAGATAACGACCAGAGGAATCTCACTATAATATGCCTCAGAAATAGCAGGGTGATAATTCAATAAAGCACTTCCCGAGGTACATAAAACCGCCACGGGTTCTTTCAAATTTTTGGCCATACCCAGCGCAAAAAAACCCGCTACGCGTTCATCCACAATACTGTAACACGTGAACCAATCGTTTTTGGTAAAGCCTAAAATAAGTGGTGCATTTCGGGAACCAGGAGAGATAACGATATGTTTGATGCCCGCCGCTTTCAAATGGAATACTACGGTTTGGGCTGAAGGAATATCGGAATATTTCATCACTACAAAAATACGGCGCAGCGCATAAACCGCCACTACCCAAACAGCACTATTGTAAAAGGGAAAGCATGGTTTTGCTTTTGAATTGGGTTTCTTGCCATTCTTGTTCAGGCTTCGAATCACCCGTAATACCACCTCCTACATAAATATGTGCAGTTTTTTCTTCCAATTCCATGCAGCGTAGGTTAACGAACAAATCTGCTTTGGATTGACCTTCCGGGTTCAATTCACCCAAGAAACCACAGTAATATTTACGGTCATGTTGCTCGTTTTGCGCGATAAAGCTATTGGCTAGTTCTGTAGGGGTGCCGCAAACCGCGGGTGTGGGATGCAACACTTCAATTAGTGCACTTAGTTGGTCTGGAACTCTTAGGGTTCCTGAAACAGGTGTCTTTAAATGGAAAACGCCTCCCGCTTTCACTGTAGTTACTTGCCCAGTGACTATTCCTTTTAACAAAGGACCCAATGAATCAGAAATAAAGTCTGTAACTAGCTGTTGCTCGTGTATCTCCTTTTGCGTCCAATTTGGGCTGCCATCATCCTCTGCCCACAAAGTTCCCGCCAAGGCCATGGTTTGAACGCTGTTCTTATCCAACTTCAGAAAGCTCTCAGGGGTAGCCCCACACCACATTCCAATCTTTGGATGGTACCAGAGATAACAAAAAGCATTGGAATATGATTCCAAAATTCTGGTGAACAGTTCCAAAGGATTCTTTTGTAGCTCGGCATTTATCTTTCGCGATACCACAACTTTTTCCAAAGCGGTTTGGCCTATAGTCGATATAGCTTTTTGAACTAAAGCTACATAGGATTCATAGTCGTTTTCAAAAAGTTCGATTTGATGAGTAGTTTGCAGAGAGATTCCCTCAAAATTGGTAACCAAAACGCTATCCTCAGGTATAAAAATGGCATTATCCTTTAAATGATAGGGTGCGAAAACAAATCCACTATCTTGAAAACTCTTGGTTTGATACAATACCGTATTTGATTGAAAAACAGCCCGAACTGTTTTGTCCCCTGGTTTACGATACGCACAAAAGGGCAGCCCTTTCTCGAAACTGTCCTGCAGTTTTTCGAAAAAGGTGGACATCGAACTACTTTCGGGGTAAGGCAATGGTGGTGAGTTTACAGTTGGATATCAAATCGCCCTGTTCATTGGTAATCTTGATTTCCCAAAGTTGGGTGGTTCTTCCTTTATGGATAAAGCTTGCTCGCGCGTACACAAAGCCTTCCTTGATGGATTTTACATGATTTGCTGCAATCTCCAAGCCTCGAACAAAGAACTTTTCGCCATCTAAAAAAATCTGTGAAGCAGCACTCCCCACGCTCTCAGCGAGGGCTACAGAAGCGCCTCCGTGTAAAACCCCATCCGGTTGATGCACTCTGGAAGTTACGGGCATACGAGCAGTCAAGAAGTCCTCCCCTACATCAACATATTCGATGTCAAGGGTTTCCATCAAAGTATTTTTACAAATACTATTGCAAACTGCCAATACTTTCGCTTTATCCATTTTTAGTGTGCTACAGCTTCACCCCCTACTCTGTTTCCTCTGGGTAGTAGGTGATTTTACGTGTTGTGTAACTGTTATCCGGTGTAATGATTTGTTTAATCCAGTTTTTGGGCGAGCCATTATCGAATTGATAGATGTACTCTCGCACTGATTTTGAGTTTTCGGTTTGGGTGATTTCTTTACTCAGCATTCCCTCCGCGTCATACAAAAAAGATATTTTTCGGTCTGGAGCAAACTGTTTGGTTTCAACATCAAACAAAAAATATTCTTTACTCAACGAACGCCCATTTTGGTCCATGATTTCTTCTACAGCGGTTTGGGGCGTGCCATCCACAAAATCCTTGGTCAAAACAACGGTTCGTGTTCCGCTGCGCAACTTCTTTTGTGAGGTGCGTACCGATTTTTGGATAATTTCATTGGTATATTGGCTGGCCGTGGTTTCGTTTTTATACTTCTTGTACTCGTAAATGGTTTCGTCAACACCGTTGGCATTCGAAGTAATTACTTTGGAAAGCTTTCCAGCCCCATCGTACTGATGTTCTTGTTGCTCCAAGAACTCTTTATCGTAGGAAATAATTTTCTCTATGATTTTTTCGGAATCTCCTTTGCTGCGTTCATAGAAGTTCGCCATGGAAGTTGCTTCATCAATCACACCATCTTTGTAGCTCTCCATCCTTTTTTCTACCAAAAAACCGTCCTCATATTTATATAAGGTAACGTCTTGGTCCGAGTCGTTGTATTGGGTAATGGTTTTGACTAGCCTTCCTGATTCATCAAACTCAAAAGACTCATTACCATAATCGGTAACCACCAAACAAACATGAACTTTTCCCTTAAGCTCGAAATCTTCTAGCTTGAAAACCTTTATCTCTTGAGCGACGGAATCATTCAATATGAGCAGGAAAACCGTAAAAAGAACAATGTAGTTTTTTACCATGATGCAAAAATACTCTGTTCTGGTCGATTTTGAAATCCGTAATAACCGCTTTTGAGAAAAATAGAAATTACACAACAAGAATAACCCTAAAAGCATTGTTCTCTTTTTAGGTACCTTTGACCACCTTAGAAAATAGCAATGAAAAAAATATTGTCCTTAGGCTTTATCCTAATCGCAGCATGTAATTCTGCGCAAAAAACCGTAGATGACCCTTCTGTAGAATCCAAATCTTACAATCCAATTCCCTATGCTGCTTCTATCACTGAAGAAGAGTTAAAAGAACACCTTTACATTTATGCTTCAGACGAGTTTGAAGGAAGGGAAACAGGGCAACCAGGTCAAAAAAAGGCCATCGCATATTTGAAAAAGGCCTACGAAGATTTAAAAATTCCTCCTGCGCAAACAAACGGGGATTATTTTCAGAAAGTTCCTTTAGAAGTTTCCAGTGTCCCAGCGGGAAGTATCACCTTAGACGGAGCAGCGCATACCTTAGGTGACGGGCTGATTTCATTCACCGCAGCAGAAGGCAACTACCCAAATTTTGTATACCTAGGTTATGGAATTGAAGATAAGGGCTATTCGGATTATGAAGGTCTGGACGTCACGAATAAAATAGTGCTCATAAAAGCCGGTGAACCTAAAGATGATAAAGGCAACTATATTATTTCCGGAGGATTACTGCCATCTGCCTGGAGCAATATGTCAGAAGGTATCGGGAAAAAAAGTAAGCTCGCCATAGAAAAAGGTGCAATAGGCGTACTCTATGTAGATGCCCAAAATTACGCCCGCTATGAAGGATATTTCAACTTTATGAAAAACAACGAAAGTGGTAGAATGTCACTTGCGGCTGAGACCAACAACAACTTTTTGATAATGCTCAAGACCGACGTCGCCAAAACCTTGGTTCCTGAGATGGAAACGGAGCATACCCCAAAAATGGTAGAATCCGAAATCGTGTTGAACATCAAAAGCGGTAACGAAACGGTGAATTCTGAAAATGTAGTAGCGTTTATTAAAGGTTCTGAAAAACCAGAAGAGTACGTAGTCATTTCTTCCCATTTGGACCATATCGGGGTAAGTGCCAATGGGCAAATCAACAATGGTGCAGATGATGACGGTTCAGGAACGGTAGCCCTCTTGGAAATTGCTGAAGCTTTCAAAACCGCAAAGGCGGATGGATTCGGTCCCAAACGCTCCATCGTTTTCCTGCACGTAACGGGAGAGGAGAAAGGACTCTTAGGTTCAAAATATTATACAGATTATGACCCCATTTTTCCTTTGGAACAAACGGTTGCGAATCTCAATATTGATATGATTGGAAGAATAGACCCAAAAAGGGAAGGGAATCGAAATTATGTCTACTTAATAGGTTCGGATAAACTTAGCACAGATTTACATGAACTTTCCGAAGCAGTCAATGAAAAGTACATGAATATTGAGCTCGATTATACGTATAATGACGATAATGACCCGAATCGGTTCTATTACCGAAGTGACCATTACAATTTTGCCAAAAACAACATTCCCATCATCTTTTATTTTAATGGAACGCACGCCGACTATCACAAACCAGGCGACACTCCGGATAAGATAAACTATGATTTACTTGAAAACCGCGCTAGATTGGTTTTCCATACCGCTTGGGAAGTAGCCAATCGTCCAGAAAAAGTAGTTGTGGATAAGGCAATAGAATAGCAAAAAACATCCTCTTAAAGAAAAACCCTTGAAAGAACTTCAAGGGTTTTTTTGGGTGGAAGACCGGGTTCGAACCGGCGACCTCCGGAACCACAATCCGGCGCTCTAACCAACTGAGCTACAACCACCATTTTAAGCGGTCGCAAAGGTAATTTTTTTTCTTTATTCTATCAAAA
The DNA here is from genome assembly GCA_039820925.1 of Bacteroidota bacterium. Taxonomy (GTDB): domain Bacteria; phylum Bacteroidota; class Bacteroidia; order Flavobacteriales; family Flavobacteriaceae; genus Flagellimonas. The sequence continues at coordinate 34,538 of JBCBPD010000016.1, read as the reverse complement.
CATTTCTCGGATATCCGAACATCAAAAATTACTAGTAATTTCTCCGGCAAAAAGCGCCCTTCTTCCTACAACATTTAAAGAACCAACCGATTTTAGGTTAACTATTTGACATTCAAAAGGGTATCCAGCTAATTGGAGCGATGCTCAATTTTGCCAAACCATCACATTCTGGGGTTTCACAACAATAAATCCACATTTGGCCTACCAAGGGCTATTTTTGAAAGGTTGTGAGCGAATACTAAAATGCCCCGAATCACGAAGACTCTTAACTTACATCGTCTATGCCTTGGACTGCTTTTCGTCCTTGCAACGAGTCTGTGTTATCCCAACAATTACGAAGACAACAAAAGAGATAGCGTCGGGTATCGCATCAAACGTTTGTACTCTACCAATCGTTTCAACAAAACCGATTCACTTCACCTTGATTTGTTAATAGAGCACGCCAAGCAATATCGTTTCATTAACAACGATAGCATGTTGCAAATAACCAATCGGGCCATGAAGTATAGCGAATCCCTTAATTATCAAGGAGGGATTGCCCAATGCTTGGAAAGCCTTGGAAACTATTATTCAGACGCAGGCCGTACGGAAATGGCCGTAACTTACTATACCAAAGGATTAAAAAAATCAAAAGATTTAGGGCTGACCAAAACACATTTGGGCATCATAAATGGCCTTGGGCACGACCATGCCTATGTCGGCAACTACGCGGAAGCCCTAGAACTCTATTTGGAAGGTATTGATGTGGCGACAAAGCAGGACGACAAATTAATGCAGTCCATTTTGAACGAAAACATTGCTGCGCTTTATGCGGACCAAAAAGATTTCAAAAATGCTTTAGCCTTTTATGACATTGTCCAAAACGTAAACAAAGAACTCGGGGACGAAATTACTACAGCGGAAACCCAAAGCAATATGGCTTCGTTATATCGAGAAGCCAAGAATTATGAACTAGCAATGTTCAACATCAACAAGAGTATTGCGGTTTTCGAACGCTTAAAAATATACGAGTGGCTTGCTTATGCCTATGAAGTGAAAGGAGGCATCTATTTAGACCAAGGAAAATATCAATGGGCTCTGTATTGGTATGACCAAAGTAGCATGCTGCATAAAGAACAATTGGATGACGTCCGCGAAAAAATCCAGTTGCTGAATGGTATGGCCAAAGTGTATTTGGGACTTGACCGCGATAGTCTTTCCTTGGAATATGCCAAGGACGGGTTTAAACTTTCGAAAAAAATCAACTCGTTACAGGGACAAATCGAGTGTTCTGAAACGCTTTACAAACTACACAAGAAGAAGGAGGACACCGATGTTGCCCTATTCTATCTCGAAATCTTTAAGGCGCTATCCGATTCGTTGTCCAAAGACAAAAACAAGCAGAGTTTGGCGTTGTTGGAAACCAAATTACAGCACCAACAGGAAAAGCAGGACCTTATCGAAAGCAACGAACAGGCCCTAGCAAAACAACGTAACTATATTTACTTCGCTATCCTTACCGTACTTATTCTTTGTACCATTCTTTTCTTGATACGTCGAAGTGAAGGGATTCAGAAAAAGCTCTATAATGAACTGAAGCAGAAATCCAAAGTAGTTAGTGAGCGCGAAAACGAACTATCTGAAATCAATAAGACCAAAACAAAGTTGTTTTCGATTATCGGACATGACCTCCGAGGGCCAATAGGGGCTTTGCAAAGCATATTAAAGTTGTTTTCCGACGGTGAAATCGATAAGAATGAATTCCTGTCATTTATCCCCAAGTTGCGTTCGGATGTAGACAACATTTCTTTTGCTTTGAACAATTTGCTGTCCTGGGGGCAAACCCAGCTGAACGGTGTGGTCACCAAACCAAAACGTATCAACTTAGAAAAGGTGGTTTCAGGAAATATTCAGCTGTTGTCGGAAGTCGCTTCGAGCAAATCAATCAAAATCATCAATCAGCTTCCTGAAAATATTTTGATTTGGGCCGACCACAACCAAATCGATATCGTAGTTCGGAATCTATTGAGCAATGCCATCAAGTTTACACCTGAGAACGGTTTGATTACTTTAGATGCCCTTGAAGAAGAGCATCATTGGTGTTTTAAAATCCGAGATACGGGTATTGGCATGAACAAAGAAATCCAAAAAAGGATTTTTGCCGATGCTACCAACATTACCACTTATGGCACGAACAACGAGCGAGGTACCGGTCTGGGATTATCCTTATGCAAGGAAATGATAACCAAAAACAAAGGAGAAATCTGGGTCGAAAGTACGTTGCGCAAAGGGTCCACCTTCTTTTTTACGGTCCCAAAAGCCGAAAAGCGTTACCAACGCGCGGGTTAAATCAAATCATCCAAAGAATTTACCGCAACAAAGCGCTCTACGGTGAAACCTTCAGCATGGGATACCCCGACAAGTCTGCCCAAATCTCGAGCCCTGTATTCAACACTGTCCAAAAAGTTTTTACTGCTGATGGGTGTTTCCGGTTCATCACTATTAGGGTCGAAAAACTGGGAACTGTAGGCCAAAATCGCTTCGCGTTTCTTTTCGATAAACCCTGAAACATCTACCACAAAATCAGGTCCTAGGTTTTTCCATTGAATGTAATGGTATACTACTTTTGGCCGCCAAGGTTCTTGAAAATTCCCTTCTAACTTTGTTTCTATTTTGACCAATCCACTTAAAAAACAGGCATCGCTTACCAAAGAACTGCCCTTGGCATGGTCAATGTGCCTATCATCAACAGCATTGCAAAGCACAATATCCGGTTGATATTGCCTTATTTTTTGAATGATACCCATTTGATGGGATTTGTCATTGACAAAAAAACCGTCGGCATAAGCTAGGTTCTCTCGAACGCTTACCCCAAGGATTTTTGCCGCTGCCGCTGCTTCCTGGTCACGAATAACCGCTGAACCTCGAGTACCCAATTCCCCTCGAGTCAAATCAACAATCCCTACTTTTTTACCTAGCGCAATTTCTTTAGCTATAGTGCCTCCTGCCCCAAGCTCAGCGTCATCGGGATGTGCACCAAAAACGAGGATGTCTAATTTCATGTGGCGGGAATTACTGTTTTTTGAAGTTTAGCCGCAGTGATGGCTTGGTTCAAATCTTCTTGTAAATCCTCAAAATCTTCAATACCTAATGAAAAACGAACCAAGTTATCGGTAATACCTTGTTTTTGACGGTCTTCTAGACTCATCAACGAATGGGAAGTCTTTACCGGTGAAAGCACGGTACTTTCTACCCCTGCAAGACTCATGGAAGGTTTTATCAAACGTAAATGCTTGAAAAATGATGAGATGTCTATGTCGGAATTCAACTCAAAAGAAAGCATTCCACCAAAACCCGACATTTGACTTTTCGCTAATTCATGTTCTGGGTGATTTTTCAAACCGGGGTAGTGCACCTTACTGACGCCTTCATGCTGCTCCAAGTGCTCCGCCATTTTCATCGCGTTGTCGTTCTGCGCCTTAACTCGAATCCCTAAGGTTTTCATACTACGTTCCAACAACCAGACCGTGTACTCACTCAAATTGGCGCCATAACAGATAGCGGTTTCCCATACCTGTCTCATATTTTCTTCCGTACCGGCAATAACTCCGGCCGAGATGTCGCTGTGGCCTCCCATATATTTTGTTGCGCTATGCAATACCATATCAATACCAAAGTCGATTGGTTTTTGGTTGATAGGACTGGCAAAGGTGTTATCAATCATGGTCATGATGCCTCGTTCTTTAGCCAAACCACTAACGCTTTTCAAATCGGTTATGGTTAGCAATGGGTTAGAAGGCGTTTCTAAATACAGAATCTTGGTATTGGAACGAATTTCTTTCTCAAAATCAGCAGCCGACCAACCCTCGGTGAAAGAATATTCGATACCATATTTCTCCAACTGGGTTTTTGCAAAATTATAGGTGCCTCCATACAGCGTCTGTTGGAAAACGACATGGTCACCAGCCTGCAAAAACGCCATTAGGGCTGTACTGATGGCAGCCATTCCGCTGGCAAACACCATAGCCTTTTCAGCATGTTCCAAAGTAGCCATTTTTGCCGCTAAGCCTTCTTGGTTTGGCGAGTTGAAATAACGTGGGTAACGCTTTACATCCACATCTTCAAAAGCATAGGATGTAGCCATATACAGTGGAGAAACCGAACTTTTGAATTCTGGGTCTTCCAAGGTGCCCGCATGGGTGCAAAGGGTGTTTTCCTTTTGATTTTTGTGCATCGAATGTAATTTTTCTAAAGATAGTAAACCCCTTAGACTTGGATTTTCTTCCAGTTCCCTTTTTTAAACCAAACCATGGCAATAACCGCGAGCAAAACCTCAGCAGATGTAATAGCCACAAAGACCCCAGTAGATTCCCAGCCTAAAGTGAATGCGGCTAAATACGCAAAAGGAAGTTGGTACACCCAGAATGAAACCAAATTGATTTTGGTTGGAGTTTGGGTATCCCCCGCTCCGTTAAAAGCTTGCGTCAACACCATTCCGTAGGCATAAAACACGTATCCTGCTGCAATGACCTGCAAACAAAGTGCACCCTTTTCTACCACCACTGGTGTTGTATTGAAAAAGGATATAATATCCTTGGCAAAAAACAGATAGAGTACGGACACAGCTGCCATAAAATAGGCATTGTACTTCCCAGTTATCCAAACGGATTTTTCCGCACGGTCGGGCTGTTTAGCGCCCAGATTCTGTCCTACCAAGGTAGCTGCCGCGTTACTCATTCCCCATGAAGGCATTAATGAAAACAGCATTACCCGTATAGCGATGGTGTAACCCGCCAACACTTCGCTTCCAAACTCGGACATGATACGCATAAGGAATACCCAACTAGAAGTTCCGATTAAAAACTGGGCAATTCCGCCTGCAGAAACTCTTATCAAGTTCAGCATTACCTTGGCATCCAAAATCAAGTTGGAAGCCAAAAGTTTGATTTTACTCCACCCGAAGAAGAGGATTCCCAACTGGAACAATACCGCGGTTCCGCGCCCGATGTTTGTTGCAATAGCAGCTCCCACTACGCCATATTCCGGAACTGGTCCCCAACCAAATATGAAAATTGGGTCTAGGATGATATTCAATCCATTGGAAAGAATTAATGTCCACATCGCGATGGATGCATCCCCGGCACCTCGAAAAATAGCGTTTATCAAAAACAACAACATAATCGTGATGTTACCGCCTATCAATAACTTGGTGTAGCCGTGCCCTTCTTCAATCAAATCGGCTTCGGCGCCCATTAGGCTTAGAATTTCTTTTGAGAATAGAAGTCCGAAAATTCCAAAAACGATGGAAATCAAAATCCCAAGGAAAATCGCTTGAACCGCCGCCCTGCGGGCCCCTTCAATATCTTCTTCCCCAACTCGTCTGGCCACAACAGCGGTGGCCGCCATGCTCAGTCCAATAGCTAAGGCATAAATCAAAGTGACCACGGATTCTGTCAATCCTATGGTTGCTACGGCATTTACACTCACTTTGGAAACGAAGGCAATATCGACCAGAGCAAAAATGGATTCCATCAACATTTCCAGAATCATGGGAATGGAGAGCATGAAGATGGCCTTTCGGATACTACCTGAAGTAAAATTGGACTCTTTGCCCATTATGGCAGCCCAGAAATACGTAAAGAATTTTTTTATGGATATGGTTTTAGTCGTCATTATGATTGAATTATGTGTTGCACAAAAGGGAAGAGAGCCTAGTGAAAGGAGAACTGTTGGCCTATGTTAGAGCCAACCCACTAAACCGCAAACACGGACATAATTCTTATAACTTCATAATGGTGCAAAGATGAATTTTTTTTCGAAACGAAAAAATTCTTTTTTAAGATTTTGCATAATGCAGGCGATATCGCCAGAGGCTGAGGCCTCCCAAAAGTAGCACGCCCGCCAAGGTATACCAGACAAAAGTTGGTGTGATAACTTGGTCTCCACTAGCATAACTGTGAAGCCCTACCAGATAGAAATTCACCCCGAAATACGTCATCATGATACTGGCAAAAGCCAATACGCTCATAAAACTGAACAACCATCTTCCCCGAAGACCGGGTACCAAACGCATGTGGATGACAAAGGCATAAATCATAATGGAAATCAATGCCCAGGTCTCTTTAGGGTCCCAACCCCAATAGCGTCCCCAACTTTCATTCGCCCATTGGCCTCCCAAAAAGTTACCAATGGTCAACATCACCAGACCCACTGTAAGTGCCAGCTCGTTGATGATTACCAATTCTTTTAAATTGAGTTCCATGCGCGCTTTGTTCTTTTTCGTAGTCAAAAGCATTAATAGCAGACTCACTACGCCGAGAATCATCCCAATCGTTAATGGTCCGTAGCTGCCCACAATTACCGCCACATGAATCATGAGCCAGTAGCTATCCAAAACAGGGACTAAATTCGCAATCGATGGGTCGACCCAACTTTGGTGGGCAATCCATAACAACATAAACGTGACAAAACCACTAGCAGCAATCGTCAACTCGCTTTTTCGACCAAACGCCAATCCCATGGCCATAGTGGCCCAAGACACATACAAAATACTTTCATAGGCATCGCTCCAAGGGGCATGGCCTGAAATATACCAACGCAATACTAAGCCGACTGTATGCCAAATGAACAAAACAATCAAAGTCCCTTTCAAAAAGAAAGCGGTTGCTTTCCAAACTTCACGTTCTTTAAAAATCTTGAATACCAATACCACAAAAAGAAGGAACCCAACGACTGCGTAGTATTTGTACAACCGATTGAAAATATCCAACTTATTATACAAGATTTCTGTCTTTACCTTCTCTGGCGCGGGTAACACCTCCAAACCGTGATTGATTTGATTTTGCTTGAAGGCTTCCAATAGTTTATCTGGACTCGAATAATCTCCTGTTGCTATTGCCCCTTGAAGTTCATTCAAATAATAAGGCATTACATTTTGGATGAAATTGGCGTACAACGAATCAGAAACTTGATACTGCCCAGAACGATATTCAATTGCTGAAATCCACTTATTATTTTCATCATTAAGAAGTGGAAAGATTTTTAAAATCTGTCCGCTTAAAGCGATATTGAGCAAGCTTAGCCTTTCCCCTACCTTTTTGAAATCCTTTTCAAAGTTCGAAGGGTTTGTTGTAGATGTTGCTTTTTGGAGATAAGGTTCCAATAGATAGCGTCCTTTGGCATCAAAGAAGTCTGTCGCTTTTACATACTTTGTCCCACTTGGTACTCCTATGATTTTACGTATACTATCATTTTCTCGCTTCGTCAAAGCGACGAATTCCGTGTTGTACCAAGCGCCAGGATTTAACATCATGGACAAGAAAACCTGGTTGGCGTCTAAGTCTTGATACGTATTTTTTCCGCTAATCTTTCGCAAAACCTCAGAAGCGAAGGTGTGAATGGGTTTCATACGCCCGCCTGAATCCTGAATGACCAACTCTCCGAACTTTTCGGCATGAGCAGGGTCCACCAAAGTGCTTTGAATGATGGAATCCACTTGTGCTTGCGTAGGCAACATGTTGTGCGTATGACTTGTATCCGAGGTCTGACCAGAAATAACTCCTGTAATCAGCAACAACAATAGGGTAGTCAATGCTGCTTTTTTCTTGCGTACTTTCTCTAAACTTTTGGCCAATTCAGAAAAGCGGGTTTTGCCAAAGAACATAATGCCCATCAAACCGGTATAAAGTAAAAAGTAACCAATGTAGGTAATCCAAGTACCCCAAAAATCATGGTTTACCGAAAGAATCGTTCCTTTTTCATCTGGGTCAAAACTAGCTTGGAAAAAGCGATAGCCTTTATGGTCCAAAACATTGTTCATGAAAATATCATAATCGAAGGGACGCTCATCTTGCACCGTAACCTTGCTCATAAAAGAGGAGTAGCCCGTCTCCGTACCCGGATATTTTTCCGCGATAAAATCTTTCAATTGAATAGAAAATGGAAGTTCATGTACTTTGGACCCGTAGGCCAGAGACAGATTCAAATCACCAAACGCAATTCTATCCGAAAACTGAGCACTACCCTTCCCTCCTAACAGCTTGAATTCCTTAGAAACTCCATTGGCCTTGACATTGACTACTAGAGCATCCAAACTGTTTTCGGTCACCTCAGCTTCTGGGATTTTAACTACCCCATAAGCACCTCTCACCAAAGGTTCTGGAATTACAAACTGCATTCCACCAACGTTGTACAGAGACCGTAACTGCAAGGGTTGAATCGAATCTTTATACACCGCATCTTGAAACTGGTCGGCCATTCGCATAAACGTGCCTTCGAAAGGTGTTTCAATTTGAAAGTCCATAGGGCCACCTATAATGTTAATAGCGCCCTCGGTACGTTTGTTAAGGGCAAACAATACGTTGTGGATGTTGGCAATTTGACCATCTTCCAAGTAATGCTCGTGTCGTTGGCCATCTCCAGACTCGACAATCTTGAGGTACGGTTTCCCATTTTCATCGGGAATCAATCCTTCCTCTGCGCCTGCGATAAAATCCACGTAATCGACTGAAACGGGTTTGCCATTAAAGTCAGCCTTCCAAGGAAGAGAAGCACGCATCCCCTCAGCGGTTATCAAAAGTTCATCTTGGAGAATTTTCCGTTTTGGTTCGCCATTAACGTCACCATCAACATGAACGGTCAAGTAGGTTTTATCAGAATAAAATCGGTTTTCTGTTTTTCCTTCCCGAATGGGCATCATTCCTTCGTAACTGATGTAGCGGGTAACAAAAGCACCTATGATGATGAGAATCCAAGAAATGTGCAATACCAAAACCGGCCACTTTTTCCAACTCAACAACTTATATCGAAAAATATTCCCTGTGAAATTGATGACAAAAAACACCATAATAGCCTCAAACCACGTGGCGTTGTAGATATAAATCCTGGCGGTTTCCGTGCTATACCAGCTTTCCAAAAAAGTTCCTAGTCCCATGGCGGCTGCAAAGACCAAGAACAGCACTGCCATCAATTTTGTAGAAAAAAGCGTCTTTTTCAGGATGTCAATCATGGATATGATGCTCTGTTTGGCATGCAAAATTACCACCTTTTAAGGAGTTTCCATTTAAACTGGTGTTCCAAAAGGTTAAACAGAATTGTTAATTATTTTAAAAAGTCTAGAAACCCGAAATGCGTACTTTTGAGCATGCTATCGGTAGTACTTGTTGGCACTGGTAATGTTGCGGAACATCTTTTTCATGCTTTTGAACAAAACCACGAAGTAGAAGTTCTTGAGGTGATAGGTCGCAGCGCTTTGCTAAACCATCCTTTTGGAAAAAAATTTTCCCTGAATCCTGAATATGAAAACCTGCCAAAAGCGGATGTCTACCTACTCGCAGTTTCGGATAGTGCTATACCGGAAGTCTCTGCGAAATTGAATGGGCCTGGAAGGTTCCTAGCCCATGTGTCTGGGGCCACTCCAATGGAAAGTATCGCTGGAGACAAGAAAGGGGTTTTTTACCCTTTGCAAACCTTTACCAAAGGGAAAACCTTGGATTTCAAAAACATTCCTGTTTTGGTTGAAGCAAGCTCACAAGAATTTGAGTCCTTACTTTTGGAATTAGGCGAGAAGATTTCCAATACCGTCCAAGTCGTTACCTCCAGAAAAAGAGAAAAACTACATGTCGCAGCCGTTTTTGCTAATAACTTTGCGAATCATTTATTCGCTGTTAGCGAAACGATTTGCGCTGAAGCCGCGGTATCATTTGATTTGCTTAAACCGTTAATCTATGAAACGGCACATAAACTTGAAAAGCTATCTCCCGAACAAGCGCAAACAGGCCCCGCTCGACGCGGAGATGTGGCAACCATGAAGAAACACCTATCGCAATTAACCGATAGCCAAACCAAAGACATTTACACCTTGTTAAGTCAAGCGATTTTAAACTATCATGAAAAAGAACTATAAAGAACTACTGAACGATATCACCACCTTTGTTTTTGACGTCGACGGGGTGTTCACCGATGGCTCCATTTTGGTCACCACCTCTGGAGAGATGCTTCGAAAAATGAACGTAAAGGATGGCTATGCACTAAAAACCGCATTGCAAAAGGGCTATCGGGTTTGTATTATTTCCGGAGGAACGAATCCTGGGGTCAAGGAACGCTTGAAAGGTTTAGGCGTAACAGATATTTATTTAGGGGCGCACTACAAACAAGAACCGCTAGAGGAATTCTTGGACATCTACGACATCGACCCGAAACATGTTTTGTATATGGGAGATGACATCCCTGATATACCGCCTATGAAGATGGTTGCCTTGGCTACAGCACCCCAAAATGCGGTTGCAGAAGTCAAAGCGATTAGCGATTACGTTTCACACAAGAATGGTGGTGAAGGTTGTGTTCGAGATATTATTGAACAAGTGCTGAAAGTACGTGGGGACTGGAATGACAATCTAAGTGCCAAAAATGACTGAAAATCCACTAGCGAAAAAACTAAAGGAGCATACGCTGATACTCGCCTCAGGTTCGCCTAGGCGGAAACAATTCTTGCTGGATATGGGGCTTCCTTTTGAAATCCATAAAAAGGAAGTGGAGGAAGTCTATCCCGACTATTTGAAAGGCAAGGAAATTTCTGAATATCTAGCCAAACTCAAAGCCGAACCTTTTCAGAATAACCTGAATATTGGGGATATTGTTTTGACGTCCGATACCGTAGTTTGGAACGAAGGCGAATCCTTGGCCAAAGCAGAAACCCAAGAAGAAGCCCGGCAAATGCTCCAAAAGCTTTCCGGAAGATGGCACGAAGTTATCACCTCAGTTTGCCTCACCTCAAACAAGACACAAAGAGTAGTTTCCGAAATAACGAAGGTTAGAGTTGCTGATTTGTCTTTAGATGAGATTCAATTTTATATTGAATCCTGTCAACCTTTTGATAAAGCGGGTGCTTATGGCATTCAAGAATGGCTGGGGCTGATAGGTATTTCCGAAATTCAAGGTTCTTACACCAACGTAGTGGGCTTGCCTACACATCTCGTTTACAAAACGTTAATGGATATGGTGGGCTAAATCCCCTTCCGTACCTTTATAAAAACTTCTATGATGCTCAAGAAAATTGTATTCCCGTTATCCTTTGCAGGTGCTTTGCTATTGGTACTTTCCACTTCAAGCTGTATTGATGAAACCAAGGCAAAGACCAAAACAGCCTCGGAAGATGCTTACGAAGCCCCAGAAGCGAAAGAAAAAATGTCTGAAGATGGAGGTATTACCGAAGCCTTCAAAAAATATTGGTTTGCCGGCGAAGCTGAGATTACTTCTTACACTTTGGAACAAGCTCGTTACGGTGAAATCCGAAAGGGTACTTCAGTTTTGATTTACGTGACTGAACCTTTTTTACCAGAGAAACAAGTAAAGGCAGATTACAACAATCCAGAGAATGTGCAGGTGCTTAAGTTAAATTCCACAAAGAACTTTTTGACTGGGATATATCCTTACGCCATTATGTCCAGCACTTTTCACCCTTTAAAGGATGACCAACACGCCATCAAAACTAGTTTTTCTTCCCAAGAGTGGTGTGGGCAGGTGTATGCGCAAATCAACAATCGAGAGCAATTTGAAATCACCTCGCACTCCTATTTTGAGCGGGAAGCTGACGAATCTTTCAAACTTCCTAAAGATTGGATGGAGAATGAGATTTGGAATAAAATCCGTATTGCCCCCGAAAACTTACCGCAAGGCAAAATCAAAATGATTCCTTCTTTGGAATTCTTGCGACTGAAACATGGAAAAGTTCAAGCCTATGAAGCAGAAACCTCTTTGACTGCTAAAGGAAACAACTACGAATACGTTATTTCTTATCCAGACCTTAAAAGAGATTTAAGCATTGTTTTTTCAAAAGCTTTCCCCCATACAATTGAGAGCTGGTCAGAGACCTTCGTCAGTGGGTACGGTCCTAATGCCAAAACCTTGACCACAACCGGAAAGAAATTAAAGCAATTAAAGACGGCTTATTGGTCGCAAAACGCCAATAAGCATTTATTCCTGAGGGATAGTTTGGGGATTTAATCCTGTAAAAGTCCATGTTAAAGATGTCGTAAAACGACAATCGCCTCGTTCTAATCTTTCTATATTTGGCAAAACCGCTAAAAACATACCCATGCGCATTTTTCTGGTCCTTGGGTTGACCATCTGTTTTCACGTTTCTTTCTACGCACAGTCCTTAAAATCACCTACTTCCGCGGAATTGCACCACAAGCTTCAAAAGCTAAACTTTTTGGGGACAGCACTATACGTTGCAGCCCATCCGGATGATGAAAACACACGTTTGATTGCCTATCTATCCAATCATACCAAAGCACATACCACCTACCTTTCCTTGACACGAGGAGATGGTGGACAAAATCTTATCGGACCCGAACTTCGAGAATTACTTGGAGTACTGAGAACACAAGAACTACTCGGTGCACGTCGCGTTGACGGGGGACATCAGCGTTTTTCGAGAGCAAATGATTTTGGCTTCTCCAAAAACCCTGATGAGACTTTAAACATTTGGGACAACAAAGCCGTTTTAGGAGATGTCGTTTGGGCTATTCGCCAACTGAAACCCGACATCATTATCAATCGTTTTGACCATAGAACACCCGGTACTACCCACGGGCATCATACGGCATCTGCCATGTTAAGTTTTGAAGCATTTGATTTGGCCAATCGTGCCGATGCTTACGCCGACCAATTAGAGTATACGGAAACTTGGCAACCTTCACGCCTATTTTTTAATACGTCTTGGTGGTTTTACGGTAGCCGAGAAAAGTTTGCTGAAGCAGACAAATCCAACTTGGTGGCTATGGATATTGGCGTATACTACCCTGCGCTGGGGATTTCCAATAATGAAATTGCCGCTTTGGCTAGCAGTCAACACTTATGCCAAGGCTTCGGACGGTTGTCGCAAAGAGGTTCGCAAGAAGAGTATGTTGAATTGCTCAAAGGAAATATGCCCAAAGACAACAATCTCTTTGATGGTATTAATACCCGATGGGACCGCATGGAAGGTGGAGCTGCTATCGGCGAAATTCTTTACAAAGTTGAAAACGAATTCAATTTCTCGGACCCTTCCGTACATGTGCCTGATTTGGTACGTGCCTATACCCTATTGCAACAAAGCAATGACGAACATTGGAAGAAAATGAAGTCTGAGCCACTCAAGGAACTTATTCTGGAGTGTGCTGGGATTTTTCTTGAAGCGAATAGTAAAGCTTCTTTCATAACAGCTGGAGCTACCATTACTCTGCAAATAGAGGCTATCAATAGAAGTTCGGTGCCCGTTACACTGAAAACGCTTCAAATCAATGAAGTGCCCGAAAGTACCATGGCCTCAAATTTGGTTTTAGCTGAAAATCAAAAAAAGGAACTCACTTTGGATTTGAATGTTCCTGCAGACACCGAGGTTTCAGGGCCTTATTGGTTGAAATCCGAAGGAACATTAGGGATGTATCAGGTAGAGGACCGGAATTTGATTGGTAAACCTGAAACTCCAGACGCCTTCACTTTAGAAGCTGTTTTAGAGATTGATGGCAAAACGATTTCATTCACACGTCCTGTTCAACATCGCTTTTCAAAACCAGATGAAGGCGAGCTTATCGAACCGTTTGTAGTAACACCAAAAGTATCTTCAAAATTTACGGAAAAAGTAGTGGTCTTCCCGTCCTCGGAACCGAAGACCGTTCAAGTAAAAGTCAAGGCTTTCGAGGATAATTTGGAAGGTACACTCTCTCTAAAACATCCTGAAGGTTGGACCGTATTGCCTCAGCAAATTCCGTTTGATATCAAGAAGACGGGTGAGGAAATTAATTTGACCTTCACGGTGACGCCCTCGTTGGACGATAGCACAGGATTCTTGAAAGCAGTCGCTGAAGTATCCGGTCAAAGTATCGATAAGGAACTGGTTGAAATCAATTACGGCCATATTCCCAAACAAACCGTGCTTTTGCCTTCGCAAGCCAAAGTAGTGCGCACCAACATTCAAAAAACCGGAGAGCATATCGGATATATTATGGGTGCTGGAGATAAAATCCCAGAAAGCTTGGAGCAAATTGGGTTTAAGGTCCACACCATAGCCTTAAATTCTTTGGAATCCGGTGACTTGGATAAATACGATGCCGTTGTTGTTGGTATTCGCGCTTACAACGTGATTGACGCTTTGAAATTCAAGCAACCCTATTTGCTGGATTATGTAGAGCAAGGTGGGAATCTCATCGTACAATATAATACGGCAGGAAGATGGCGCAAGCAGTTTGATAATATTGCCCCGTATCCTTTGACCATTTCAAGAGATCGGGTAACCGATGAAACGGCAGATGTTGAAATATTGAGTAAAGACCATGCCATCGTGAATTTCCCCAATAAGATTACCGAAAAGGATTTTGAAGATTGGGTACAAGAACGTGGTTTGTATTTCCCCAACCAATGGGCTCCTGAATTTACACCTGTACTTGCCATGGGTGACTCTGGCGAAGGCGTAAAAAAAGGAAGTCTGCTGGTCGCATCTTATGGCAAAGGACATTATATCTACACTGGGCTAAGTTTTTTTAGAGAGCTTCCTGCAGGAGTTCCAGGAGCGTATCGCATTTTTGCCAATATGCTGTCCTTGGGAAAAACCAATGTGGTTAGCGATTCAAAAATAAAAGGCTGATGAACGAGCGTTTCGAATGGAAAAAGCAATATACCGTGGTACTGCTTATCAACGTGCTGTATATCATCATCTTTTACCTAATCATGCGTTTTAACAATTGAAATTCTGAATGGCCGTATTAGATTGGATTGTACTGGGCAGCACATTGTTGTTCATTGTTGGGTATGGGGTTTGGAAAACCAAAGGCAGCAAAAATGTTGACGACTATGTTTTGGGCGGCAACGACGCCAAATGGTGGACCATCGGCCTCTCCGTAATGGCCACTCAGGCTAGTGCGATAACCTTTCTTTCTACACCAGGACAGGCTTTTCATGATGGTCTTGGCTTTGTTCAATTCTATTTTGGTTTACCCTTGGCCATGGTAGTCATATGCCTGGTTTTTATTCCTATTTACAGAAGGTTGAAAGTCTTCACGGCCTACGAAATGTTAGAGGGGCGTTTTGACCTCAAAACCCGAACGCTTACTGCCATTCTATTTTTGATTCAGCGTGGGCTTGCCGCAGGTATCACCATTTTTGCGCCTTCAATCATCCTTTCCGCGGTATTGGGTTGGGACTTGCGTACGTTAAACGTGATTATCGGAATCCTGGTCATCATCTACACCGTCTCCGGAGGTACCAAGGCGGTTAGCGTTACCCAAAAACAGCAGATGTTTATCATCATGACGGGGATGTTCTTCGCTTTCTTTTTTATTCTAGGTTCCCTTCCTACGGGGATTTCATTTGGGGAAGCCCTGAAAATAGCTGGAGCGAACAACAAATTGGAGATTTTGGATTTTACTTTGGATACTTCCAACCGGTATACCTTTTGGAGTGGTATCACTGGAGGTTTCTTTTTAGCACTTGCTTATTTTGGAACCGACCAAAGTCAAGTGCAACGTTACCTTTCGGGAAAGTCGATGCGCGAAAGTCAGTTGGGATTGATTTTCAATGGCATCTTCAAAATACCAATGCAGTTTTTCATTTTGTTGGTGGGTGCCATGGTTTTCGTGTTTTATCAATACAATCACTCTCCCATTAACTTCAATCCTGCCGCGACAGAAGCGGTCTTGGCATCAGAATATGGAGAAGATTATCGACATTTGGAAGAAGACCACATCGCCTTGGAAGGTGAAAAACGTCGAGCGCAATATGCTTTCGCCAGCGCAATGGAGCTAAAGGAATACAATGCCATTGCCCAAGCAAAAGAAGACATCTTAAAAATCAACCGGCAGGAGAAAGCCAATCGGGATGCTGCGAAAACCTTGATTGAACAGGCAGATGAAAGTGTGGAAACCAATGATAAGGACTACGTTTTTATTCATTTCATTCTAAATAATTTACCCAATGGTCTTATTGGGCTTTTGCTGGCCGTAATTCTTTCGGCAGCCATGTCCTCCACGGCCTCTGAGCTGAATGCTTTAGGTACAATAACTGCCTTGGATTTGTATAAAAGACAGCAAAAAAAGGATAAAGACGAAAAGCATTATTTGCAAGCCACCAAGCTTTTTACACTGCTTTGGGGCGTCTTGGCCATCATCATTGCCTGTGTTGCGAATCTTTTTGACAATTTGATTCAACTCGTAAATATTATTGGCTCCATTTTTTACGGGAATGTCCTCGGTGTGTTTTTATTGGCCTTCTTTTTCAAATTTGTCCGTGGTAACGCTGTATTTATCTCCGCAGTAGTTACCCAGGTTATCGTAATTATAGCTATGCTAATGGATTGGATGTCTTATCTGTGGCTAAATGCTTTTGGCTGCGTGATGGTTATTTTACTCGCTGTGGTATTGGAAAGTTTTGACGGATTGCTCCAAAGACCTCCTGTAAAAAAATAAAGCCCGCCCCAAAGGGCAGGCTTCTTATTTGATTTATAAGGTTGGAAGACTTATAGAGCCCCCCACTCTTTCAAGGAATCCTTGTTTAATTTCACATAGTCAGAATTACCAGCGGTTTCAGCTGCTGCCATAGATTTTTTAGCGGCTTCGATAGCTGCTTTTTTATCTCCTAGCTTAGCGTAAATCAAAGACTGCTTGCGCATAAGCCAAAAAGCACTATCATTCAAGGTTAATGCTTTTTCAATCCATTCTTTCGCTTTGTTCAAATCCTTGTCTTCATCCAAGTAGTAAGATGCTGCGGCGTAATATTCGTTCGCGGAAGGACCTGCCATCAATTTAGCAATGCTTTTGTCTGCCTTAGCGGCGGTTGGCACTTCAAACTTCACGCCTACATAAGTGTTTTCCCAAATCATACCAAGGCTTGCTCCATTATTATGCAAATCGTCAATAGTGATAGTGAAGGTTTCTACAGGCATTTCCATATTGAAAACTTGTACCATGCTCCTTGCCGCTACTTTGCTTTCGTCCCACTCTCTTGGTGTTCCCCAGTTATTGGTATCCGTGTAGAAGATTACTTCCCACATGGTTTTTCCAGGTTTGGTGAAAATAGCATAAGTACCCGCCTTAAGGGTTTTTCCATCCAAAGTAATGCTATCGCTAAAAGTAACCATGGTGTTGCGGTTGGCACCGGTACGCCAAAGGGCATCATAAGGAACCAAATTGCCGAAAACGGTTCTACCTTTCATTGAAGGTCTTGAATATTCCACAGTAACATCGGTCAAGCCAACCTGTTGCTTTAATGTGGAACTAGGACTAGCTTGAGGTGTCTGCAATTGTGCTTGCATTCCCACGCTAGCCACTAAAATCGTAAAGAGAACGATTATTTTTTTCATTTTACTCATGTTTTAGATTCGTTAGTGACACAAAACTAAAAATAAAGCCCCCCTGAACTTGTTAAGGTTCCCTTAAATCCCCTTCCAAAAGAAGTTTGTTTTTGTTTAGTTTTTTAGTATTTTCTTTAAACAAAATTAAAGTATCTTTGTGGAAACGTCGCTATGCAGCTGTATCAAATTCGTTCAAAACAGACTTTACCCATAACTAAAAAGGAAGCCTGGGATTTTCTATCAAACCCTGCCAATTTGAAGGTTATAACGCCTGAACACATGGGGTTTCATATTTTGGATGGTGCTGAGCAACCCATGTATCCTGGGCAAATCATACAGTACAAAGTGCGCCCTTTTCCTTTTTTGGAAATGAAATGGGTAACCGAAATAACGCATGTAGAGACCGGACACTATTTTGTGGATGAACAGCGATTTGGGCCATATGCACTCTGGCACCACAAACACTTTATTAAAGAGGTTGGCGGTGGTGTAGAAATGCGCGATGTGGTCGATTATAAACTTCCATTCGGAATTCTCGGGAAACTGGCCCACCCCCTTTTGGTAAAAAAACAACTTCAATCTACTTTCAAATTCAGAGAACAAAAACTCGCAGAGGTGTTTGGAACAGTTGAAGGCGCAGAAAATATACTGGAAATCAAAGCTATTTAAATGAAAAAGAATATTGTGTTGGTAGGAGGTTCCTACGGTATTGGAAATGAAATTGCTAAAATATTAAGTGCTGAAAATGCGGTTTATGTAGCTTCTCGTACTGCTGAGGGAGTTTCAGGTATGAACATTCAACATTTGCCATTCGATGCCGAACAAGATGACTTATTAAACCTTGCTTTACCTGAAGAAATTCATGGGTTTGTGTTCTGTCCAGGCTCCATCAATCTGAAACCAATCAAGATGTTGGGATTGGAAGCCTTTGAAAAAGATATGCAAGTCAATTTTTTCAATATGGTCAAGGCGGTGAAATCAGTGTTGCCCAAAATGGCTGAAGGTAGTTCCATGGTATTCTTCAGTACCGTTGCCGTGGGTACAGGAATGCCTTTTCATACCAGTGTAGCTGCTGCCAAGGGGGCTATTGAAGGCTTTGCAAAATCGCTTGCAGCGGAATACGCCCCGAAAATAAGAGTTAATGTGATTGCTCCTTCTCTTGTAGACACCCCGTTGGCTAGTCGTTTGCTGAGCAACGACAAGAAAAAAGAGATGATGTCTCAACGTCATCCCTTAAAACGTGTTGGAACTGAAACCGATATCGCCAATATGGCCGCCTTTTTACTAAACACTGAAAACAGCTGGATTACGGGTCAAATCATTGGTATTGATGGTGGTATGTCTACCCTGAATGTTTCGTAAATGAAGGATGCCATTTCCATTTTTTGGTTCCGTCGTGATTTACGACTGGAAGACAATGTCGGTTTTTACCAAGCATTAAAATCCGGAAACGAAGTCATGCCCATATTCATTTTTGATACGGACATACTTCATGAATTGCCCGAGGATGATGCAAGACTGAGCTTCATCTACGATGCGCTAAAAAAAATGCATCAAACCCTAAAATCCGACTACGGAGCGGGTATCGCCATGTACCACGGGAGGCCAAAAGAAGTTTTTGAAACACTCTGCGAAACCTATCAAATCGCATCGGTGTTTACCAATCATGATTATGAACCGTACGCCAAACAACGTGATACGGAAATCGAAAGTCTCTTGGAGAAAAAAGGGATTGCGTTCAAGACCTTTAAAGACCAGGTCATTTTTGAGAAAAGTGAGGTGGTTAAGGATGATGGCAATCCATACGTTGTCTACACACCCTATAAAAACAAGTGGAAGGAGATTTTCAACCCTTCACTGCATTTGCTGAATTACGATACAGTTTCACTTTTTGACCAACTTTATAAAAAAGGAGCTTATCCTCAGATATCTCTTGCAGAAATGGGTTTTACCGCCGCTAGCATTAAGGTTCCTGGCTATACGGCGACACCAAAACTTATAGAAAATTACGAAGCCACTAGAAATTTTCCCGGGATAGAAAAGGGTACGTCAAGGCTCGGCCCTCACCTTCGCTTTGGAACGGTTTCTATTAGAAAAATGGTTCAAAAAGCAATTGCTCAGGATAATGAAGTCTTTTGGAGTGAATTGATTTGGCGTGAGTTTTTTATGCAAATTCTTTGGCACTATCCACATACCGTACACAAAGCCTTCAAACCCAAATATGACCGAATCGCTTGGCGAAACAATGAGGAGGAGTTTGAAAAATGGAAGAACGGGCAAACGGGTTATGCTTTGGTTGATGCTGGGATGCGAGAGTTGAATACTACAGGGTATATGCACAATCGGGTTCGGATGTTAGTTGCCAGCTTTTTGTGCAAGCATCTCCTTATCGATTGGCGTTGGGGCGAAGCTTATTTTGCGGAGAAACTGTTGGATTACGAACAAGCCAGTAATGTGGGCAATTGGCAATGGGCTTCTGGTAGTGGCGTGGATGCTGCACCTTACTTCCGAATTTTCAACCCCATGACCCAGGTAGACAAATTTGATAAGCAACGGGATTACATCAACACTTGGGTCCCTGAATTACAAGAATTGACGTATCCTCCCAAAATGGTGGACCACAAGTTCGCGCGAGAGCGGTGCTTAAAAGTATATAAAGAAGCGGTGAGCTAAGGCGTTTTTCGTATTTTTAAATAGTAGATACGAAAACCAACTTTAGCTTTTCAACGCATCGTAAAATAAAAACGAAAGAGATGTTTGGATTGTTCAAAAAGAAAAGTGAAGTAGAAACTACAACAACAGTATCAAAAATTAATGAAAGAGGCTTTTGAGCTTTCTAAAATCAATCGGACCGAAAGCGATAACAAATACGCGCAGGCCGATGCGATACAGAAAAAGATAGACGCGCTTTCGCAACCCTAACACCAATAATGCACAAACGCTTCCTGTTGCCCTTTTTGTTCGGCACTTTGCTCACCCTGGCGCAAGAAAAACCCCTAGCAATATTTGAACCGCTTATGGCCAAAGAGTGGTCTGCTGAGGGAAAATGGGGAGATGGTTCTCTTTTCAAACAAGAATTGCAAGTAGCATATAGTCTGGATAGTGCTTTAGTGCTCGTAAACTCCAAGGGATTCACCAATCAGGGGCGCAATGAATACGGAAACAGAAATCATGGCGTAAGGCGATTTGATGCCAAAGCCAAACAACTCACCTTTTATGAATTCGATGTTTTCGGCGGTATGACGCAAGGCACGGTACGTTCCAAAGGGAAAGACATTATTTATACCTACGATTACCAAGGCACCACGGTAACAGACTATTGGTCGTTCATAGATGCCAACACCTACGGCTTCAAAGTTGGAGTTTATGACGGAACGTGGCAGCAAGTTTTTTTAGAAACCACTTTTAATGGAACACCCATAAAATCCGAAACCTATCATTTCGACCACCAATCTTTGGTTGTGGGCAACCTCATGAAGACGGGAGATTTCTACAGGGATGTTTTGGGCTTGAAAGAAGTTCAACATCCGGAACAAAAACCCGGTTTTCGATGGTTCAATATTTACGGAAATTCACAATTGCAGCTTGTTAAAAAAGAGGCACATGAATTTCCAAAGGATAAAAGCATCCATTTCAGCCTGTCCGTTTCCAATTTGGAAAAGTTTATTGAAAACCTATTGGCCCATGATGTCTTGTTTTATGATTGGCCTGGAAATGAAAACGCGGTTACCAGTCGGTCGGATGGCGTAAAACAAATCTACTTCCAAGACCCTGAAGGGTACTGGATTGAAATCAATACCGCGTCTCATTAATGGAAAAAGCGATTAAACATACATTCCCTTTGGGTTTCCCTTGGCAAACGGAAGACCCTTTCCTTTTTTTGTGTGTATCATTTGGACCATTATCCGAAAGGAGAATCCAATCTTGGTCCTGCAGAGGAATTGTTGGAAGGCCGAAACATGGGAAATGATTTCACCTTAAAAGACGGTTGGCGAATGTATCACGGGCAAACCATACCCGGATTTCCGTATCATCCCCACCGCGGTTTTGAAACCATAACGATTGTAAACAAGGGCATTTGTGACCATTCCGATTCTTTGGGTGCCGCGGGTCGCTTCGGCCATGGCGATGTGCAATGGATGACGGCCGGGAGCGGCGTACAGCATTCCGAGATGTTTCCTTTACTAAATCAAGAGAAAGAGAACCCTTTGGAACTTTTTCAAATTTGGTTGAATTTACCCGCAAAGGATAAATTTGTGGACCCCCATTTTAAAATGCTTTGGCACGAAGACATTCCTATAGTTGAAGAACCAAATGCCACAATCAAAGTCATTGCCGGAGATTATCACAACACGAAAGCGCCAAAACCAGCACCAAACTCTTGGGCAGCCACACCAGATAATCATGTAAACATTTGGAACATTTCTGTGAAAGAAGGCTCCGAATTCAATCTTCCGGCGTCAGAAGAAGGACTTAACCGTGTGTTTTATTTCTATGAAGGTGATTTTGTGCATTTCGGGGAGCGAAAAGTGAATGTAAATTTCGGAATTGCTTTGCAAAGTCATTTGGCGGCAACCTTAACCGTAGGAAACAAACCTGCCCATTTTTTGTTGCTCGAAGGCAAACCTATTTCCGAACCTGTAGCGAAATATGGCCCTTTTGTTATGAATACTGAAGCGGAAATACACAAAACGATGGAGGAATACCAGCTGACCGAATTTGGCGGTTGGCCCTGGCCTTATCCGGATAATGTTCATGAAGCCAATAAGGGTAGGTTTGCTTTATACCCCGATGGTACTTTAGAGGAAAAGACCTAAAACCATCTTTAAATTCTTCAATGGGAAGTGCTATTGCATGGTCTTCAAAAATCATGCTCCTCAGCTAAAAAATTCACAATTCGCTTGTTTTGTTCAGTGTTTTGAGCTGTTTTCGTCGATTTTGTTACCAAAACTTGAACAAAAAATCTATATTTGATACGCAACCTTTATCAATTTTTGCATCATGCATTCGCTAGTGTATCGTTCTACGGCTAGTGATTCCTTCGCAGTTCCCGAGATTTATAAAATGTTGGGTGATGCGAGAAATTACAATGCCACACATCAAATTACAGGATGTCTCCTCTACCACAACAAGCAATTCCTTCAGTTATTGGAAGGAGATGAGGCTGAAGTAATTCCTCTTTTTGAACGTATCAGTAAAGACCCACGCCACACGGATTTGACTATCCTATCCCAGAGCCCTTTGCAAAATCGAATATTCCATGAATGGAGTATGGCATTTCATGATTACGGTCAAAACGGAAGTGCGGCTTACGTTAAAATGAAACAAATCGATAGTTTTTTCGAGCAATCCAACGCTTTTGCCAAGCCTAGTAAGTTGGCTATGGAATTCTTTTCCAATGTAAAAGACGTGTTGTTTACAGAACCACTACATAAATAAGTGCTTCCCCTTCTTCAGTTGTTTTTTGATAGTGGAACTTTCGTTCTCATCTGGATGGTGCAATTGGTGATTTATCCCAGCTTCTTGTTTTATTCAAGCTCAGACCTCATTTCCTGGCATAAAACCTATACCGTTCGCATCACCATGGTAGTTATGCCGCTTATGGTCGGACAGTTATTTTTGACACTTTATGCCCTTTTTGAAGAAGTGAATACTATCTCCATAGCTAGAGGCGTACTGGTTCTATTGATTTGGATTTCGACCTTCTTGATTTTTGTGCCCATACACAATAGTATTCAAGCGGGAAAGTTCAATACGCTGCTACTACAGAAATTGGTGCAAAGAAACTGGTTTCGCACCCTACTTTGGACTTTGATTTTGGCGACTAGTCCAGCTTTCTGGAATTAAACCCGAACAATTTTGGCCCCAATGGCACGAAGACGACTGTCAATATGCTGATAGCCTCGGTCAATTTGCTCTATATTATGTATGGTCGATGTCCCTTTCGCGGATAGCGCTGCAATCAACAAAGAAACTCCGGCCCGAATATCAGGAGACACCATGGTTGTCGCCTTCAAGGTAGATTTGAAATCATGCCCAATCACCGTAGCACGGTGCGGGTCACATAGAATAATCTTAGCGCCCATGTCTATCAGCTTATCCACAAAAAACAAACGACTCTCAAACATTTTCTGATGAATCAAAACCTCTCCCCTCGCCTGTGTAGCAACTACCAAGATGATACTTAATAAATCAGGAGTTAGTCCAGGCCAAGGAGCATCGGCTATAGTCAGGATTGACCCATCAATAAAATTTTGGATTTCATAGCCATCTTTATGACTAGGAATATGGATATCATCATCCTTTTTCTCGATTTTAATCCCCAGTTTTTGAAAAACGTTAGGAATTTGTCCTAAATCATCCCAGCTGACATTTTTAATGGTCAAAGCGCTTCGGGTCATGGCCGCTAAACCTATCCAGCTACCAATCTCAATCATATCGGGAAGCATGGTGTGTTCCGTTCCACCCAAACTTTCTACACCTTCAATCGTCAATAAGTTGGAACCTATTCCACTGATTTTGGCACCCATTCGGTTGAGCATTTTGCACAACTGCTGTAAGTAGGGTTCGCACGCAGCATTGTATATTGTAGTCGTTCCTTCTGCCAAAACCGCGGCCATTACAATGTTGGCTGTTCCTGTCACCGAAGCCTCATCCAACAACATATAAGTGCCTTTGAGTTTGGTCGCTTCTACGCCATAGAAGTATTCTTCACGGTTGTATCGGAACTTGGCTCCCAATTTTATAAAGCCTTCGAAGTGGGTATCCAAACGACGACGTCCAATTTTATCTCCTCCTGGTTTGGGAATGTAACCCTTTCCAAATCTAGCCAATAAAGGTCCCACAAGCATGATGGACCCTCTAAGGCCTCTACCATCTTGTTTGAACTTATCGGATTGGAGATACTCCAAATTGACATCATCTGCCATGAAGGTATAAGAGCCCTCTCCTTTTTTTTGGATTTTAACGCCCAAATCTTCCAGCAGTGCTATCAACTTGTTGACATCAATAATATCGGGAATGTTGTGGATGGTAATTTTTTCAGGCGACAACAATACCGCACAAAGAATCTGTAGCGCTTCGTTCTTTGCACCTTGAGGGGTTATTTCGCCACTGAGTTGGTGTCCGCCCTCTATTCTAAAAGCTCCCATAAATGGTAATCGGAATTAGTATCTTTTCTTGGACCTGTTGTTGCGTGGGCCTTTCTTGTTGTTGGAACCATTGCGATTCGATTTCGCTTGGCGGTTTTTAAGGAATTGGTCGCTCTCGGTTAAGCTTTCTCCTTTAGGCGCCAAGTCGATTTTCCCATCGCTGAGTTCCTTCAAATGTTCAAAAATCGCCGAATCCTCAACGCTATCTTTGTTCCAGTTGAGATAACATTTTTTCATGTGGTTGGCAATGGCATATTCCAATCCAGAACGCATGTCACCTTCTTCCCACTTGATGGCCACATCAATCATTCGTTTGATGTTGTTGCCATAAAAACGATACTTCGGATGGTTCTGGGGATATTCCAATGGTTCAGGACGCTGTTGCAAAACTTCTTTGGAAGTTATGGGAAAAGGTGAATCCACATCAAGCTCAAAATTGGACATGATGAAAAGCTGGTCCCATAGTTTGTGTTGAAAATCTGGAACATCACGCAAATGCGGTTGAAGGTTCCCCATTACACTGATAATGGCTTTGGCTACCTTATTTCGCTCTTCGCGATTTTCGATGGAAACGGCATGGTCAACCATTTTTTGGAAATGTCGTCCATATTCAGGTATGAACAATTTGGCACGTTCCGTATTATATTCTAAATGTTCTACTGGATTCAAAACTAAATTTTAAGATTTAAGAAAGTGGAAAGCAGACTGTATAAGGCGCAAAATACTAAAATTAAGGGAATCACTGACCTTAAAGTGAAATTACGCCTTCAATTTCAGAGACTGCTTTGTATTTTTCAATTACAGCATCTGGGTCGGCAAGATTCACATTTATGGATACACTGGTATAGGTTCCTTTTTTAGACTTTTTCGAGTCGATTACCGCTCCTGTATTGTCGAAAATTCGAGTGATACTATCTATCTTATCCTGGTCTGTTGGTACTATAAACTTGTAAAGGTAATTCGAAGGCCAAGAGGTATTCTCAAGAAGTTGTTCTTTTAATCTTGCGTAAAACGCATCTGCGTTGTCCTGCTCCATGTCATCAATTTTAAACAAAGATAGCGGTTCGCCAGAATTTTTTTTACTTCATTGGTTTTCCGTTCTTTGTTTTCAAAGCTCGCTTTTTTGAAGTCAAAACGTATCGTAATAACAGGAGGTCCCGGAACCGGAAAAACATCGGTTATCCAGCAGTTGGAGGCCCAGGGTTTTCCTTGTTTTCATGAGATTATTCGGGAGATGACATCGGAAGCCAAAAAAGATACGGGAACAACCAAGGAAATGATTAGCAACCCATTGGTTTTTGTAGAAGACGCTTATCAATTCAACAAAAACCTACTGGAAGGCCGAGTAAAGCATTTTCAAAAGTCCTTAGCGCTATCGAATCCAGTGATTTTCTTTGACAGAGGTGTCCCTGATGTGTTGGCCTACATGGATTTTTTCAATCAACCCTACGGAGATGACTTCTTAGAGGCGTGCGAGCAACATCAATATGATAAAATATTTATGTTGCCCCCATGGGAAGCGATTTATGTTTCAGATAATGAACGATTGGAATCATTTGAAGAAGCCATCCAAATCCATGATGCTTTGGATGCAACGTATAAGCGTTTTGGCTATCAACCCATAGAAGTGCCAAAAGATACTGTTGCCAACCGTACCGATTTCATTGTACGCAACCTTCAAAATTAGATTGTTCTGACAAACGCGAAAGACATATTGACCCAATTTTGGGGGCACTCTGATTTTAGGGGTTCCCAAGAACATATTGTCCAGGCTGTACTTGAAGGAAAAGATGTTTTGGCGTTGCTGCCAACTGGAGGTGGGAAATCAGTTTGCTATCAAGTGCCCACTTTAGTGAATGAAGGATTGTGCATTGTTATATCACCACTGATAGCTTTGATGCAAGACCAAGTTGAGGAGTTGAAACGAAAGGGCATTAAGGCCGTAGCCCTCATGGGAGGATTGAACACCGAGGAGGTCACCCAAATATTGGACAACTGTTTGTATGGGAACTACAAATTCTTGTACCTCTCCCCTGAAAGACTAAAAAATCCTATCATTTTAGAGCGCATCAAATCATTTAAGGTCAATCTAATTGCGATTGATGAGGCGCATTGTATCTCGCAATGGGGAAATGATTTTCGCCCTTCCTATTTAGAGTGTTCGGTTTTACGAACTTTGCATCCCGAAATTCCTTTAATAGCGCTTACTGCTACCGCTACTCCCAAGGTAGTTGAAGACGTAGTGGAGAATTTAGGGTTATATACTGCTCAAATTTTCAAGGACTCCTTCAAACGTGGAAATATAGCCCTTCGCGTTAAGCGCACTGAAGACAAACGCTACCACCTTAAAGCATTATTGGCTCAAACATCACAAAGTGCCATTGTCTACGTCCGGTCAAGGAGGCTAGCGCAGCAACTACAAAGCTATCTAAGTTCACAGGGGATTGAAGCAGCTTTTTTTCATGGTGGATTGCCCAGACACGAAAAAACAAATCGCTTAAAGGATTGGATGCAAAACAAGGTTCCGATTATGGTCGCTACCAATGCGTTCGGGATGGGTGTTGATAAAGCGGATGTTGGATTGGTGATACATTATCAAATTCCGGATAGTCTTGAAAGCTATTTTCAAGAGGTTGGACGTGCTGGAAGGAACGGCGAATCGGCTGAAGCTTACCTGCTATACCAACCAGAAGATATTGATAAAGCGCAGCAACAGTTTTTGGAGAGCATGCCAGATGCCTCTTTTTTGAATCAAGTGTATCGTAAATTGAGCAGCTTCTTCCAGATTGCCTTTGGGGAATTACCCGAAGGCGAGTTCGGGCTGCCCTTTGAAACATTTTGCAACCAATATGATTTCCCTTTTGGCAAAACGTATCAAGCGCTAAAGATTTTCGACCAATACGATATCATTAATCTATCTGAAATGCGCCGTCCCATTTCCTATTTACAGGTTTTAGCGGGAAAAGGAAGTCTTTTTAATTATGCGGAACGTCATCCAGCTTTAGGTAAAACATTGCAAACTTTACTTCGCACGTATGGCGGATTAATGGACTATGAAACCAAAATCAACATTGGGTTGCTCAAACGAAAACTGAACCTTCCGGAAACCACTTTACTGGAACAACTTCATACCATGCACAAAGATGGTATTGTGGACTTCAAACCCGGAAATAGTGATTTAGCAATTCGTTTTTTGGTTCCCCGTGAGGATGAAACCACAATAGGTTCTTTTTCGAAAAAATTGGAAACCCTTCGAAAAACCAAGACTAGCAACCTGAAACATATGTTGCAATATGTACAGCAAAACGAAAAATGCCGGAATACCGTTTTGTTGCGCTATTTTGGCGAAACAATCAATGAGCCCTGCGGTATTTGCGATGTTTGCTTGGAGCGAATCCAAATTCCTGCTCAAAGTTTAACCCAAAACATCTTGAAAAGCCTAGAAGAACAAAATATGACCTCAAGAGCATTGGTTACTCAATTGGGCCGTCAAAACGAACAAAAGGTTTTGGCCCTCTTGGCCCAGTTATTAGAAGAAGAGAAAATATCTTTGAATCATAAAAACGAATATTGTATTGAAAAGTAGTACACCCCTTCGTATTGTGTTTATGGGAACCCCAGAATTTGCTGTGGGTAGTCTCGATGCTATTCTCCAAGCGGGTTTTGAGGTTGTAGGTGTTGTAACGGCGCCAGACCGCCCAGCAGGAAGGGGAAGAAAAGTGCGGCTTTCGGCGGTAAAAGAATATGCTCTGCAGCATCAGCTTCCCGTGCTACAGCCAGAAAACCTGAAAGATTCGTCGTTTCTGGCTTCCTTAAAGGAATTAAAAGCAAACCTTCAAGTGGTAGTAGCCTTTCGGATGCTACCAAAGGCGGTATGGAATATGCCGGAATTCGGGACATTTAACTTGCATGCTTCGCTTTTACCTAAATATCGTGGTGCAGCACCAATTAATTGGGCCATTATTCGAGGGGAAACCCAAACGGGTGTCACCACCTTTTTTATTGATGAGAAAATTGATACGGGTCATATCATCGCCCAAAAAACTGAACCCATTTTTGAAACGGATAACGTCGGAACGTTACATGACCGTTTGAAAACCCTTGGTGCTAGCTTGGTGGTGGAAACCTGCCAACGTATTTCAGAAGGAAACTTCTCCACTACCCCGCAAAACGACGCGGAACAATCCTCTGCACCAAAAATTCATAAGGAAACCTGTCGCATTGACTGGGACCAACCTTTGGTTACCATTCATAATCATATTCGAGGGCTTAGTCCGTATCCTGGGGCTTGGTGTGTTTTCGAAAACCAAGGCAAAACCATGGACATCAAAATCTTCATCTCTGAAATGGAACCTATTGAAGATGAAATTCTGACGGGTACTTTGCGCATATCCAAAAAGGATATGTCCGTTAAGGTGAAAGGTGGGTACTTGAGAATTTTGGAGGTCCAATTTCCAGGCAAAAAGCGAATGAAAATGGATGACCTTCTGCGTGGTCTTAGCGTGGATGAAAATGCTCGACTCCGCTAAGGCCTTGCTATCACTGGCTTCATGAGGGAGTGATTTTTTGTTCACTTTATCAACAAACGTTTCAAGTTATTAACAAAAGTGCCCATTTCCCCCGGTTTTACTTGCGTGAAATACAAATCCATATAAATTTGTCCAGCATTAAAGTTTTTTTAACAACTATTAATTTATATCTATTATGAACAAAACAGAATTAATCGATGCTATGGCAGCTGATGCTGGCATCACTAAGGCAGCAGCTAAAAAAGCATTGGAATCTTTCTTAGGGAACGTAGAAGGTGCCCTTAAAAAAGGGAACAGAGTATCTCTAGTAGGATTCGGTTCTTGGTCAGTAGATCACAGAAAAGCTCGTGACGGAAGAAATCCTCAGACCGGACAGACCATCAAAATTGCTGCGAAAAACGTAGTAAAGTTCAAAGCAGGTGCTGAATTGAGCTCTGCAGTAAACTAAGATTCTGCTTATCTAAATACAGAAAAGCACCTCACTGAGAGGTGCTTTTTTGTTTTAAAGCGCTTTTTGTTATTCAAATAGAATATGTTACATTTAAGAACAGCAAGTTTGTAGTCATGAGCTTTGATAAACCCACAAAGGGAAAATTACTGATTGCGGAACCCTCTCTTACAGGTGATGTTTCCTTCAACCGCTCGGTGGTCCTTTTGGCAGAACACAACCAAGAAGGTTCTGTTGGTTTTATCTTGAACAAACCGCTCGATTACAACATTAGCGACCTAATTTCAGAAATTACCATCCCATTCCAAGTCTTTAACGGTGGTCCTGTTGAACAAGACAACCTTTATTTCATTCATAAGGTGCCACATTTAATTGATGGGAGCATTGAAATTTCTGACGGAATTTTTTGGGGTGGAAATTTTGACCGTACCGTTGAGCTCATCAACAACAAAACCATTACAGAACAGGATATCAAGTTTTTCTTGGGATATTCCGGGTGGGCCTCCTATCAACTGGACCAGGAACTGAACTCCAACTCATGGGTAGTGGTCAACAATGAGTACGAAAGTGGCATTTTGGAAAAATCTTCTACCGCCTTTTGGAAAGAAAAGATGGTGGAACTAGGTGGAGACTATCTGCTTTGGTCCAACGCTCCAGAAAATCCTTCACTCAATTAGTGGATTGAAGCCTGGCTTGTGCATTCAATTTTCCTAAAACATTCTTCGCCAACGTATTGGCATATTGCTTTTTGCGGTATTTGGTCACTGGTATTATCCCCTGAATAGCGTTGGTAATCCATAACTCATCACTTTTTTGAAGCTCAAAAGGATTGATAAGCGCTTCTACCAGCTCTACATCAGGAAGGTTTGAGATAATCGCTATCAACTTTTTGCGTAATATCCCATTTAAGCAACCCTCTGAAAGTGGTGGTGTTTTTACGGTTTGTCCCTGTACAAGAAAAACATTGCCGTTTATCGCTTCCACCACATGCTTTTCCCCATTGAGCAAAAGGCAATTTTCATATCCATTCTCTTTCGCATAAACTCCTGCGATGACGTTGAGAATCTTGTTCGTAGTCTTGAGTTGGGATAACATATCCTTGTTCACCCAATAATCTTTGAATAGTTCCACTTCATAATTCCCTTCGGGAATTGTGTAAAATGGAGCTTCCAAAGCTTTGACTTCTATCAAATAATCTACTGCGTTGGTTGCTGGGGTATAGTTACCGCCTATTTTTCTAAAAACCGTCAAGCGTGCTCGAACCGAAGCTGATTCCAATTCATTCTCTGCTATCGTCCGCTTGATTTCTCCTTCCAGAAATTCTGGAGTGAAATTCATTGGAATCTCCATACGCAACATTCGCATGGAGGCCATCAATCGAAAATAATGGTCTTCCCAAAAGAAAAGGATCCCGTTTACATATCGTAGCGTTTCAAAAACCCCATCTCCATACTTTAAACCCCTATTATACGGACTCAACAGGGGTTCGCTGTCTGCAATTAAATTTCCATTGAAATTGACCATAAAAAAAGCCTTGAAAAAAATCAAGGCCAAAGATAAAAAAGGTTTGTCGTATTTATTTGGAGCCTAAAACTTGTTTCAGGTCAGATACTTGATTTTCCCAGAGCATTCTGGCTTCTTCTACCTCATCTTCTTCTGCAAAATCGGTAATAAATAAAGAAACGTCTTTCGTTATCTCATCAACGATGATTCGCATTTCGAAAAAGCTATCATCTTCATTTTCCTCCCAAGCAAATTTGACAAATTCATCGCTTTTTTTCTTGAGCATTTTGGCATTTTCCTCAGTCCCATCCCAGATAAAAGTAAACCGCTCACTACGGGAATTTACGTTGTCAGCATACCATTCTGAAAGGCCTGAAGGGGTTGAAATGTATTGATATAATAATTGAGGCGAAGCTTGAATAACGAACTCGATTTCAAATTTGGTTTTTTCGCTCATTCTAGTGTTTTGTTTTTCCTTTTGTGTTTGCGCTATAGTCGAGTAAGATATAAAATTTAATATCAAATCATAAAATAATAGTGATTTTTGATTTGGGAAAAATTAAACTTTATATTTGCAGCCGCTTTACAGCAACTGGCGAGGTAGCTCAGGTGGTTAGAGCGCAGGATTCATAACCCTGAGGTCGGGAGTTCAAGTCTCCCTCTCGCTACAAAGGAAGCCCAAGATTTTAGTTCTTGGGTTTTTTGTTGGGTACAACATAGGTACAACATTTTGAATCTATTTGCAGTTAACCTTGTAGTTTAATGTGTCCTTCAACCTTTTTTTGATCCATTCTCATAGTTCGTCAATATCATTATCTTTCTCTGTTTAACGGTGGTAAATCTTCAAACTCCTCCATAAAGCTATGTAGCTTGTCCACGAAGGAGTTATCCACCTTTTTTGATTCCGTTAGCTCTACGTATAGGTTACGGTATGGGTAGTCCTTCCATATCTCTGGTTTTCCTCAATAAGCTTTGCTGCATTCATGCAATGACGAATCGTTGCTTGGTTCCATCGCCGTCTGTAGCTCGATAACATCCTTTTGGAAGCTTTCGGCCTTGCCGATGTAAAGCGTTCCCTTTGGGTCGTAGTTCCTATCGTAATCAATGGGACGGATATCCGTCTTGGGCTTCATGCAATACAACCGGTCAACTTTTCTCTCACGCATACACTTGGACTTCTTACTATTCATCGAAGAATTCTTTGAAATCATTATCCACTTTTAAACGTCTTTGTAAAGCTTCCATTCTTTTCCCTTCATTGAATTCACCGATTTCAAAATCTTTACCGTCAAACTCACTAGCGGACATGAAGAATTTCACGTTAGTATTGTAACCGAAATCATCCTTAAGGTAGATTCTAAAGGCAAGCAACAATTCTATGTCCGTTTTCAAGAATATTGAATCTTTTATCCCTACAGGTATTTTTAATATTCTGGGGTCACCAGCCTTCAAAGTAGCTAAGTTGCTCATTGTATACATACCTGTCTTTCGAAATTCTCTATTATCCCCATAAATCTTCCCGCTCCCTTGATTAAATATGTACCAGCGTACCTTGTATTTCAAACTAGTGGCTCTTCTTTTTCCTGCATTGCCAAACTTTATATTTACTGTCTTAATTATTCCAGAAGAATCAATTATGAATTCCGTTGCCCCTGAATAAAAAACGAGATATGGTCTTCCTGCATTGAATTCTTTTTGTTTGAGTATTGTGTAGTCTTCGGACTGTTGGATTACGTTCCGAAGAGTGACAACTTGCTCCGTTAAGCTATCTTTTACAACATTCAAGGTGTCGTTCAACTTATTGACTATACTTCTTGTAGACTTTAAAGTATCAAGACTTTCCCTAAGATTTGATATTACTGTATCAGCTCGTTTTTTCTCGGCGATTATTAAACTATCCATTTTATTTTGGGCATTTTTGGTTCCTATTGTTTCCTCCGAGGTGTCTTTTATGGACAGCAATAACAAAACAAAAAATAGCGAGTACATCAGTCTTTTTCGATGTGCCTCTTTCTTGGGCCACTCAGCAAGCTCAATAAATGCGATTGCACTACCACAAATGATAATGAAGAACTTTATCCAATATGCTAAATCACGATATTCTCCTTTTGGAAGAACTAAATAGCTTAGTACAAATACCAAGAGGGAAATACCCAAAAATATAACTACAACCTTATGCCTTTTGAGTAGTTTAAGAAGTAGTTTCATATTGATTGGATTGAAAAAAATACATTATCAAAATTTATATTGAAGAGTTCTTTCTCCTCTATGCCAAAATAAGCAATACTAAAGCCGTCAAAGCCAGAAAAATTACTGCCGGAATTCCAAAATCCACTTGCAGAAGATGTACCAAAGTCGATTTCAGTTGATGCACTTTCAGTCGTCTCTTATCGTTCAAATGCTCTTTTTCAGTGTGAAGGGTGTACTTGGTTCAACTGTTTGCCAAATCAGATTGTACATGCCTCAAATGCCACATAAACTGATTGTAATGATAATCCTTTTCAATGACTAAATAAGCACATCAAAAAGAAACACAAATAAGTGCCCGTTTGTTTGGTCCTCGTATACATCATTCAATATTTTTTGAACTTCTAATTTAGTGATATCACTTATGTCCTTAATCTACTGATAAGTTATGAAAGGGTTGAACGCAATTTCATAATGAGACCATTACCTTAATTTTTAGATTAGTGGGGCTGACCCCAGTTTGGGGATATTTGTGAAGGAAGTAGGTATATTTTGTTTCGGGTGTAAGAAAGAAAACCACGGTAACATTGCCATGGTTTCTATTCAAACTCAAGGATATCACCGTTAAATAAAAGTCAGAGACCAGTAAATAAAAAGGGGTAGTACATCCGGTAATAGAATACAAAACTATTCTAAATCATCCTTGCTAAATTTCAAATGCTTAATATTCGGATCATAAGCGATTTCTGCTAGTTCAGAATTTTCATTAGGGATATCTTCTAAACCTTCTCTACTTAAGGTTCCTTCATCCACAAGAAGTGGATGTGATTTATAAAAAAAGACTTTATTATCCCCTATCTGCATGTATCCATCAAGATTTTCTTGCAAATAATACGTGTTTTGAAAAAGCCCTACTTCAATCAAATCTCCATCCGACGTACTCATTACCACTAAATAAATGTCCGTTTCAATAAAAGTACTATCGCTCTTTGCTTCGGATTCACATTCTGAAATGTGTTCATTTATTGCTGACAACAAAACGTGATTTACTTTGTAATCGATTTGATCATTACAGCCTATTAAAATTAAACTGAATATTAACAAACTATAACCTAGTCTTATCATTATTTACATTTTCCTTCATAAAAGTCACTACTTTTCTATCTTTCTCAAGAGTGAAATAAGAATTAAGCTTAAAAGACCAAAAACTATAACATCCAAATAAGTGTTTAAAATGTGATTTGTGGAAAAATGAATTAAGCTTCTTACTTGTAAGTCCATAAATCGGAAGGCTAGTATTGACAAAACAACTAGAATTATCATCTTATAAGCAAACAAACCTAAACTTTTTCTAAAAGCAATAACCAAACCAATCAATAATGCAGAAGGCACTATTAAGGTGGTAAGTAGAAATG
>JBCBPD010000015.1:0-52321 GCA_039820925.1 Bacteroidota bacterium | reverse complement strand
CTCTTTATTGTAAGAGAATACCTAAACCACAATCCTTATAAATAAACATCGTATGTCCACCTTAATTCATTTTCCTGACAGATGAGCTGTCAAATTCCCCTATAAATAGGGAAGTGATAGGCTATACCCAACCGAAATGAACCTCCGAACCGCATCCGGATGGCGAAACATATCGAACAATAAGTAGGGTTTTCCCTCGTTCATTTGTTATAACAACAACAGCACCCCCTTTGAATACATAAACTGAATACCATGCAAACTTTTTTTACCGTTTTGCTTATTCTTTTGCTACTGAATGCTTGCTTGCTTTTGATTAGCGTAAACCGTGGCAAATAAAAAAGCCCCCTAACTTGGGAGCTTTTCTTGACTTATTCCTTAGACGTGGATTACATCACGTCCATTAATTCTACATCAAAAATCAAAGTTGCGTTTGGCGGAATAACACCTCCTGCGCCTGCACTACCATACGCTAAGTGCGATGGAATCACAAAACGGGCTTTATCACCAACTTTTAGCAATCCAATACCTTCATCCCATCCAGGGATTACTTGTCCTACGCCCAAATTGAAATCTATGGGTTGATTTCGTTTGTAGGAAGAATCAAAAACTTGACCATTGGTCAAACTTCCTTCGTAATGTACCGAGACCTTCTTTCCTTTTTCGGCAGCCGCACCATCTCCTTTTTGGATGATTTGATAACGCAAACCACTATCGGTCTTTTGAAAACCTGCAGCAAGTTTTTCAAGTTCTGCCTCTGCAGCTGCTTTGGCTTCCTCCAATCTTCGTTGACGAGAGCCTTCAAACTCGCGAAACGCTTCAATAGCATTCCAGTTTTCAGCCTCATCGCCTACTCTTACGATTTCCAAGGTCTCAATCGTATCACCCTGTGCAATGGCATCTACCACCTCTTGCCCTGCGGCAACATGACCGAAAACCGTATGTTTTCCATCCAACCAAGGTGTAGCAACATGCGTGATAAAGAATTGACTACCGTTGGTACCTGGCCCTGCATTTGCCATGGATAATACTCCTGGTCCGTCATGAGTCAACGTACTATCGAACTCATCATCGAACTTATATCCCGGGTCTCCCGTTCCCGTTCCTTGGGGACACCCCCCTTGAATCATAAAATCTTGGATAACACGATGGAACTTTAAACCATCGTAATAGGGCTTTCCTTGTGGCTTTGAACTATTTTCCATGTTTCCTTCCGCTAGGGCTACAAAATTGCCTACCGTTCCAGGGGTTTTATCATGGGTAAGCTTGACCAAAATTTCACCACGATTGGTATTGAATTTGGCGTAAATACCGTCTTGCATACGTTCTATTTTTCGTTTAAGAATCCTTGTTTTAAAAGGCCACAAAGATACGGCTTAGCTAGCGAATCGACCGGAATTCACCCATGTATTTATTAGCAAGTGAAGTAGATGGGTACTAATTATCCTTTGATTTTAGCGGAAGGTACCACGCCATATTTATCCATGAGATACACCAAGCTCGCCATACTGGCCGCGCCGAGTTCCAATTCCCTTTTATTGACATGTTCAAACGTATCATTTTCCGCATGGTGATGGTCAAAATAGCGCTGCGAATCCGGGACCAAACCAGCTAACACCATATCATCCGATTTCAATGGACGAATATCAGCACCGCTAAAACCTTTTACGAAAAGATGTACCAGATAGGGTTCGAAGAGCTTTTCCCAACTTTGAACCTGCTTAAAGTTTTCATCTGAACAGTTGAAAGAAAAACCTCGAGGGGTAAATCCACCTGCGTCGCTTTCCAAAGCAAAAATGTGTTTCTCTCCTTTTCTTTGGGCGACTTCGGCATATTTTCTTCCACCCCGCAAACCATTTTCTTCGTTCATGAACAACACCACCCGAAGGGTTCTTTTGGGCTGATACCCCGACTTTTTCAACAACCGCAATACCTCCATGCTCTGAACACAACCTGCACCATCATCATGAGAACCATCTCCCAAGTCCCAAGAGTCCAAGTGGCCTCCTACGACCATAATTTCATTGGGAAACTCAGAACCTTTTATTTCTCCCACCACATTATAAGATTGTACATCCGCAAATTGCTTGCAATTCTGTTTGAAATAGAATTTGATATCAGGATTCAAGGATAAGGTGGTGCTTAGCAAATCCGCTCCTTTGGTGCTGATTGCCGCCGCAGGAATACGTTCAGCAACGGGAGTATCTCCGTAGGCCATTGAGCCTGTATGCGGAAAATCATCCAACCGCAAGTTCATGGAACGCACGATTACCCCCAGTGCACCATATTTTCCCGCCTCAGCAGCCCCTGAATACCTTTGGTCAACGCATCCTGAATAGGCATCAAAAGTACTTATCAAGGTTGGGTCCATCGGACGATTGTAGAATACTATTTTACCTTCTATTTTTTCGCGTCCCAAGGTTTTGAGGTCTTCAATACCTTGCACTTCAATAACAGATGCCTTTATCCCTACGTCCGGTGTGGCAACTGAGCCGCCCAGCGCACATATGGGCACATTCGTGGTCAATCCAGGTTTGGTTTCTATGTACGCGAATTCAGGAGTTCCCCGTACCCATTTGGGCACCATGACGGGTTGGAGCCAAGCCCTATCCAAGCCTAAACTATCCAGTTGCCCTTTGGTGTAATCCACAGCTTGCTGCGCTTGCACCGAACCTGACAATCTTCCTCCGATTTGATTTGAGATATAATCCAGCCAATCATAGGCTTTTCCTTCGGTCAAAGCCAAATCATAAATACTTTTAAGCTGCTTCTCATCCGCGGTCTGCCCTTGCATAACCCATGCAAAAAGTAAAAATATCCACCCTAATTTCTTCATGGTTTCTCTTTTTGAAGCTGTTCTTTATACAACTCTAAGTTAGCCTTTATTTCGTCCTCCAATTCGGGTTCCTCTACATCTTTGTATTTATTTAACTCCTGCAATAGAATAGAAGCCACGATGACCCGAGCTGCCTTTTTATCATCCGCGGGTATCGTGTACCAAGGCGCATGGGGCTTTGATGTTTTATTTATCGCTTCTTCATAACACACTTGGTATTTGTCCCAAAGCGCACGTTCTTTAAGGTCCCCTGGGGAGAACTTCCAATTCTTTTCCTTTAAGGCCAGCCTGCGCAGCAACCTTTTTCGCTGTTCTTCTTTGGAAAGATGCAAAAAGAACTTAAAAATAATAGTACCATTCTCGTGCAGATGGCGCTCGAAATCCTGAATTTGCTGGTATCGTTTCTCCCAGAACTTTTCATTAACATCCGAAACGCTGTGAACATCCGGAAGGTTTTCAGATAGGATATACTGCGGGTGTACCTTGGTTACCAAAACATTTTCGTAGTGCGTCCTATTAAAAACACTGAATTTACCTCTTGAAGGAAGCGCTAAATAGTGTCGCCATAAATAATCATGTCCCAATTCGGTCTTGGTGGGAACCTTGAAACTATGTACGACCACACCACGAACGTTGAAGTCTTTAAACACTTCACGAATCAAGCTGTCTTTTCCAGCAGTATCCATCCCTTGCAAGCAAACCAGCACTCCATATTTTCCATGAGCGTACAAGGTGTCTTGAAACTTCCCCAGTTTTCTTCTAATGTCTTTTAGGGCATCCTTAAGTTCATCTTTGTCCGCACCCAAATCATCAAAAGTGGGGGTTTCAGAAAGTTTTATGGAAGAATGAACTTTATAAGTGTCGCTGTTAATTAATTTCATCTGAGGAATATAGCACTTTTTGAGGAAGTTTTTTGGGGTCAGGAACCCCTGAAAACCCTTTTTCACACCGTTGACAGTTTTTGCTGTTTTTCGTCGATTATATTATTCCAGCCCCTAAAGCTAGAGTATCTTGTAAGTTGTACAACCTCGCTAAGTCCCAAATCAAGCGTAGTGAAATTGAAGCAAATCATCCGGCTAATGGTGTGCCTCACTGCAATAGTGAGCACCCTACTATTGTCTTCATTTACCGGTCTCGGTGCTTGTCAATACGCGAATTCCAATCTGCAATACATCAAAGCACAAACCAAAGAGGCGCTTGAGACGATGGATTTTGAAAAATCCCGATATCATACGTTTAAAGCTATCAATGGAATAGAAAAAACACGAGCTAACTTTAAGGCTTGCGGCTGTGAAAAGGCCATTGAAGGTTTGGAAAAAATGATGCTTTCTCTGAAATCAGCAACCAAATCAAAATCAAAATCTTCTGTAAACCACAATCTTGAAGAAGCGCTTATGCATTCCAAGTGGGTATTTGAAGAGCTTGCGCTTCATGAATCGGAAACCTACACGGATTATGGAGACGATTTGTTAGTGCTCAACACAAAAGACGCGCTGGATGCACAGGGTGGTGTTTTGCTTCCTGAAAGCAAACTTTTAGAAAAACGCATTCATGATGGGCTGAAAGCCTATGAGAAATCTACCAAAAAAGTAGTGGAAACGGTGGATTGCAAAGAAGCTAAAGCGTTTCTCAAGAAAACCTATGAGCACACGCAGCAGCAACTACTAAATCCAGATTTGACAAGGCCCAAGAAAATTTACCACTTGCGTGTGTTGACCATTACGGAAAATGCATTGGAAGACCTTGGTAAATGCCAATAGACCTATTTGCTGGCAAACAGTTTTACATCTTCTTCTGAAACTTCCTTCCCTCCCAAAATAATCAAACGTTCTACGACATTCCGCAACTCCCTAACGTTACCGGTCCAATCGTAACTTTTTAATAAGGTGATGGCCTTTGCCGCGAAGGTTTTGGTAGGAGCGCCCTGCTCTTCACCAATTTTCTTGGCGAAATGTTCAATTAAAATCGGAATATCATCCCGACGGTCATTCAAAGCAGGAACTTTAATCAAAATAACAGCCAAACGATGGTACAAATCCTCCCGGAATTTACCCTCAGCTATTTCCTTTTTCAAATCTTTGTTGGTTGCCGCCAATACGCGCACATCTACTTTGATATCCTTATCGGTACCAACCCTTGAAATCTTATTTTCTTGAAGCGCCCGTAGCACCTTGGCCTGGGCAGAAAGACTCATGTCTCCTATTTCATCCAAAAATAGTGTTCCTTTATTGGCTGCTTCGAATTTTCCGGCTCGGTCTTTTACGGCAGAAGTAAACGCTCCTTTTACATGACCAAACAACTCACTTTCAATCAATTCGGATGGAATTGCAGCACAATTGACTTCAATGAAGGCTGCAGAAGACCGTGCACTTTTTTCATGTAACCAATGCGCAACAAGTTCTTTCCCTGTTCCATTGGGTCCTGTTATCAATACCCGAGCATCAGTGGGCGCTACTTTTTCAATCATATCCTTGATGACACCAATCTCCTTGCTGTCACCAATCATCTCGTAGTTTTTGGAAACTTTTTTCTTCAGGATTTTGTTCTCGACAACAAGCTCTTTTCGGTCAAGGGCATTCCGAACGGTAGTCAACAAACGATTTAAATCTGGTGGCTTTGAAATGTAGTCGAAGGCACCCAGTCGCATGGTATTTACTGCGGTGTCCAAATCCCCGTGTCCAGAAATCATGATGAAAGGGATTTCAGGTTTAAGCTGTCGGGCTGCTTCCAACACCTCTACGCCATCCATCTTCGGCATTTTGATATCACATAAAACCAAGTCAAAGTCTTCTTTTTTCAAGGTTTCCAGTCCCTTCAACCCATCTTCTGCCTCGAATACTTTATAGGCATCGTTTTCTTCACTCAATATTTTCGTCAACACCCTTCGGATGGCAGACTCATCTTCTATGACCAAAATTCTAGACATATCTAACTTTTTAGAAAATTCCTATTTTGAAACCTGTTCGAATATAAAGGTTCCATTCATCATTCAACAAGAAGACATCTTGTCTTTGATTGTCCCTCAATTTACCTTCCTGTTCAAAAGACCTGCCAAACAGGGCAAAGAGTGCCATTCTTTTTGAAATATTGTATTGATAGCCCAGCGCGCCTACCAAAGCAGACAACGAAATTTTAGAACCAATCTGATTGTCTGGAAGCAAAATATCGTTTTGTACGTTGATAAAATAGCCGTCCAAAAGCAAGGTGGTTTCAAAGGTATGCTTGGAACTGGCGTGATACTTGAAGTTTGAACGCGGAATACCCAAAGTATAGGACCATTTGGGGTGAAACCGCTTGTAATAGCTTACTACGGGTAGTGGAATGGGCAAACCGGTGGTACTATTGTAGGAAAGTCCAAGAACGATACGATATGGTTTGTCTGCCGTTTTGTTTTCTTTCCAAAAGGTTGCCGTGGCATTAATGAAAAAATCTTCTGTTTGAACACCTTCAACAAAATTGGACGCTAATCTTGGTGTCAATAACGCAATGAAATTCCAATTCTCGTTCCATTTGGTGATGAAGCCCAAGTTCAAATCCACGACGTGAAATCGAATCAATTCACTTCGGTCAAATGGAAACTCCCGGGAGTACCCCACATCGAAGCGATTGTATTCCAATCCCGTAACGAGATAGTCCTTTTTTTCATTGAGCTTGAAAGGCAAATTGAACAAAAGTCGATACCGTTGCGTTTTGATACCGGTATCGTTCTCAGGAATGTTCAGGTAATCAAATCGAAATATATCCGTGCTTTGCCCCATCAAATTAGAGGTGCCCAGAAAAAGCACTAAAAACAAAAGAGCCGGTATGAGGTTATTTCTGTACAAGGCTCAGCTGTTTTTTGTGGTTGGGTTCTGAATGATATGTACATCTCGTTGTGGAAATGGAATGACCACTCCGCTTTCCTTGAACTTTCGATGTATGCGAAACCGGATATCACTTTTTATTCTGGGGTCGGAAAAACTATCATTGATAAAAAAGTGAACTGAAAAAATCAGCGCTGAATCGCCAAAATCATTAAAAAGAACAAAGGGTTTTGGATTTTTCAACACCTGTTTTTGTTCCGCTGCGCTTTCTTCCAAAAGTTGGGCGACGAGGTCGACATCACTTCCGTATGCCACCCCAACCGATACGTTTTCTCGTGTAGTGCGATGATTCTGGGTATAGTTGAAAACGATATCACTGATAAACTTGTGGTTTGGGATGACAATCACCTTATCATCCCTGGTTATGGCACGGGTCGTTCTCAGTTTGATTTCAAAAACCTTACCTACTTTTTCATCAACCTCAACGATATCTCCAACCTGTAGCGATTTGTCAATAATGATAAAGATACCCCCCAAAATATCTGAGAAGAACTCTTGCAACGCCAGACCAAGTCCAACAAAAAGTGCTGCAGAAGCCGTGATAATCAAGGTAATATTAATACCTGCTGCACTTAGGGTCACCAACAAAACGATGACATAAATAACGTAATGAATAAACTTGAAGATGCTGGTGAACTTCAGTTTATCCTCGCGTTCCATTTTACGGGTAATCAAGTGCCTTACCCACTTCAATACAATTTTGGTGATGATGATGGAAAACGTAAGCAGAAGAAGCAATCCAATGGTCAAGTGGATTGACTTTTCACCTTCCCCGAGGTGAATTCCCCAATTCAGGAATTCCTTGACGGAACCCCAAACATCATTGGTAATAATTTCCTTTAAATCCTCAGCGCCATCCTGCATGTCAAATCAATATTTCAACCATTTGTAAAGTTCTCGATAGGTGGGTTTTTTACCATACATTAAAATGCCTACGCGGTAGATTTTAGACGCCAGCCATACGATAGCTAAAAACGTCATAATCAGCAAAATTAAGGATAAAAGCAATTGCCAGACGGGTACCCCTCCTTCACCGATACCCCCTGGTAGCCGCATTAGCATAACAATAGGTGAGGTTAAGGGAAACAAGGAAAAACCAACCGCGATGGGACCATGCGGATTTCCAAATACGGAAAAGAAACCAATATAAATGCCTAGCATCAATGGTAAAATAATCGGAAATATAAATTGCTGGGTGTCCGTTTCGTTGTCAACGGCGGCACCGATAGCCGCATAAATAGAGCTATAAATAAGGTAGCCCAAAACGAAATAGACTAGAAAAGAAAGTAATAACAAGGCCCAAGGAATTTGTAGCGCCTCTTGGGCATAGGCAAGAAAATTTTCATCCAAGTCCGAAGGTAGGTCAGCCATTTGTGCAGAGCCCACTTCAGGAGATACCATCAAGGTCTCTGGATTGATTCCCAATAACAATACGCATACAAATAGTAGTGCTCCTGAAGAAACCATCCATATGGCAAATTGGGTAATCCCGGCAAGAGAGGTGCCAATGATTTTTCCCAGCATGAGATAAAACGGTTTTACCGAAGAAATAATCACCTCGATAATCCTGCTTGTTTTTTCCTCTATGACGCTTCGCATCACAAATCCTCCATAAATGATAATGAACATCATGATGGCGTACCCGAAGGCACCTCCAATAAAAGCCTTCATCTCATTGACACCCTTCAGGTTTACACCTCCATCAAAAGAAGCGAGCTTTAAATTGAATTCCTTTTCAATTTTTTGGAAGGTGCTGTTGCTTACCCCTAGATTTTGCATACGCTTTTCACGTAGAACACCTTGAATTATGGATTCCATGGCACCTGTCGTACCTGTGCTGGGGTTGTCTTCAGAATAGAAAAAAGTGTTTTGGGCAACGAGGTCAACGTTAGCAGCATTGGGGATAAAAAGAAGACCATCGTATTGCAAAGCTTTTACGGAATCTTGAGCGGCCTCTAGGTCGATATCTTCAAAATGTACATAGGAAATAGCTGTACTCGGCTTGAACTTGTCCTCAAAAAAAGTGCTCTGGTCCAATACTGCGATAATTCTGCTCTCACTATCATTGATTTTGGTCAGATAGGCAATCAAGATAATCATGCCCACAATCAGCAAAGGGCTAAGTATCGTCATTATAATAAAAGACTTGTTGCGCACTTTGGCCAAATACTCTCTCCAGATAATCAATCCAAGTTTATCCATGTTGTTCCCTTTCGTTTACGGTTTGGATAAATATTTCGTTCACTGTGGGCACCACCTCTTCAAATCGATACACCGTTCCCAAGTCTGACAGCAGGTGCAACACTTCACGGGTCTCGTCACAAGGCAATTGCAGGGTTAGATGTTGAATTTCTTCCTTCGCATCGTATTCACTTTCCACTATCGCAATATCTTTTTCTAAAATTTTAGCGGTGTCAAGGTTTTGATTCGCCTTCAAATCCACAGTAAACCTGTTTTTACGATATGCCTTTTTGATATCTGACAATTTTCCATCCAAGATTTTCTCCGATTTGTGAATCAATGCAATATGTTCACAAAGTTCTTCCACAGACTCCATGCGGTGCGTAGAAAAGATGATGGAAGTGCCGTTTTCTTTTAATCGAAGAATCTCATTTTTGATAAGATTCGCATTTATGGGGTCAAAGCCGCTGAAAGGTTCATCAAAAATCAGCAATTCAGGTTCATGCAAGACCGTCACGATGAATTGTACTTTTTGGGCCATTCCTTTGGAAAGCTCTTGGATTTTCTTGTTCCACCAGGGTCCAATCTCAAAACGGTCGAACCATTCTTTCAAGCGTTTTTTGGCTTCGGCCTTCGGAACCCCCTTTAGTTGGGAAAGATATAGGGCTTGCTCTCCAACCTTCATACTCTTATATAATCCCCGCTCTTCAGGAAGATATCCAATTCGAGCTACATCTTTGGGATGCAACGGTTTCCCTTTAAAAAGAATTTGTCCTTCGTCTGGAAAGGTTATTTGATTGATAATCCGAATAAAGGTGGTTTTACCAGCTCCGTTGGGTCCCAAAAGACCGTAGATGCTGTTTTCGGGAATTTCGAGAGAAACATCACTTAGTGCCTTGTGTTTGCCGTAGAATTTGGAAACCGTATCGGCCACCAGCATGTTTTGCATTCGGTTGATTTTTTCAAAGATATAGAGTTTGCAAAAATTGCAACTTACCTAAAAACAAAACCCACCCTCAAAATGAATCAAGGATGGGAAAAAAATTGCTATG
Source organism: Bacteroidota bacterium (assembly GCA_039820925.1). Classification (GTDB taxonomy): domain Bacteria; phylum Bacteroidota; class Bacteroidia; order Flavobacteriales; family Flavobacteriaceae; genus Flagellimonas. The sequence goes on along the minus strand of JBCBPD010000015.1, from coordinate 42,392 downwards.
AAAAAGAAAATTAGATATTGGTTTCCCAACATCAGTTCCAAATATACGGTTTTTATCGAAACCTAAAAGTTTAATTTGCTAAGAGAACATATCTTTAACCTTTTCAAAGAAGGATTTATCAGATTTTTGAGGTTTTGGCTCAAAATTCTCATCATTCTGCATTCGTTGAAAAAATTCCTTTTGTTCTTTGTTCAAAACCTTCGGCGTCCATACGTTGACGTGCACCAATAGGTCACCGCTACCATATCCGTTTAGGCTAGAAATTCCTTTTCCTCTCAATCTCAATATTTTACCAGATTGAATCCCAGGCTCCAATTTGATACGCACTTTTCCTCCAATGGCATCAATTTCCTTTGAACTTCCCAATACCGCTTCCGAAAAGCTGATGTACAAATCGTAATGAAGGTTATCGCCTTCTCTCTTTAAAGTATCATGCTCCACCGTTTCGATGGCCACCAACAAATCTCCAGGAATTCCATTCCCGGGTGCACCGTTTCCTTTGCCTGTAACCTTTAGTTGCATGCCTTCTTCCACGCCTGGTGGAATTTTGATGGAAACCGTTTCCTCTGAGGCAACCATACCTTGGGCATCTGCTCCGCTAGGGCGTTTGTCAATAACTTCACCTACCCCACCACAAGTTGTACAGGTAGTGGCTGTTTGCATTCGACCCAAAATGGTATTTGCGATTTTAGTCACTTGCCCTGTACCATTACAGGTTGGGCAGGTTTTATATGTAACCCCATCCGCCTGCATCTTTCTGCGGACTTTGACTTTTTTCTCAACACCCTGGGCTACTTCATCCAACGTAAGCTTCACACGGATTCTGAGATTACTCCCTTTTACCCTACGCTGACCACCGCCAAATCCTCCAAAGCCACTGAAACCGCCACCGAAGGCACTACCAAAAATATCTCCAAACTGACTGAAGATATCCTCCATGTTCATACCTCCACCACCAAAACCAGCACCGCCTTCAAAGGCAGCATGCCCAAATTGGTCATATCTGGCTTTTTTATCGGGGTCACTCAACACCTCATATGCCTCGGCTGCTTTTTTAAACATTTCCTCGGCCTCAGTATCCCCAGGGTTTTTATCAGGGTGGAATTCAATCGCTTTTTTTCGGTATGCCTTTTTGATTTCAGCTGCCGAAGCGCTTTTGGAAATTCCCAGTACCTCGTAATAATCTTGTTTCATACTCTTGTTTAATTACCCACCACTACTTTCGGGTGACGTATGATGCGCTCTCCCAATTTGAAGCCTTTTTCAATCACATCAATAATCTTCCCTTTCATCTTCTTATCCGGGGCGGGTATTTGCGTAATAGCATCATGTACTTCTGCATCGAACGTGTCGCCAGCGGCAACTTCAATTTGCTCGAGTCCTTTGGACTTTAGCGTTTCGCGGAGCTTCGCATCAATCAACTCCACTCCTTTGAACATTTCGGTATCCTCAGATTTGGACAATTCTTTCAACGCTCGGTCAAAATCATCCAAAACCGGCAATAGGGCCGTGATTACTTCCTGACCTGCGGTTTTATAAAGCTCAAAGCGTTCTTTGCTTGTTCGCTTTTTGAAATTTTCAAACTCTGCGAAAAGTCGTAGAAACTTATCCTTTTCCTTTGCCAACTCCTCTTGAAGTACTTCTTCTTGAGTTGGTTCATCAACTTCTTGGGTGGCTTCCGTTTCTTGTTCTTGATTTTCGGTCAACTCTTCATTGAGTTCTTCTACCTTATCGTTTTTGCCCATTGCTTGTTTTTAACACTTTTCGGTTTAGCATCGGCAAAAGTACTGCCATTTGGAAAAAAATGTCAAAATGTCATCGGAAAACATAAAAAAATCCGCCAAAAGCGGATGTTCTTATTTTACAATGGTGGATTCTAAACGTATTCTTTGTTGATACGCGCCATTTCCGGAGATTTTTCAGCTGTTTTTGGATAGTACAAAGCTTCCAAAGCACAGTCTAAATTGGAATATTCAAAAAGGAAACCAGCATCCTCGATTTTTTTGCTGCTAACCCTTTGGCTTGCAAGAACCACATAAGCCATTTCACCCAAAAACAACTTAAGTGCCGCTGCTGGCACATTGGGTAGTATGAGTGGTTTTTTCAAGGCTTTAGCGATAGTCTTTATCATTTTAGCGTTGGTCACCGGGTTCGGTGCTACGCCGTTATAAATACCAGAAAGTTGATTTTTCAATGCGAAAACAAACATGCTGGCCAAATCGTTAATATGAATCCAAGATTGCCATTGTTCACCACTGCCTATGGCAGCACCTGCATAATTGCGAATGGGAGCATCCATTTTCGGAAGCGCTCCACCTTCATTGGACAACACTATACCAATTCGAATCAAGGCCACTGGAAAAGAAAAAGAAGAAAAGTCCTGGGCTGCTTTTTCCCAAACTTCTACGACTTCCCCTAAAAAACTATCATCTATCCCGGTATGGGATTCTTCGTAATAATCAGTAAGTGAACTAGGATATACTCCAATGGCAGAAGCAGATACAAAAGACTTTATTTGTGCATCTTTCACCTGCTCAAGTCCCTTGCGAAGGGTATTCAAACTATCCACACGACTATCGACTACAGCTTTTTTATGAGCAGAGGTCCACTTTTTAGCAATGCTTGCCCCGGCGAGATTGACAATACCCGTTACCCCAGTAAAACAATCCAAGTCGATTTCTCCTTTTGCAGGATTCCATAGGTAACCTTGGTAATCTTCCTCATTGCGAATTTGATTCTTTCGCGTGGTGAGATAATTTACCTGAATGCCCTCCTCATGTAGCGCGGACACAATTGCCTGCCCTACGAGTCCGGTCGCTCCTGTTATCAATACCTTCATTTCCTGGATTTTGAACAAAAGTAAATGTTTAAACCGCTGTTTTTGAGGCGTTAAATAAGGTTTAACACAACTGTTTAAACATTAGCACAATTTATGATAAACCCCAATGTGGCTCTTAACAAAATCTTTGAAACTACACTTTTTTCGTTGCGCGTAGCATTTCACGTTTTCCTGGAGGACCTGGTAACCGCTCTATCGCAAAACCTACTTCCTGCAAGGCCCTACGAACACTGCCTTTTGCAGAATACGTTACCAACACACCATCAGACTTTAAGGCTTGAAACATTTTTTCAAAAAGTTCGACCGTCCAAAGTTCTGGTTGTACTCTAGCACCAAAAGCATCGAAATAGATAAGGTTGAACAAATTCGTGTGATTTATTTCAAAAAAGTCCTTTTGGCACTTGACCAAACTAAAGTTCGGTGTCAAGTGATGTGGTGTTTCCCAGGAAACTTCATGCATTTTACGGTAGGACTTTTCCGCACCAGACCATTGCAAAACCTCGGGATAATTCAATTGAAGGGCTTCATCAAGGCTAACGGGAAACCGTTCGATGCCCACATATTCCACGGAGACATCCCGCTTTTCAGCCTCATGTAAGGTTATCAAGGCGTTCAGCCCAGTACCAAATCCCATTTCGAGGATACTCAAGGTACTTTCCTTGGTTTCAACATGCCAAAAGCCACTCTTAATGAATACATGATAGGCTTCTTGTACGGCTCCATGAATGGAATGGTATTGCTCATTCCAATCTTCGATTTGAATGGTTTTTGACCCATCTGCGGTAACAATAATCTTTCTTTTCATCGATTTTGGTCGTTCCGTACTGGTTATTCTGTGCTCCCGGGTTCGATTTGCTGAACAAATTTCTACAAAAATGTTAAAACCAAGCAGGATTGGGAATTGCGCTTCATTTCTGGTAAATCTATTTTAAATTTAAGGATAGTAAGGGATTCAGGTTTTGGTATTTCTTACCTTTATCCGATAATTTTTGAGGTATGGAATTAGTTTCGCAAAAGGTTTCGGTGCAAAAGGCCGAAACTTCTAAAATTGGACAGGTCGACTTCGACAACTTAGCTTTTGGGGATATCTTCACCGACCACATGCTGGTATGTGACTATAAAAACGGTGCATGGCAAACTCCGGAAATTGTTCCTTACCAAAATTTGGAGATTGCACCTTCCGCAAGAGTCTTTCACTACGGACAGGCCATTTTTGAAGGCATGAAAGCTTACAAAGATGACAACGGCGGTATTTGGCTGTTCCGCCCTGAAGAAAACTTCAAACGTTTCAACACCTCTTCTGCACGGATGGCCATGCCTGAAGTACCTGAACACGTCTTTTTTGAAGGATTGAAAACACTTTTGAAACTAGAATCTGATTGGATAAAACCAGGTTTAGGCAACTCCTTATATATAAGACCTTTTGCCATTGCCTCACATGCAGGAATCATAGCCTCTCCGGCCGATGAATACAAATTCATGGTGATTTGTTCCCCTGCACAGGCCTATTATGGCGGTGAGGTTCGTGTGAAAATCGCAGAGAAATTCAGTCGGGCGGCGAATGGTGGATTTGGATATGCCAAAGCTGCCGGAAACTACGCTGGTCAATTTTACCCTACCAATTTGGCAAAAGAAGAAGGCTTCCAACAAATTGTTTGGACCGATGCCAATACTCATGAATATATCGAAGAAGCGGGAACAATGAATATTTTCATCCGCTTCAATGACACATTGGTTACTTGCCCTACCAGTGACAGAATTTTGGACGGGGTTACTCGTAAAAGCGTTATCGCTTTAGCGGAGCATTTAGGAATCAAGGTGGAAATTCGACCCATAAAGGTTCAGGAATTGGTGGATGGCGCCAAAGACGGTTCTCTTAAAGAGATTTTTGGTAGTGGTACCGCTGCGGTCATCAGTCCAGTCTCTGGCTTTGGTTATAAAGAAAACCGGTACGAGCTAGCAACTCAAGAGGATTCCTATGCCACGCGTCTTAAAGGTATGTTGACGGGAATTCAACACAATACCGTTGAGGACCCTTTTGGGTGGCGTTTTTCCGTATAGTTTTTTCCGAGAACTATTCCTTTAGGACTTTTTCGATGTCTGGCTTGAAGTAGTTGGGGCCTTTCATCACTTTACCGTCTTCGCGGTAGATAGGTTTGCCGTCTTTTCCAAGTTTGCTCATGTTGCTTTTTTGGATTTCTTCAAAAACAGCTTCAATCTTATATTGCATCCCGTGCTCCAAAATAGTCCCACAAAGGATATAAAGCATATCTCCCAAAGCATCGGCAACCTCGACCAAATCCCCGTTACTGGCTGCTTCTAGGTATTCTTGGTTTTCTTCTTCCATCAACGAAAAGCGCAGTTGGTTTTTCGCCTTGCCCAAGTCCGCAGTAGGTTCTTGTAGGATTCCCAGTCCAAATGCGTTGTGAAAGGCTTCAACGGCGGCTATCTTTTTTTTCATTGCGATTGGTTTGCATTAATTTTGCCAAAAGTAGACATATATGTTCAGCTCTGGACAACTGATTTTTGCCATCCTGTTTGTTTTGGTTTTTGTTACGGTGATGGTTTTTACCTATTCCAAAGACAAAAAACTCCACAAAAAAAATTACCACGGTGTAAAATGGGTGCTATTCTCCTTTGCGTTTTTTGTGATTTTTCTATTTCTAATTAAGTATTTTTTGAAAAATTAACATTTAGATTAAGTTCCCTACAAAAATTCCGGATTTCACAACTAAAATCAGGCTTTAAATCGTATACATTAGGAAAAAACGTACTTTTGTCTCAGATTCCTAACGAATGATAATTTTTCTAGGCATACTCGGCACGCTACTTTTTATCAATGGTATTCTATTGGTATTCAGCGTAAATGGGGCGAAAGAGTCCTTGATGAAGCCTGTTCACCGTCTTACAGAATCCAAAGTAACTAAGCTGTTACCTTCTGAAAACAGCAATTCCAAGTTAAAGAAAGCCGTTTAGCATGTACCTTTAGGGCATGAAGCAAGCTTTCTTGGTTTTTATTGGTGGAGGATTGGGCAGCATGCTTCGTTATTCCCTCTCTAGGTTTTTAAAATTTCATTTTCCAGATGTTTATGCAGGTACCTTTTTGGTCAACTTGCTCGGTAGCCTCCTTTTGGGATTTCTATGGGGCATGGCGTACAAAAGTCGCTTGGTTTCCGTAAACCAATTGTTGTTTTTCGCAACGGGTTTGTGCGGCGGCTTTACTACATTCTCAACATTTGCTTTGGAACAACACGAACTTTTCAAACAAGGACAACTACTTCACCTCTTCCTGTACTTGGCCGCAACCTTGGTTTTTGGTATTCTTTTGATTGCCCTCGGCTTTTGGATAGGTAAATCAATCACTTAGTTACAATTAGAATATTTTCGTTAATTTTTGTTAATTACTGAACATTCAATTGTAATTTCCTGCTCTTTTTTGAAAAAACTTCGGTTTTAAAATTGATTTGATAAAAAAAATTCATCAAATCATTAACAAAATCCCTTTTAAAATATCATACCCTAAAAAAAAGAGGGGGCATTTTTTCATACCCATAAAAATATACGCATATACCCTACTAGACTGATAGTCTTTATTGAATTCATATATATTTGACCCCATCAATTAACTACTGTAATATGAAAAAAATCGAGGCAATCATTAGAAAATCCAAGTTTCATGAGGTGACAAAAGCGCTTCATGATATCGAGGTAAACTTCTTTAGTTATTGGGATGTTACCGGGGTAGGCAATGAAAAACAAGGTCATGTCTACCGGGGCATCTCATACAGCACTACCGATATCCAAAGAAGGTATTTGGTAATCGTGGTTTCAGACAGCTTTCTTGAGCGCACCATTGAAACCTTACTTAATTCTGCCGCTACGGGCAACGTAGGTGACGGTAAGATATTCGTTTCTGACGTGATAGAAGCCTATCGCATTAGAACCAAAGAAAGCGGTAGCGCTGGAATCAATTAATAGTAACTAACAAACTAACAAGACTTAAAAATCATGACTGAGGTACAACAAGAAACATTGGATCAGGCCGTAGCGGCCATCAATGGAGATATGGGAGCGCTTTGGATTACCCTAGCGGCAGTGCTGGTTTTCTTTATGCAAGCAGGCTTCACATTACTAGAGGTAGGTTTCACCCGAAGCAAAAACTCTGGTAACATTATTATGAAAAATATTATGGACCTAGCCGTGGGCTCAATTATGTTCTGGGCCGTAGGATATGGTATCATGTATGGTAGCGATTTGGTATTGGGTGGCTTTTTTAGATCAAGCCCAGGTGACCAAGCCTACTTCTTTTTTAGTGCTGACGATTGGTACAACCTTTTCTTCCAAACGGTATTCTGCGCGACAGCAGCTACTATAGTTTCAGGGGCCATCGCCGGTAGAACAAAATTTTCAACGTATTTGATTTTCTCAGCAGTATTGACTACGATCATCTACCCTATTTCAGGAAGCTGGTACTGGCCTTTTGATGATGATGCCTGGTTAAACACTGCTGGATTTGTTGATTTCGCAGGTTCATCCGTAGTGCACGCCGTTGGTGGTGCAGCTGCTTTGGTTGCGGCCATTTTGGTGGGACCTCGAATCGGAAAATATGTGGATGGAAAAGCAACGGTTATTCCAGGTCACAACATGACTTTGGGTGCATTAGGGGTTTTCATTCTTTGGTTAGGATGGTTTGGCTTCAACGGAGGTTCCCAATTGGCTTGGGGTGGAGATGATACCATCGCCGCCGGTAGTGTTATCATCAACACTAATATTGCAGCAGCTATCGGTGCGATTGCGGCGCTATTCTTTACTTGGATTCGTTACGGAAAAGCAGATATTTCCATGACACTAAACGGTGCGCTAGCCGGTTTGGTTGGAATCACTGCAGGGTGCGGTGCCGTAAACGCTTTTGGTGCATTTGCGATTGGACTTATCTGTGGTATTCTCGTGGTAGTATCTATCGAGCTTATTGACAAAAAACTTAAGATTGACGACCCTGTGGGAGCCATTTCCGTTCACGGAGTATGTGGTTTTTTCGGAACCGTATTGGTAGGCTTATTTGACACCTCAAATGGACTATTCTACGGTGGAGGTGCTAAACTCCTTTGGGTACAGACTTACGGTTCACTATCCTATATCCTTTGGGCGGCACTAGCTTCTTTCGTTGTTCTTTTCATCTTGAAGAAAACCATTGGTCTTCGCGTTTCTGAAAAAGAAGAATTGGAAGGATTGGATATTCACGAGCACGGAATGGAGGCGTATCCGGAACACATCACCTCACAGAGCTAACAAAAAAGGAACGGAGCGTTCTGCCAAACGCTCCGTATGCAACCTTTTCATTTAACTATAACTCAAACACCAGATTAACGGTCGTGAGCGACCAAAAAAATGACGATGATATGAAAACGATCACAATGACAAAATACATAAAAAAAATAGCTTTAACATGCTTATCCCTAGCTACATTCTGTGCTTTTGCCCAAGAAGAAGAGGAAACCAAAAAAGCGGTTTCCATCAGCGGTAGTGTAGATGCATACTACCGAACCAACCTAACAGCAACCGATCGCGCTCTGGGAGAAGGAGAAGATTTATCTTTTATTGCTCCCGGAACATCATTTGCCAATGAAACCGGTTTTGCCCTAGGTATGGCCAACATTATAGCCGCTTATGAAGGTGAAAAGGTCGGAGCCGTCGCAGACGTAGTATTTGGACCTCGCGGAGACGATGCTACTGGCGGATTCAACTTAAACCAGTTGTATGCCTACTGGAATGTATCGGACAAAACAACTTTAACCGCAGGACGTTTTAATACGTATTTAGGGTATGAAGTAATTGCTCCAGCAGCGAACTTCAACTATAGTACTTCTTATATGTTCTCTTACGGACCTTTCTCTCATGTTGGTTTGAAAGCTGATTTTGCCCTTTCAGATGACTTCAGTTTGATGTTGGCTTTTATGAACTTGACGGATGAAAACAGTAACCTTACCGGGGAATACTCTTTGGGAGCTCAGCTAGGATATGCAGGTCAATTCTTGAACCTATACTATGATGGCGAGGCCAAACTAGGTTTCGAAATCGACTATACGGGTGGATTTGACCTTTCCGAAGATTTCTATTTGGGTATCAATGCAGCCTATCAAGACAACGATGGACTTGGATTTTATGGAGTAGCGCTTTACCCGCAGTATGCGACTTCAGAAAGTTTCACAATTGGACTTAGAGGAGAATACTTTCAGGAAATGGAAGCCTATGGTGCCATCGGTACAGGTGTAGAAGATTCTAGTGTTTTTGCCGTAACCCTAACGGGAAGCTATACCGTGGAAAACCTAATCATCAAGCCAGAAATTCGTTTGGACAGTGCTTCGGACGATGCCTTTTTGGACAACGATTTGGAGCCCACAACAAGCTTAGCTTCCTTCCTTGTAGCAGCAATTTATTCATTTTAGTGTTATAGGATAACTCCGAAATTAGCCTTGTTCCCACAGGAATGGGGCTTTTTTTATTAAGGGTTGAACGCTTTTACTCCTGCCTCCACTTTAGTTCTCAAATTGTTTTGCCTCGGTACTAAAGGGCAGGAGTATTTTTTATTGTAGACGCAGTATGGATTGTAAGCTTTGTTGAAATCAATTAAAATGGTATCGCCATCCGGAATGCTCAAATCAATATAGCGCCCCCCACCATAGGTTTGTATCCCATTGGTTTCATCAGTAAAAGGGAGAAAAAGATAATCCTCATACCCTTTATCATCCATCAAATCCAAGCTTTGGTAAATCTCAAGCTGATGTTGCTTGCCGTTTAAGGTGAAAGAAGCAATACCGTAAACCACCTCCCTGCTTTTCTCATCTGTGGTTGAAGGCATTAAAAAAGGAATAGCTTCGGGCGTTCTGGTAAACTTTGCTTGCACCTGATAACTGGTATCAGGAAGATAAAAATCCAATCCCGAAAAATCCTTGCGGTAGCGGTCTGGTAATGGAGAAGTTTCTGGGTCCTGGAAAGAAGCATTCAATTCTTCCTGAAACTTTACGATTTCTTGAAGTTTAAGAGTAGCCGCTTCCAGCTTTGTTCTGGCATCATGATATCGCTTTTCTGGCTTACAGGAAACCAATGCCAAAAGTGCACACCAAAAGAAAATCTGTTTCATTTCTATACACAAAGTTAGGCCAATTGCACGGAATGGATAATTTCGTACTCTATGAAATATCCATCTTTGAAAACAGTCGCTTTGGTCCTCGGTTTTATGCTTTTGTGCCAATGTAAAAATCCAGAACCTCAAATTACAGCAACAGAAGCGGACAATGAACCAGCGATTGCATTACTGCCCAATCGCTACAATGTAGCTTTTCTGATTATGGATGGGGTCTACAATACTGAGTTTACGGCACCTTACGATATTTTTCAGCATACGCAATACCGTGATGGTATTAAAGCGATGAATACGTTTACTGTGGCAAATACTCGTGAACCGATTACCAGCTTTGAAGGCATTCGAATCCTTCCCGATTTTGATTACACCCAAGATTCCATACCGCCCATTGATATTCTTGTAATACCAAGCGCCGAGCACCATTTGGATACTGATTTGGAAGACGAAGTCATGCTATCTTTCGTGAAGAAAGTGGACGAAAATGCCCTTTTCATGACCTCACACTGCGACGGGGCCTTTGTTTTGGCCAAAACCGGCCTACTGGATTCAGTGGTATCGACTACGTTTCCAAACGACATTGAAAAATATCGGAAGATGTTTCCACAACTAACAGTGAAAGACAGTGTGTTATTTGTTCACGATGGCAAGTACATAACTTCCGCAGGTGGTGCCAAGAGTTTTGAGGCTGCACTGTACTTGAGTGAAACTCTCTACGGGAAGAAAATAGCCGAATCCTTGGCAGGGGGGCTAGTGATTGATTGGGATATTGAAACCGTTCCGCACTTGGTTATTCCGTAATCTGGTATCGAGCGTTTTTAAGATACTTTTCCATTAGCGCATTGTATTTGGGGTTGATGCGAAGCAATGCGGTATGTTCCAGAGCATCCAATTGTTTGGTATCCTTAAACCCAAGTTTGAGCGCTTCTTCAACATAAAACAGCGCAGTACCAAAATCTTCTTTTTTACTAGCCAACGAGATGGTTTTCAAGTAGTAATCAAAATTATTAGGCTCTAAAATGGTTTTCAGCATATATAAAAAGGCCAATGCATCCTCATCAACTACTTTGTCCAACATGACCAACTCGACGGTGTCTTCAGCAAGTGCATTTACAAAACCTTTCAATCGATTGCCCATTTGCTTTTCAAAAACGTTGCTGCCCGAAATGAACTTGTCCAACTCATCCATCTGATACTTCCACCAACCCAAATTGTTGAAATTGTGGGTGCGAACATCTTCATCCATATAAAAAGCATAATCTTCTTTCAACAAGGTTTCTTTGAAAAAAGCCGCATTTTCCAAACGTCTCATAGACTTAAAAAGCCTGTCTTTTCGTACTTGCTTTTGAATTTCCCGAATAGAGTCCAAAGACCGAAACGGTGCATAGGTCGTCACCATTTCACCCAAATATTGTTCGGCTAAAAGCAGTTTCCGTTGGCTTCGCAACGCATTGGCAATTTGAATATCCGCATTTTGGGCTTTTTGAACGTAGACGGAATCCTTGGGCAAATCCCCCTTCATCATTGCTGCAATTTTAAACAATTGCATGGCCTTTTTGAAATAGCGGTCTAAAGTATCGCCAACCTCTTCTTCATACAACAGCACATGGTTCGGAAAACGCAATCTTCCCAGTGTTTTCTCCACACGAATCATTTCCGGGTAATCGTAGTCGTTTTTACCGACAATTCCAATGAAATGAAAAGGGCGTTTGATGTCAAGTACTTCGGTGTTTGCCAAAGAAGCACCAACCGAAATAACCCCATTGATTTTTTTCAAGAAAATAGGCGTTAAGGTTGCGTAACCCGCTCCATTCCCCATTCCAGCGGTATAAACTCTTCTGTTGTCTATGGGAAGTGCCGACGAAATCAATCCCAGAACCGTTCCCGTTTTCAGCATATTGTTGGTTAGGGAAAGACTATCATTGATATGGGTAGAAGCCAATACGTACCCTTCTTTTTCCGCTCCTGGAATAAACTGCTGCAACACCGCTTCCTCTTCCCCATCCAAATCCAACACAAGGACCAAAGGCCATTTTTTTTCTTTGGTAAAATCTGTGGGAAGATAAACGGAATAGCTGCCGGGAATACTGTCGTTAATGGGAATGGGCGTATTTACAATTCCCTTCGTTAGCACCAATTGTTGGGCGGAAACCATTTGGAAGGCACCCAACAATAAGAGAAGAATACTTTTTTTCATAGCAATGTAAACTCAAAAATCTCGCCAAACCGAAACTTCGACCAAAAACGTTTCTCACATTGGCTTTATGGGGGCGTTGGATACCACATCGGACAGCACGATATGCGTACGACATTCGCCGTACACAATCAACTTGTCAATAAACTTTTCCAGATGTTCTTGGTCGCGCAACACTACCTCCATAATTATGTTTTCGTTTCCTGTAATCCGATAACAATTGATGACTTCATCAAATGCGGATACTTTGGCTAGAAACGGTTTTAATTTTCCCATAAAGGCCCTTAACATGATGATACCTCGGAGTTGGTACCCCGCCTTGCGGTTGGACAAACGCACCGTGTAGCGTTCAATGACTCCTGTATCTTCCATCTTTTTAACCCGCTCCGCAACTGCCGGAGGGGTTAGGCCAACTTTTCTTCCAATATTAGCAAAGGATTCCCTTGCGTTGTCCTGCAAACAGTTAATAATTTCCCAATTTGTCCTATCAATGTTCATAGAAAAGAAAAGAATCTGATAATCTTTTAATTCGAAAGAAAAATATACATTTCACTTTATTATATAAAGATACGGGTATTTTAGGTAAACGTAACTTTATGTGTAGAATTGCTAAGAAAATACTCCATTGCAGGAACAATTTTCCATTTACCGTAAATCGCTTGCCCTCAGAGATATGAGTGAGGCTATCGCGCACTATTTCGAGTATCGAAAAGACGCTTTGGTTCTCACGCGCTATCCTGGTCTTCGTGAAGATGTCGTCCACAGTCTTGTGGCAGATGCAAGCCTTATCACTAAGGAAGTGGAAATGGCTACCCTTAGTTCTTCTTACTCCAAACGCATGAAGAGCCTAACCTTCATTAACGTGATGACCCGAAATATTCTGTCGTACTGCAACGGTTTGGAAAAAGATGGCGTGAAAGAAAAGGAATATTTAAATCTCCTTCGCACCGAATTAAAGAGTTTTCGCAGGGCTTTTAAAAAGTGGCGCCGTTCCCTTCAAAACGGTTTGGATTAATTCCCGTTTACATATTTCTTCTGTATTGACCGCCAACTTCAAACAGTGCGTTGGTAATTTGTCCTAGCGAACAGTACTTGGAGACCTCCATCAATTTGTCAAATAAATTTTCGTGTTCAACAGCGGCTTTTTGCAAAGACTTTAGTGCACCCTCTGCTTCCTCGGCGTAGCACGTATGCAAAGCTTTTAGCGTACCAATTTGATTTTCCTTCTCTGATTCCGTTGCTCGAATCACCTCCGCCGGAAGAATGGTCGGCGAACCTTTGGAGTTCAAGAAGGTGTTCACTCCAATAATAGGATAGGCCCCGGTATGTTTCAAGGTCTCGTAGTGCAAGCTTTCCTCCTGGATTTTGGAACGTTGGTACATGGTTTCCATCGCACCCAAAACCCCTCCGCGTTCAGTAATTCGGTCGAATTCCAAAAGCACCGCTTCTTCAACAAGGTCTGTTAGCTCTTCAATAATAAAGGACCCTTGCAATGGATTTTCATTCTTCGCTAGCCCCAGCTCTTTGTTGATGATAAGCTGAATGGCCATAGCCCGCCGTACAGATTCTTCCGTAGGGGTGGTGATGGCTTCATCGTAGGCATTGGTATGAAGGGAATTGCAATTATCATAAATCGCATAAAGGGCTTGAAGGGTTGTACGGATATCGTTGAAATCAATTTCTTGGGCATGCAAACTTCTTCCCGAAGTCTGTATGTGGTATTTCAACATTTGCGCTCTTGGATTGGCACCGTATTTCTCCCGCATGGCCTTCGCCCAAATACGTCGCGCTACCCTTCCGATAACAGCGTATTCAGGGTCTACTCCATTCGAAAAGAAAAAAGATAGGTTTGGTCCAAATTGATTGATGTCCATCCCCCTACTCAAGTAGTATTCCACATAAGTGAAGCCATTGGACAAGGTGAAAGCTAATTGGGTAATGGGATTCGCCCCAGCCTCTGCGATATGATATCCTGAAATGGATACCGAGTAAAAATTACGCACACTGTTTTGAATGAAATATTCCTGTACATCACCCATTAGTCGCAACGCAAACTCCGTAGAAAAAATACATGTGTTCTGCGCTTGGTCCTCTTTGAGAATATCTGCTTGAACGGTTCCTCGAACCTGTGCCAACGTCTTTTCTCGTATGTCTTGATAGACCTTTTCGGGAAGTACTTGGTCTCCAGAAACCCCAAGCAATAGCAACCCTAAGCCATTGTGATCTTCTGGCAATTCTCCATGGTATTGCGGTCTTTGACTTTTTTTAGACTTGAAAAACGCATCCAACTTAGTTTCAACCTCTTTCAACAGGTTGTTTTCGTGAATGTATTTCTCACAGTTTTGGTCTATGGCTGCATTGAGAAAAAAGGCCAGCAACATAGGTGCAGGACCATTAATGGTCATACTAACCGAAGTCATTGGATTGCTCAAATCAAATCCGGAGTAGAGCTTCTTGGCATCGTCCAAACAACAAATGGAGACCCCTGCATTTCCGATTTTACCATAGATGTCAGGGCGATAATCTGGGTCATTTCCATATAAAGTGACCGAATCAAATGCGGTTGACAGACGCTTGGCCTCCATATCACGGCTTACGTAATGAAACCTTTTATTAGTGCGTTCGGGACCGCCCTCACCGGCAAACATTCGGGTAGGGTCCTCTCCTTCCCTTTTAAAGGGATAGAGTCCAGCGGTAAATGGAAACTCCCCTGGCACATTCTCTTGCAATACCCACTTTAAAATATCGCCCCATCCTCGGTAACTTGGCAAAACCACCTTAGGTATTTGAGAGTGCGAAAGTGATTCGGTATGCGTTTTTATTTGAAGTTCCTTATCCCTAACCTTAAAGGTATAAAGGGACTGTTTGTAACGTTCTACTTTTATCAACCAACATTGGATGACCTCCCAATTATGCGGGTCCAAATCCATTTTGACTTGATTGAATTCGTTCAACAACTTCTTGGCCAGTTCAAGATGCTCCGTTCGCTTCGGATTGTCAAAAAGTTTGGCTTCGTCCAAACCCGTTGCGTTCAAAAAAGAGTAATCAGAAGTGTCTTGTCCCAATACGGTACAAACACTCAAATACAAACCATATAATTTTTGTGCAGTATGGGCTTGCGACTCCGCTTTAACATCATAAGCCCTATTGCTTTCAGAAATTTCTGAAAGATATCGGGTTCGTGCAGGTGGAATTACATACACTTTTTCCGAAGAAGCTTCAGATAAAGTGAAGTTGGAGGTTAGCTGGGAAGCTCCATTCGCAACCATGACGTCCAACACAGCACGATACAAGCGGTTCATGCCCGGATCATTGAACTGTGAGGCTATCGTTCCAAAAATTGGAAGTGACTCATCAGGGGTATCCCAGAGATTATGGTTGCGGACATACTGTTTTTTTACATCGCGTAAAGCATCTTTAGCGCCTCGTTTATCGAATTTGTTGATGGCTACCACGTCGGCGAAATCCAACATATCGATTTTCTCCAATTGCGTAGCTGCCCCAAATTCCGGCGTCATCACGTAAAGGGATGCATCGCTATGTTCTAAAATTTCGGTATCCGACTGCCCAATACCTGAAGTTTCCAGAATAATCAAATCATATTCCGCGGCCTTTAAAATTTCAACTGCTTCCGCTACATGTTTTGACAACGCAAGATTGGACTGTCTTGTAGCCAAAGAGCGCATAAAAACTCTAGGGTTGTGAATCGCGTTCATCCGGATTCTATCGCCCAGCAGCGCCCCTCCTGTTTTTCGTTTGGAAGGGTCTACGGAAATGATTCCAATGTGTTTTTCGGGAAAATCAGCTAAAAACCTTCGCACCAATTCATCCACCAAACTGGACTTTCCGGCACCTCCGGTACCTGTAATCCCCAATACGGGAACACTATTTTCTATTTTTCCTAGCGACTCCCAATGCCCTTTAAAGGCCTCTGGTCTATTCTCCGCCAAAGAAATCAATCGCGCGATAACACCTACTTCTTTGTTTTGAAGCGCTTCCTGAATCTTTTTTGTATCTGAAACGGATAAATCTCCTACGGGCACATCACAGCGGGAAACCAAATCGTTTATCATTCCCTGAAGCCCCATTTCCCTTCCGTCATCTGGCGAATAGATACGGTCAATGCCATACTCCATCAACGCTTCAATTTCCTTCGGTAAAATGACACCTCCGCCACCACCAAAAATCTTGATTTGTTCTGCCCCTTGTTCACGAAGCAGGTCATACATGTACCGAAAGTATTCGTTATGCCCTCCTTGGTAGGAGGTCATGGCAATGGCATTGGCATCTTCTTGAATGGCACATTCCACCACTTCTGCAACACTTCGATCATGCCCTAAATGGATGACTTCCACACCTGTTGCCTGAATGATCCGGCGCATAATATTTATAGCGGCATCATGGCCATCAAATAGCGAAGCGGCGGTAACAATGCGAATTTTATGTTTCGGTTGGTAAGCTGGGATTTGCTCCATTCTGAATTTTGAGTCAATTTATGCCTCGCAATTTACAGAAAATGCAATCAAAAACACCTTTCGTTTCGAATTTTATAAAAATATTGACGTATTAGAGCTTCTTTTTCCTGATATCATAATTTTACAGGCTTAAGTCATAGGTATGAAGCTCACATTTTTAATTCATTGTTCCGATACCTCGGGAATCATTCATGAAGTGACTTCTTTTTTGGCCAATTTGAGCGGAAACATCGTCTATCTAGACCAGCATGTGGACAAAGCCGCAGCGGTCTTTTTCATGCGACTGGAATGTGAGTTTGACACAACCCAAAACCTGGAGCGGTTGGTAGAATTGTTTGAAGCCAGCGTTGCAAAGAAATACCGTATGATTTGGAGTGTCCACCAAGCAGCTGAAATCCCACGCATGGGGGTTTTTATTTCCAAATACAAACATTGTCTTTACGATTTATTGGGCAGACATCAATCAGGAGAACTGAAAGTGGATATTCCTTTTATTCTGAGTAATCATCCTGACTTGGAGTCCATCGCAAAGCAATTTGGAATTCCATTTTATCATGTTCCCGTCAACAAAGACAACAAGCACGAAGCAGAAGCCAGGCAGCTTGAAATTCTAAAGGAACATTCGGTAGACTTTATTGTTCTAGCCCGATACATGCAGATTGTATCCCAACGTTTGATTGATGCTTATCCCAACAAAATCATTAACATCCATCACTCTTTTTTACCTGCTTTTGCGGGTGCAAAACCTTATCATGCTGCGTTCGAGCGCGGTGTAAAAATAATTGGGGCCACAAGTCATTATGTTACCGAAGACTTAGATGAAGGTCCTATCATTGCCCAAGATGTTACCCCTGTGTCCCATATTCACTCGGTAACGGATTTCATCACCAAGGGAAGGGACCTCGAGAAAATTGTACTTTCCAGAGCAGTGCAACTTCATTTGCAACGTAAAACAATGGTTTACAATAACAAAACCGTAATTTTTTCCTGATTTCACTCCAAAACCGTTTCTTTTTCAAAGGGAAAACGTATTTTGACGAGTTCTTAAAAATTTGGAAAATGAAACGTATTGCATTTTTAGCCGTATTGGTTTTGTGCAGTTGCAATGAATTGCAACAGGTTGTTAATCAATTACCACAAGAAGGCGCCATGGGGAATGCCGAAATTGGGCAAGCCCTAAAAGATGCTTTGGACCAAGGCATTGACAAACAGGTCAAAAAACTGTCCCTTAAAGACGGTTTCTTTAAAAACGAATTGGTTAAAATTCTCTTGCCGGAAGAGCTTCAAAAAGTCGACAAAACGTTGCGCAGCATTGGTCTAGGCAAACTGGCTGATGAAGGACTCAAGGTAATGAACCGGGCAGCTGAAGATGCTGTTGGTGAGGCTACCCCAATTTTTGTGGATGCTGTTAAAGGCATTTCTTTTGATGATGCTAAAAAGATTCTTTTAGGTGCCGATAATGCAGCTACCCAATACTTGCAACAAGATACAAGCACCAAACTGTATGATAAGTTCAAACCAACGATTGGAAACTCTTTTCAAAAAGTAGGTGCAGATAAAATCTGGAATACCATCATCACGAAATACAATGGCCTACCCGGCACTAAAGATGTAAATCCTGATTTAACCCAGTACGTCACTACCAAGGCACTTGATGGGGTATATACTATGATTGCGGTAGAAGAAAAGGAGATTCGGGAAAAAGTTTCATCAAGAACCACAGATTTACTTAAAAAAGTGTTCGCTTTGCAAGATGGTTCATAATTTTTTCTTAATTACACAATATCAACGACATAAAGCCGTTAATAATTCAAAGAAACAGGTTAATTATAACAAATTCCTAAAGTTTATTTAACCCTTGCGAGAGCGTTATAATGGAATTTTGTAAAATATTATCTGAGTTAGCATTTTTTTGAGTTAGTTAGTTTAAACCGGTGTTCGCACCGGTTTTTCTTTTTTGGTTAATCCTCAACTAACTTTTATGCTTCTTGAAGGTTGGTCAAATACCCGATTACTTGTTGGTTAAAAACATTGGGTTGCTCCACATTCACCACATGACCACATTTCTCAATTACATATAAGGTGGCTTCCTTATGGGTTTTTACGATTTTCTCAATCGTGGGCAAAAAGAGGTAATCCTCTTCTCCCATGATGTAGAAAGTGGGCACCGAAATATCCACCGTTCTGAAAAAACGGAGCAACGGATTAATCTCCGAAGCGAGCTTAAACCACCGTATAAACTCTTTTTGATATAGTATTTTCGCTTCCCGAACAAATAAGGACCGAGACTCCCTATGATTTTTGTTCGGCATGATGATAAACGCAAAGAACTTGTACAACCACAAATAAGGTACTACAGACTTAAAAATGACCCCAAGCCGCATGAGTACCTGTGACCTGAAGTTTAATTTCATGATGGCGCCCCCCATAACCATACTCTTCACGCGGCTGGCATGGTTTTCCGCAAGGTTGCGGATGAGTATCGTACCCAAAGAAATACCTATGAAATGACTTTGCTCTATCTTTTCATGGTCCAATACCTCCACAATATCTTCGGTAATTGAATCAAAGGTGTATTGGTCGCTGAACGCGTCTTTTAAATTTGGTTTGGAATTGCCATGCCCCCTCAAATCCAAAAGTAAGATGTTGAAATGCTTCTTGAAATCACGTAGCTGCTTGAACCAAATGGTTGAACTCCCTCCCGCACCGTGTACAAAAGTGACCCAATCTTTGCTGGTTTTGTGGTGATATGTTGTGTAATGCAGCATCTCGCGAGCCGTTAAAGTACGTTAATTTTTCTCTAATGTTTTTCTAAAAAAATCCAGCTAGGGTTTCCTTAGCGTTAAATTTTAGATAAAGTACCTGATTTCTAGATGTATACAAGCATCCGCCCTCATCTAAATCCGCTTTCCAAACGTATATTTGTTGGAACAAATCTTATGAAGATGCAGAAACAGTATTGCAAAGTCGGAGCAGTAACACCTATTACAAGTGGCAACCACGCCATTTCTACCTTGGAGGTTAGATATGCTAGCTTTTTACAAAAAGCCAGCGAGTCTCAATTGAATCCTAATTTGGGCGAGTTTTTCAATAGAAAAGCCGAACAAATCAGAAAAGTGTTGGAAAGTTTGGCTTAAGCCAATTGCTTCGAACCTAATATTTCACTCATTTCCCGCTGAATCATCAGCGCGGATTCCCTTGCTTTTTGGTCAAAGTCTTCCTCTTTAGAGGCGTAAATAATGCCACGAGAAGAATTCACCAACAAACCAACGGTTTTGGTTAAGCCATGCTGACACACCTCTGATAAACTTCCGCCTTGCGCCCCTACTCCGGGAACTAAGAAAAAGCTTTCTGGAGCAATTTCCCGAATCTCACTTAAGAAAGTAGCTTTTGTGGCACCCACAACGAACATCAAGTTTTGTGCATTTTGATACCCTAAACACGTTCGAATGACGGACTTGTATAAGGCTTCCTCTTCCAAAACTTTCGTTTGAAAGTCAAAGGCTCCGGCATTGGAAGTCAAGGCCAATACGATGGCATGCTTATCTGGAAAGGCCAAAAAAGGTTCAACGGAATCCTTCCCCATATAAGGTGCTACGGTAATAGAATCGAAAGCCATCGTCTCAAAAAACGACTTTGCGTATCGAGATGCCGTGTTGCCAATATCACCGCGTTTGGCATCTGCAATAGTGAATTGTTCCGGGTAATTCGCGTTGATATAAGCAATCGTTTTCTCCAAAGAACGCCATCCTTCAGCCCCATAGGCTTCATAAAAGGCAGTATTCGGCTTGTAGGCCACACAAAGGTCATGGGTGGCGTCAATAATGGCCTTGTTGAATTCGAAGATAGGGTCATCTAGTTTCAACAAATGCGGTGGTATCTTTTCAAGGTCGGTATCCAAGCCTACGCATAAAAAAGACTTTTTGGACCGAATTTGTTGCACTAAAGCGTCTGTGGTCATACTTAGAAAATCTCGGAAGCCTCTTTTAGTTTTTCAGTATTTTCAACCAACATCAGTTCATCAATGATTTTTTGCACATCGCCATTGATGATGTTCTGAAGGTCATATAGGGTGAGACCAATTCTATGGTCGGTTACTCGCCCTTGTGGATAATTGTAGGTGCGAATTTTAGCGGACCTATCCCCACTACTCACTTGGGAATTTCGTTTGGCCGCATCTTCCTCTTGCTTTTTCGCCAATTCCAAATCGTATAAACGGCTACGCAATACTTTGAAGGCCTTTTCCTTATTCTTATGTTGGGATTTTTGGTCTTGACATTGCGCTACCAATCCGGTGGGAACGTGCGTCAATCGTACTGCGGAATAGGTCGTATTCACGGATTGCCCTCCAGGACCGGAAGAACAGAAATAATCAATCCGGACATCTTTAGGGTCAATTTGAACATCAAAATCTTCAGCTTCAGGAATCACCATCACCGTAGCGGCACTGGTATGCACCCTTCCCTGTGTTTCCGTTTGGGGAACCCGTTGTACGCGGTGTACTCCCGCTTCAAACTTTAGCGTTCCATAAACATCTTCACCGCTCACTTCAAAATGAATCTCCTTGTATCCCCCGCTCGTGCCCTCATTCAAGTCGATGATATTCGTTTTCCAACCTTTGCCTTCACAATATTTGGTATACATTCGGAACAAATCCCCAGCAAAAATACTGGCCTCGTCTCCACCAGTTCCCGCTCGAATTTCCATCACCACATCTTTTTCATCCTCGGGGTCCTTTGGTATGAGCAATAGCTTAATTTCTTCTTCTAATTTCGGTAGCTGTGCTTTGGCCTCATCCAATTGCATTTTGGCCATTTCAACCATTTCCGCATCGCTTCCATCGGAAAGGATTTCTTCTGCTTCCTGAATGTTATCCGTCAATTCCACATAAAGCTTTCGCTTATCGACCAGCACTTTCAAATCCTTGTATTCTTTATTGAGTTTTACGTAGCGCTTTTGGTCTGAGATAATATCAGGTTGGATGATAAGGTCGGATACCTCATCAAAACGTTGTTTGACGATGTTTAATTTGTCAAGCATAAATACATCAGAAGTTAGGGTGACGAAGGTACAATTTTTAAGCAAGTTGGTTAGGCAAAGCCTACTGAATCGCTACAAAAGTAGTTCCCAAAGTAACGATGAAGGCATCCAAACCATCTGACCTGTCATACTTGCTGGCACGAAGTTCGATAGTCTTCAATCCAAACTTTAAAATGGTAGCGTTTGTGAATATGTCCTTGTACCTAATTCCCAGTCCGTATTGATGGGCATCGTACTGTGATAAATCAAAATCAGAAGTGTAAAAGTCAAAACTGGATAACGCAGCTTCCTTTTCATAGAAATAATCTGCAGCAGTTTGGGTGTAATATCGATAGTTCGGGTACAAGGTAAATCTATCGGAAATCTTCACGGCAGACTCCAAACTTGCGGTATGGGAAGAAATGCCCCAATCGTCCCAATAGAAGCGATAGTACCCGCGTAGCACTAAAAAATCATTCGCAAAATAATTCAGGCGCCCGCCTAGTGGAAGCTTGAATCTGCTGTCAGGCAACCGTTCCACATCATCAGCCAATTGGAAATCGTCGATAAAGAAATCACCCACATCCCCAAAATACACTCTTTGAAAAGGAGTGCTCAACAAGCCTTGTTGCACCACGGCGTCGGCAAAAACCGCGCCTTGCCACCGCTTGCCCAAAATCTGTGAAAAGTTCAAGGAAAGGGCATAAGAGTTTCTGTTTTCCTTATCCAACGCTTCAAAGTTCGGATTATAGGTGCCTGGACCCTCTACCCTATCATCAAAGAAACCAGGCCGCAATTCAATGGGATTAATGATTCTCCATTGGTCCAAAAAAATCTGACTTGAAACCGTAAGCTCTGTATTATTTTCATTGAAACTCCTGGAATAGCTTCCTCCAAACCCGACGGAGGTATAATCATATTCATTGGAAAAATAGGCGTTGACGCTCCAAATGGTATTCCGGTCTGCAGAACTATGCTGATAAGATGGATTGATATAGGTCAGGACATCTTTTCTGGATTCTCCCGAAGAAGCATCAAAAGGACTCAAATTATCATTACTACTATCCAGAGGGCTTACGTTACTGGAAGAGGCAGAGGTATAGGCCGAAAGTCCGACATCTACCGTTAAAACATCATTTTCATTTAAAGGCATTCGAACGACCAGAGTCGATGTAGCATCTGTTAACTCTTCGGTACCTTCCCCGCCCGTTACCGCAGCATTGTTTCCATCTTGTCCATAATAACTGAACAACATGTCTACCTCAGCGGTTTCCAAAACGCGTTTCGTGTAGGTGTTACCGTTTTGTTGCGCAGAAAGGTTTGCACAAAATGTAACTCCAAGCAAAAAAATGGATACGAAACGAGACGGAATTTGAAATAGGGAAATACGCATCAATTACAACCGCAGCCGCCTCCTGTTTTACCACCATTGGCTCCAGCAGCCGCCTCACGATAAATCTGAAAATTCGTTTCAAAACGTTCCATGCCCTTGGCACTGAGCAACATTTCATCATCGTTGAGATATACCTTATCGTATTCCTTCACGACGACACAAGAAGAGAAGAAAAGCATGAGTACTAGGGGCAAGAGGTACTTTGTCATGTCTTAAAATTATCAATTTTTATCTAAGGTGATGCCGTTGGTCCTATGGATTTTATTATCACTATCCACAATAACCGCCTCTACCCCATCCAATTGATTGATTAGGTGCATCCCAGTATCGCGCCCCAAAACAAAAACGGCTGTGGCCAAAGCGTCACAGAGTTCCACTTTTTTAGCAAAGATGGTTACGCTAGAAATTCCCTTCGTGGGATAGCCGGTTCGAGGGTCGATGATATGCGAATATTTTTCACCTCCAAAACTGATAAACTTTTCATAGTTCCCCGAAGTAGCTACTGAAGATTCAATGACTGGTAACCAAGCAAAAACCTTTTCCTTTTCCAAAGGATTCGCAATGCCTACCATCCAATTTTCTCCGTTGGATTTGGTTCCCCAAGTGGTTAAATCCCCTGAGGCATTGATGATACCGGCTTTCACCTCTTTTGACATCAACAGCGCTTTGGCTTTGTCGGCTGCATATCCTTTTCCGATAGCACCAAAACCAATTCGCATTCCCTTTTCGGTAAGGTACACGCTTTGCGTTGCACTGTTAAGAATCACTTTGTCGTAACCAATTTTAGCTACCGAACGCGTTATCTCAGATTCAGAAGGTACCCTAGTCATCTTTCCATCAAATCGCCAGACTTTGTCTAGGGAAGCATAGGTTATATCAAACGCACCGTCTGTCACCTGGGAAAGGGCCAACGCTCTTTCAATAAGTTCAAAAAGTTCTTGGCTCACGCGTACGGGGCGAATTCCCGCGTTATTATTGATTTTGGAGGTTTCGGAATCGGCATCCCAAGAAGAAATCAGCTTTTCAATACGCTGAATTTCCGCGACGGCTTCATTGATATTGATATATCCGATATCCTCATTGGGTGCCACTACGGTTATTTCGAAGCGCGTACCCATTAGTTTTAAGGTCTTCTTTACCGATACATCACTTTGGGCTATGGATGCATAACACCCTAAACACAAGGTAAAAAATGTTAGGACTACCTGTTTCATTGTAGAAAACTATTGAACAGGCGAATGTATTCTTGTGTGGATTTTTTGGGGTCAAAATCGGTTACCCCAAGTACTTTTTCATCTTGGTCTAGCACGACGACAAATGGAAAATATCCTTTAGGGTTAAAACGTTCCGCCAATGATTTGTTGACATTCAACTTATCTTCGGCTAGCTTGTTTTTCTTTTTCCTCGGGAAATCCGCGTTGTATAGCACGTAATGCTGTTCGGCATATTCCAGAAAGTCATTGGAATCAAAAATCTTGCGCTTAAAGCGAATGCAGGGCGCGCACCAGTCCGAACCTGAAAACACCAACAATACTGGGCGGTCAAAATCAGACGCTTTTGTGGTTGCGCTCTCAAATGAGGCTTCCCATTCCTGCGCGTAGGTTGACTGCAGGGCCAAGAACAAAATCAAGGTCCAAAGCTTTCGCATTCAATTCGTTTTATTCAAAAACCCGAAGGCTATCCCCATTCAATTCTGTTTGAAAAATGGTCAAGGGATTTGAGGTAATGGAATTTAAAGGCGTTCCCGTCTGACTAAAACGTGCTCCATGAGTGGAGCAACCAAAGATACCGTCATCTTCGGCTAAAAAACGTACCCCTTCCGTCTGTTGGTGGCTACAAATCTGACTCGCGGCAACATATTCGCCTTGCAAATTTCGAGCTACAACAATATCCGTATACCCTTGTCCAGGAGTTGATTCCACGAGCACAAAGCCGCCATTTGACCCCAAAGCTGTATTGTCAGCAGAAGTCAAATCCAACATAAAATCAATACCAGTGGGTTCAGGGAAGGTTTCCAGATTTTCAGAATCACTGGAACAACCATTTAAACAGGGAAAAGTAAGGGCAAAGGCAGCACCGGCTCCCAAACTTCTTAAGAATTCTTTCCTTTCCATAGCAAAGTGTGAGGATTATTCTATGATAACGTTAAAAACGCCTGAATCGTATATCAATATTCAAAGGTGCCGTACTCGCTTCGAATTGTGAGTTTTTTATGTTCCGCGGCTTCAACCCTACCCATGATTTTCGCATCAATATTGAAACTTTCAGCGATTTGAATAACTTCTGAAGCGATGTCTTCGGAAAGGTAGAGTTCCATACGATGCCCACAGTTGAATACCTGATACATTTCACGCCATTCCGTTTGGGATTGCTCTTGTATCATTTGGAACAAAGGCGGCACCTCAAAAAGATTGTCCTTTATGATGTGCAGATTGTCCACAAAGTGCAAGATTTTGGTTTGCGCACCACCACTGCAGTGCACCATTCCGTGGATAGATGTATTGCCAAAGCGTTCCAATATTTTCTTGATGACTGGAGCATAGGTTCGCGTTGGTGACAAAACCAATTTCCCAGCATCTAAAGGAACATTTTCCACAGCATCCGATAGTTGTTTTTTTCCGGAGTAGACCAAGTCGTTTGGAACGGAAGGGTCAAAGCTTTCAGGATATTTTTCGGCTAGATATTTGGCAAACACATCATGTCGTGCCGAGGTAAGGCCATTGCTCCCCATTCCTCCATTGTATTCGGATTCGTAGGTCGCTTGTCCAAACGAAGCCAAACCAACAATGACATCTCCCGCTGCAATGTTTGCGTTATCAATTACATCTGAGCGCTTCATTCGCGCAGTAACTGTTGAATCCACAATTATGGTGCGGACCAAGTCACCCACATCCGCCGTTTCCCCACCGGTCGCGTGCAACGAAACCCCAAATCGACCTAATTCTTCTACTAGTGCTTCCGTACCTTGGATAATAGCAGAGATAACTTCACCTGGAACCAGATTTTTGTTTCTACCAATGGTGGACGACAACATAATGTTATCCGTAGCCCCAACACAAAGCAAATCATCTACATTCATAATGAGTGCGTCTTGCGCGATACCTTTCCAAACGGACAAATCGCCAGTTTCCTTCCAGTACATGTAAGCCAGGCTGGATTTAGTTCCTGCCCCATCGGCATGCATCACCAAACAGTAGTCTTCATCTCCGGTCAAATAATCAGGAACTATTTTGCAAAATGCCTTGGGGAAGAGTCCTTTATCTAGATTCTTTATCGCATTGTGCACGTCTTCTTTTGAAGCGGAAACGCCACGTTGGGCATATCGATTACTGTTTTCAGCAGCCATTTTGAGTGTTTGTGCAAAAATAAAGATTCTGTTTAGAGCGAAGGGGTTTTTGTCATGCAATCCGTTTCCCAGATTTTTTGGGATGTAGGCTGGTCCATATTCCCACCGGAAACAATTAGCAATACCTTCTTTTTGGTAGTTTGGGTTCTTAACCATCTTCGAATGGCCTCCATAGGCATAGCGCAGGTGGGTTCCAAACGACACTTTAACAAATGTGTCAACCATTGCGTCCAATACACAATGTACTCTTCTTCAATTTCGTAAAATCCATCAAGTTGTTGAAGAAACTTGAAGGTAATATCCCCAACTGCCATGGTCATCGCACCATCAGCAAGGGTATTCGGCACGCCATCTAATCTTTGAATGCTTCCTGTGCGTAACGATTCTGCAGCATCATTGGCATTCAAGGGTTCTACGCCAAAAACTTTGGTTTTGGGTGAAGCGCCTCGGGTCGTAATCAAAGTTCCCGAAGTTAATCCGCCACCACCGCAAGGGGTAAAAACGGCGTCAATATCATCCAAATCTTGAAAAGCCTCCAGTGCCGCGGTGCCTTGACCACAAATGACCTGTTCATGGTTAAAAGGTGGAATCCAATAGGTATCAAGTTCCTTGGATTTTTCTTGAACTAGAGCATCCGTGACATTTCGGTCAACGCTTAAGACGACTTCGGCGCCATACCCACGCGTAGCTTGAATTTTAACCTGGGAAGAATACTCGGGCATAAAAATCGTGGTGGGTATCTTGAATTGTTGACCTGCGTAGGCCACGGCTTGTGCATGATTCCCTGAACTGTTGGCAATGATATGTTTGGGGCGCTGCCCCGTTTCTTCTAACCAAGCAACTGTGTTTACTCCGCCACGCGCCTTAAAGGCCCCTATTTTTTGGAAATTCTCACATTTGAAATAAATCTCATGCCCCAACCATCGGTTTAGTTGAGAGGAAGTTAAGATGGGAGTAGTATGCACGTAGTCAGCAATACGTTGACGCGCTGCTTGAATATCCTTTAGTGTAAGATTCATGCCTTAAAGGTACTTCTCACCAACCAAAAGCCCCTATTAATTCGTGAACAAAAGCTCCGAATACTTGACAAAGGGCCATAAATCGTCAGCGATGAGTTTTTCGAGCTTATCAGAATGTTCTCGGATTTGTTGGAAGTAAGGCTTCACACTATTGCAGTAGGATTGTGCTTTACGATTGATAGTCGATAATCCATTACTGCGTCTTCGTGCTTCGGTCATATCCGTGGTAAGCTTTTTAAGCGCCAACATATGCTCTCCAATTTGTTCCAAAAGATTCAACTGTGGTTCAGCCACTTTTTTATGCGCTGCACCGTACACCTCCTTCATGCCCCGAATGTTCTCCAACAGTTGGTTTTGGTAGCGAACTGCGGCTGGAAGAATATGATTGAATACCATCTCTCCCAACACCCTACCTTCAATTTGTAGGTGAAACACGTAAGCCTCCAGCTCCACTTCTTGATGCGCTTTGAGTTCCACTTCACTCATCACATCCATCTCGTCGAAGAGTGCGACACTGGTTTTATCGGTAAGAATTTGAAGGGCCTCAGGAGCGTTTTGGTTATTGCTCAACTTTCTACGTTTGGCTTCTTCTTGCCATTCTCGTCCATAACCATCCCCATCGAACCGAATACGTTTGGACGTTTTGATGTATTCCCTTAGCACATTGAATACAGCTTCGTCTTTCTTCAAGTTCTTTTTGCTTATCAGTGCATCTACTTCCTTCTTAAAATCCACCAACTGTTTGGCCACAATGGTGTTCAAAATGGTCATAGGTTTGGCACAATTGGTTTTCGCCCCTACGCCTCGCATTTCGAATTTATTTCCTGTAAAGGCAAAAGGGGACGTACGGTTTCTGTCTGTGTTGTCGAGTAAGATTTCTGGAATTTTACCTACCACATTGAGCTTCAACTCAGTTTTTTCTTCAGGAGATAGCTTTCCTTTGGAAACTCCTTCGAGCTCATCCAATACGTCAGTCAATTGCTTTCCAATAAAAATGGAAAGAATTGTGGGAGGTGCTTCGTTGCCTCCCAAACGATAATCATTACTTGCTGAGGCGATTGAAGAACGCAACAATTCCTCATAAGTATCCACCGCTTTGATAGTATTCACAAAAAAGGTCAAAAACTGAAGGTTTTTCATGGGGGTAGAACCCGGACTGAGCAAATTCACCCCGGTATCTGTAGCAAGAGACCAGTTATTGTGTTTTCCGGAACCGTTGACTCCGGCAAAAGGCTTTTCATGAAAAAGAACAGCGAAATTATGTTTGTCCGCAATTTCTTCCATCACGTCCATGAGGAGCAAGTTATGGTCTACCGATAAGTTGGCTTCTTCATGAACGGGAGCCAACTCGAATTGATTTGGTGCCACTTCATTATGACGTGTTTTTACCGGGATTCCCAATTTGGTACATTCCTTTTCTAGTTCACTCATAAAAACGAGAACACGATTGGGAATCACCCCAAAATAATGGTCATCCAACTGTTGCCCTTTGGGTGCTGGACTTCCAACTAAGGTTCGGCCGGCCATGGCCAAATCGGGTCGTGATTGCGCCAGCGCTTTGTCCACTAAAAAGTACTCTTGCTCCCACCCTAAGGTTGCATATACTTTACGAACATTCTTATCAAAATATTGGGCAACGGCAGTAGCTGACTCATCAATAGCGTGCAGTGCCCTCAAGAGGGGCGCTTTATTATCCAATGCCTCGCCAGTATACGCCACAAAAATGGTAGGAATACACAAGGTGGTTTTATAAATAAAAGCAGGGGAAGTAGGGTCCCAAGCCGTGTACCCTCGTGCTTCAAAAGTATTTCGAATGCCTCCACTCGGGAAACTGGAAGCGTCAGGCTCTTGTTGCACTAGTTGAGCTCCTCCAAACTTTTCCATCGCGCGACCATCGGGAAGGATATCAAAAAATGCATCGTGCTTCTCGGCAGTTGCACCCGTTAACGGCTGAAACCAATGGGTGTAGTGCGTAGCGCCCATGGAAAGGGCCCAAGCTTTCATGCCTTCTGCTACTTGGTCCGCGATTTTCCTGTCGATTTTCGTGCCTTGAAAAATGGCCGATTTCACTTTGTCCAACGCTTCTTTCGTTAGAAACTGAAGCATTCTATCCTCATTAAAAACATGGATTCCGAATACATCGGAACGTCTACCTTCTTCCACTACAGGGTGGTAGGTTCGATTGCGACTCTGAGACAAGGCTTCAAATCGGGTCATGGGCATCAACTTTCTATTGGAAAGGCAAAACTACGATTAACATTTTGATAATGTAAAGGCAAAAAAATAGTTTTTTGACAATGAACCCTTCCAATTTTAGGGGTAATTTAAATAATTATCCTTCGTTTGTTAATTTACCCCTTCTGACCGGGTATTATTAACTGAAAAAATTATTTTTGTCAATCGTAAATTTGAGAACAAATAACTACCGGAATTATGAGCAAATCTAAATTAGAGTACATCTGGTTGGACGGGTACACACCCACAGCCAACATGAGAAGCAAAACCAAAATAGAAAAGGATTTCAGTGGTAAGTTGGAAGACTGCCCAATGTGGTCTTTTGATGGAAGTTCTACCCAACAAGCGGAGGGTGGTTCGTCTGACTGTTTATTGAAGCCTGTCGCTATTTATCCTGACCCTGCACGCATTAATGGTTTCTTGGTGATTTCTGAGGTTATGAATCCTGATGGTACGCCACACGTTTCCAACTCGAGAGCAACCATTGATGATGAAAACGATGATTTCTGGTTTGGTTTCGAACAAGAGTACTTTATTATGGATACCGAAACCCAATTGCCTTTAGGATTCCCAATGGGCGGTTACCCTGGTCCTCAAGGAATGTACTACTGCTCCGTAGGTGGTAAAAATACGCACGGCAGAGACTTGGTAGAGCGTCATGCGGATATGTGCCTTGAAGCAGGTCTTAACTTTGAAGGAATCAACCAAGAGGTAGCTTCCGGACAATGGGAATTCCAGATTTTCGCAAAAGGTGCCAAGAGTGCTGGTGACCAAATTTGGGCAGCGCGTTACATGCTAGACCGTTTGACCGAAGAGTATGGATACTATATTGACTACCACCCAAAACCTATAAAAGGAGACTGGAATGGTTCTGGAATGCACGCCAACTTCTCGAATTCCATTTTGAGAACTGCTGGTAACAAAGAGACTTACAATAAAATTTGTGAAGCATTCCGTCCGGTGACCAAAGAGCACATTGAAGTATACGGAGAGTTCAACGACCAACGTTTGACTGGTCTTCACGAAACCCAATCCATTGACGAGTTTAGCTTTGGAGTTTCTGACCGTGGAGCTTCTATCCGTATTCCAATTGCTACTGTAGAAAGTGGTTGGAAAGGATGGTTGGAAGACAGAAGACCTGCTTCCAATGCTGACCCATACAAAGTTGCCGCTCGTATTATCAAAACCGTAAAGTCTGCGGACGTTTAGTATATAAATTAGTTGTTGATTATCTTAATAACCGTCTTTCCATTGGGGAGGCGGTTATTTTTTTAGGAAAGGGTCATATAAACAAAGGTGATATAGAGTCCTAGAAGAATAATCCCATCCCGCCAGCCCAAACGCAAACCTTTTGGAAAAAATACCAATGGCAGGATTAAGAACGAAATACCCAGCATCCAGAACACATCAGAAGATAGCAATCCCTTGTCTACTACTTGAATCGGTGTAATAATCGCGGTAATCCCTAATACCGCTAACAAGTTGAATATATTGGAACCAATAAGGTTTCCTACGGAAATAGCTTTCTCCTTTTTTATCATAGCAATCACAGAAGCGGCCAGCTCTGGAATACTTGTACCCACGGAGACTACGGTAATACCGATTACCCTATCACTTACACCGAAGCTGGTAGCCATGCCTACCGCACCTTCAATCAGCAATTCGGAACCGCCCCAAAGCGCTAAACCGCCAATAGCTAGTAGGAACAATGTTTTTCCCAACGACAGGGATACGTCGTCTTCGGGCATTTCATCTGCCACGGCTGTTTTTTGAAAGCGCAACAGATAAACCAAGAATAAAATTAAAAAGACAATCATTATGATGCCTTCGTACTGCTCCAGCACACCATCAAAGTAGATGAATCCGAAGAAAAGAAACGAAGCCAGCATCATTACAGGCCAATCTGTAGTGTAAAAGCTTTTGCGGACGTCAATACTACCCAAAACAACCGTAACCCCTAAAACCAAACCCAAGTTGGCAATATTGGAGCCCACTACGTTCCCTAAGGACAAATCGGGCAAACCGTCTAAAGCAGCTTTTATGCTCACAATCAGTTCTGGGGCCGAAGTAGCAAAGGAAACCACGGTCATCCCGACCACAATTTTAGGAATAGAGAGTCTTAAGGAAAGTGCTACGGCAGACTTCAAGAGCCAATTACCGCCGGAGATGAGCAATACAAGTCCCAATACAATCCATAAAACATCTGTCATAGGAGCAATTTGTGGCAAAGATAGATGACCCTTTTCGGATTGGACCCATAAAAAGTACATGCGTCACTCGAAATTTTAAGTTTTTTCATGCCCCCAAAATCGAGTAACTCTGTGGCGGCCCGTAAACGAAATGGCGCTTTTTCAGCTTTTTTTAAACGAAAGTCCCCTTGGTTTCAAAAAAATGGTCAAAAACACCTCTTGAAATACGACGAATTATAATATAAATGAATTTTTAGTATTTCGATTTAAAACTTTTTACAAGGAAGTCACATCAATTTTAAATCCTGAATCGTTTTTTTAACTCCATATTCATATTCAATTTTATTCTTTTTCATCAAATCCTTTGGAAACATGACATCGGTCATTCTATATTCGAACTCGTAACCGGTTAACAAAATAATATTCAACCCTTTAAACTTTAAAAAATGCTGACCATCGTTAAGTTCTTTATTTCAGTTCTTGTCATTTTATTAGAAACCATTTTCGTTTAATCACCGAATCATCATACATCAATCAAGAAATCATCATCAATCAAAAAGTAACCGGTTATAAAACGAATTGCTTACAATCACATCAATCAAAATCATTCAATCAATCAAAAACAAAAAAAGGACGGCGACATCGCCGTCTTTTTTGTTTCATACCTTATATAAATAGGTATAACCAGGCTTCAATCACACCTGAGTTTATGTATTTTGATAAAAACCAGTACACTTTCTAGAAAAAATCATATTTTCAATATATTGATTTTCATACATTTATAAAATATTTATAAAAAAAGTTCATTTTTTTTCAGGAATTTTCGGGATGTCATTGTTTTATATACAAACACAGATGATATGAAAGCTTATAAATCCTCAACCATCACGATTGCGGCCGACAAAAAGGAGATTGAAAAGATGTTTATTGAGGAGGCCTTTTTCCTCTCATGGTTAACGGTAGCGGTCATTATGGCCAGTGTAAGTTTCATCAGCTATTTTTAAAGACAACAATTCAGCATATTTAAAGACACCAAAAGGAGGTCAAATCGAAAAGATTTGACCTCCTTTTTTTGTACCCTACTCCAACTAGGCAGATTTCGGCCGTTTACAATGGGATATTTATATTTGTATCCACCAATACCCCAAACTCAATGTTTTTCAAGTTTTTAGCGAAAGTAAACAAGGTGTTATTGCCTTCTTACACCAAAAGAAGGTTGGATTTATCGAAAGCTTCAAAGTTTCAATTGGCCATAATCGGCTGGCGGTATTATGTGACCACAAAAGCGTTGGATTAATACGAAATCAAGCTTTTAATTTCGTGCCCCTCCAGCTTATCCGCACCGTTTAAAAAAGTTAGGTGGATTAAAAAATTACACTGCACTACCTCTCCACCCAATCGTTCCACCAAGTTGCATACCGCTTTAGCCGTACCTCCAGTGGCCAACACATCATCATGCACCAATACTTTTTCCCCTTTTTGGATAGCGTCGGTATGGATTTCCAAGGTATCTTCCCCGTATTCCAAGGCATAAGTTTCCGATAGGGTCGTAAAAGGCAACTTTCCTTTTTTCCGAACCGGAACAAAACCTGCCTTAACCTTGGCAGCCAACATGGGCGCAAAAATAAAACCCCTACTATCTACGCCAACCACCTTATCCACCGGCGCGTTGCCAACAAAATCGCACAAGGTGTCGCATGCTTTGGTCAGTGCCAGCGTATCTTGCAACAAAGGAGTGATATCCTTAAAAACAATCCCAGGTTTTGGAAAGTCAGCAATATCACGGATATAGGGAGTAAAATCCATTATTTTTGGTTTAGAGGTTTTGCGATAAATTTAAAAAGAAATATATTTGCACCCCATTAAAAAGGCCTCGTGGCGCAACTGAATAGCGCATCTGATTACGGCTCAGAAGGTTGCAGGTTTGAATCCTGCCGAGGTCACTTATACTTATCAAGTAAATTCAAAAAGTCTGTAAATCAATGATTTATGGACTTTTTAATTTTAACAAATATCGTTTGATATCATATAAAACCACCCTGTTCGGTGAGTAATTCGGTGCGTACTTTTTAGTATTCACAAAAACGGGGTTGGTGGTATGTTAAAAAATTGAGGTTCAGTTTTTTAAGCAAAAAGTTGGTTGAAATTAAATAACTAAAAAGCTTACGAAAATGAACGATTCCTTCTCCATTTTGTTCTACATTAGGAAAAACCATCCAGATAAAAACGGTAAATGTACCATCTACCTGCGTATCACGGTCAATGGAAAACGGGCTGAAACAAGTGTCCATCGCAAGGTCAAAGTAGAGGATTGGAACACAGGTTCCGGACGCGCCAAAAACTCTAAGGCCTCCGGTCGCGAACTGAACAGATTTCTGGAAGATGTCCGTGCTAGACTTTTCAAGATACAAGGAAAGTATGTCGCCGACGGTAGACTATATGACGCCCAAATGCTGAAAGACACTTTTCTGGGTAAAAATACACGACTCAAAACTCTCTTTAATATCTATGACGACCATAACAAAGAGATTTCCGAACTAGTGGGTAGGGAGTTCTCCTCCGGTGCCTACCAAAGGCATTTAAGGACTGTAAGACATCTAAGGTCCTTCATTATGAATGAATACGGTTATCAGGATATGAATGTCAAGGAGATTGACCTGAACTTCATCAAACGTTTCGAACACTTCCTAAAGACCCACCTAAAATCCTGTGGACAGAACACCGTCACCAAATATATCACGAATCTAAAAAAGATTATGCGCATCTGCTATGCCAATGACTGGATAAGTAAAGACCCCTTCTATCATTGGAAGGCAAAATGGAAGAAAGTAGAGAGGGACATACTCAATGAAACAGAACTCATAACCCTCATGGAGACCGAAATGCCAAACCAAAGATTGGAACAAGTCAGGGACATTTTTATTTTCTGCTGCTTTACCGGGCTATCCTATATTGATGTGGAGAAGCTGTCCAACGACCATATCGTACTGGATACGAACGGGGAAAAATGGATAAAAATCCGTCGTTCCAAAACAAATGTGAAAAGTAGTGTTCCACTTTTACATTCCGCGGAAATGATACTTCGAAAATATAATATTAATTCCAATCGTACCTCTGTCAAGCTACTGCCAGTAATAAGCAATCAAAAACTGAATCTCTACTTAAAAGAAGTGGCAAAAGTCTGCGATATCGACAAGAAACTCACTTTTCATCTGTCAAGGCACACCTTCGCGACCACCGTTACCTTGGCCAATGGGGTTCCTATAGAATCGGTCAGCAAGATGCTTGGGCATTCATCTTTGAAAACAACACAGATTTATGCTAAAGTTATCGACAGAAAGTTAATGGAAGATATGGAAGTTGTCAAAGCCAAATTCAAATTGGGTTCTTGATTTATGCACAACATAAGCGAGCGAAACGAGGTTTCGCGCTGCAAGTCCCAAATCCTTACCTCAAAACTTTGCGCCACGCCCGAACGTGCCATTCGGTACGGGCGGGCATGGATCCTGTCCGATTTTTGTAGTGTTCCGATAGATAAGCGTGAAGCAAAAATCGAATAGGGCGCACTACTAAGTTTGACTTGAAAAGAGACACTATTCCTTTAAATGAATAAGTAGTACGGCTTTGAAACTTCTTTTTTGTGTTGTGCACATTATAGACTTCATTCTAAAAAAAGAATTCTTTAATCCATTCTTAAAGGTATTAAAGAGCTATTTCTTGAAAATCAACTTTCGTTTGAATTCGAATTCGGGTAAAAAAGCATAACTTAAAAAGAGATGTTCCCCTTTTTGTTATGAATAGAACTTTTTCGGTAAAGCTTTTTTAAATCACTTTAATTAGGGACAAGATTCAAAATGGGCTTTCAGCATTTCAACTTGGTTTCTATGTGCTCTTTCTACTATCCCTTTTCTTATATGAGAACTGTCAAATCCATGGATAGCGTCTGAGAAAGAGTGTAGTTCAGTTGGAACTCCAGCTTGTAATAACTTATGGCCATATGAAATTGCTTCGTCTCGTAAAGGATCGAACTCAGCAGTCCAAATATAAGTACGAGGAAGCCCTTTAAGATTGGTCTCTATTGAGGGTGATGCCTCCGAAGTAACCACGATATTACGAGGAAGGTAGTATTCCCACATCTGTTTGTTCGCTTCAGCGGTCCAATTTGGAGTATCCGTATATGTAACTGCAGAATATGTATTTGACTTACAGTCAAGAACAGGGAAACCTAGATATTGCATAGAAATTGGTGGCCCCTTTCTATCTCTAGCTCTAATTGCTAATCCTGCTGCTAATCCACCACCAGCACTCGTTCCACCGACGGCGATTTTATTTCTATCAATATTTAAGTGGGAATAGTTTTCGTACATCCATTTCAACGCTGCATAGCAATCATCAAGTCCTGCTGGATAAGGATTTTCGGGCGCCAA
The DNA here is from genome assembly GCA_039820925.1 of Bacteroidota bacterium. Lineage (GTDB taxonomy): Bacteria > Bacteroidota > Bacteroidia > Flavobacteriales > Flavobacteriaceae > Flagellimonas. Next base: position 6,115 of record JBCBPD010000015.1, on the reverse strand, counting down.
TCTATAATCGACAGATACAATTACCATTTCTACCTCTCGACAAAGTCTCAGACATCTGGCATGTTCCGTTCTTAAATCTCCTAATACAAATCCTCCCCAATGCATAAACAGCATGGCAGGTAGTGGTTTACTTAAAAAGGGGATTTTCATAAAATTCTTCTTCTTTTTAGTAGGATGATAAATCCTTACCATAACTCCTTTTCTCATTTTAGGTCCTTCTATATGTAGGTCTTCCCATTCTACTCCAACTTCATTCGGTTTTGGTAAGAACCGATACATTTTAAGGATTCCCTTCCTAGCTTCGGCAATATCTGAAATGTCCACCTTTGGTGTTCTTACTACTACTTTTCGTAATTCCTTTGGTAAAAATCCTAAGGCATATGTTCTTCCCATTACAAATAGGTTTTATTGTTAGTACACTGTTCTTTTGGAAATCAAAGGTCTGAAGTAGTAGCTTAAAATTAATTGCCATAGGTCAAATTCGGCTTTCAGTTTATACGGTAATTTGGCTAATTATTAATTCTTATCTAAGCAGCTATGCAGACCCACCCAATAGAATTAAAAGGAGGAAGGCAAAATAATTTGAAAAATATTGATTTAGAGATTCCCAAAAATAAGTTGATTGTATTCGCTGGAATCTCAGGTTCAGGTAAATCATCCTTGGTATTTGATACCATAGCAGCTGAATCTCAGAGACAGATGAATTTGACTTATCCAGCTTTTATCCAATCTTTAATGAACACAGGACCTAGTCCAAAATTTGATAGCTTAAGGCACTTAAGCCCAAGCATTTCAATTGACCAAGAAATGATGGGAAACAACCCTAGATCTACCTTAGGGACCGTTACCGATATCTTATCAAAAATAAAGTCTGTTTTTTTTGTTGCTGGGACCCCGTCTGTGAGCTCGATAAATGAACTTTCCTTTAACCATCCCGACGGAATGTGTCCTGATTGTCAGGGCTTGGGAAAACGAAACATTTTGGAAACAGAAAAAATTCTGGATTCTTCGCTCTCCCTAAATGAGGGTGCCATAAATTTCCCCAATTTTCAAGTTGGGTCTTTATTTTGGAAGGTCTATGCAGATTCGGGTTTTTTCGACAATGACAAGCCTCTAAAACTTTACAGCGAACATGAGTGGAATAAACTATTGCACGGTTTGGGAGGAAAAGTAAATACAGGAAGTTACAACTTAGCTTATGAGGGCCTTTCCGCAAAAATAAAGAGATTATATCTCTCAAAGGATATTGATACCTTAAAACCACATGTTCAAAGGGCATTAAGGAAGTCGGCCAAAATAGGCACATGTAGTTCTTGTAAGGGAAGTCGTCTAAATGCAAAGGCATTATCTTGTATGGTCAACGGGTTAAATTTGGGAACTTGTTGCTCAATACCTATCGATGAACTGATAAAATGGATAGGTCAAATTGATGATAATCGTATCAAAAATATCATCAAGTCCATTTCAGGTATACTTTCCGACATGATAGAATTGGGGTTAGGGCATTTGTCGCTGAATCGACCTACATCGACGCTTTCGGGGGGAGAATGCCAACGCGTTAAACTTGTAAGGCACATGGAGTCAACTTTGGAAGGAATGCTCTACATTTTCGATGAGCCTTCAAGTGGTTTGCATCCAAAGGAAGTATCTTCAGTTATTAGTTATTTGCGTAGGTTAAGAGATTGCGGGAACACCATTTTAGTGGTATCACATAATAAAGAGATTCTACAAGCGGCCAATTTAATTATCGAAATAGGTCCTAAAGCGGGTTCTGATGGCGGCTATGTGGAGTTCAAAGGTAACCTCTCCTCGCTCTTGACCAAACGAACCCCAACGGCAATGGCCTTGAATTCTAAACATCAATTTAAAGATGTTCAGAAAAAACCAATAGGATATATGCAGGTAGGTCCTTCAAAGAAGAATAATCTTAAAAACATCCATGCCAAGATTCCTTTAGGGGTTTTTGTTGCCATCACCGGAATCTCCGGTGCTGGCAAGAGCTCCTTGATGGAATCTATTCCAATTACTTCGGAAACAGTCGTTTTAAATCAATCCACAATTAAAGGATCAATTCGTTCAAACCCAGCCACCTACAGTGGTTTAATGGAAGGTATTCGAAAATTGTTTTCTAAAGAAAATACAGTGGCTCCCGGCATGTTCAGTTCCAACTCCAAAGGTGCTTGTAAATCTTGTAAAGGGTTAGGTTTCGTTTCCTCTGATATTGCCTATATGAATGAAGTAGCAATTCCCTGCACGGAATGTGAGGGAAAACGATTTTCGAAAAAAATTTTAGATTATAAGGTAAAGGGTAAAAACATTGTAGAGGTTCTTGAAATGTCCATTTCGGAATGCAGGGAGTTTTTTAAGGAGTTACTACCAACAGATGGAGTTTGGAAGAACTTGGAATTAGTGGGAATAGGTTATATTCGAATGGGGCAACCTTTGAACACCCTTTCCGGCGGGGAAAGGCAACGTTTAAAACTTGCCATTGAAATGACCGACGGCTCGAAGGTTTTCTTGCTTGACGAACCGTCTAGAGGCTTACATGATCAAGACGTTCAAAGATTATTGGATATTATTGAATCCATAATTGATGATGGAGGAAGTGTTATTGCGGTGGAGCATAATTTAAAAATGATTCTTGGTTCCGACTGGATAATTGACATGGGACCTGGGGCTGGAAAAAATGGTGGGGAAATTTTATATAGTGGCGTTCCTTCAAAAATATTGAAACAAAATAACTCAGTTACCGGATTGGCAATTCAGACAACCTTCAAATCACAAAAGGTATGATTTAAAAACTGAAATCCTGTTTCATCCTAGGACTATAATTCACAGGTGTCTCGACTGAATTCCTTATATTTAATTCTGTCACTATGAAAACTCTAATCTCTGAAATACAACGTCTTGGTAATACAGATTTAGGCACGGCAAAAAAAATAATATCGAATTTTACACTTCGAGAAATAAATGAGGGTGGATACCTATTAAAACAAGGACATTATTGTGACCAATATTTTTTCATTGTCTCCGGTGTAGTTCGTCTTTTCTATGTGAAGGATGGTAAGGATTATACAGTTTGGATAGGCACTAAAGGCCAGGTTTTTACAGAACTTAACAGTTATTTAAATAGAACACCATCCGTTATTTCCATGAGGTGTGAAGAAAAATGCCTTGTTTACACAATTCAAAAAGTAAAGAGTGATAGTTTAACAAAAGAATTGCCAGCTTACAACACACTGCTGAGAAGAACCGTTGAAGAGGCCTTTGCTAACATGTCCAAAAACATTATTTCATTTCAAAGTGATACGGCCAAGGAGCGTTATAATCGAGTAGAAAGGGAAAAAAACTGGTTATTGAAGTTTCCATTGAAGTATATCTCAAGTTTTATCGGTATTACTCAGAGTAGCATGAGTAGGATACGTGCTGAAAAAGACTGATTATTTGTCATAGGGCAAAAAATAGTGTTTATTCCAACGCTAATTTTAGCAAAACAAAACTTGGTAAACATGATTCTTACAATTACTATTTCGGCTTTTATTTTCCTTTTAATCCTAATATCCTTGCTAATCATCTTATTACCTGACAAAGTACAATATATTGAATCAATAAAGGTAAATGCTCCAGTAGATGTTGTTTATGATGCCATTAGATTCCAGGAGCATCTCATGAGATGGTCGGCTTGGCCTGAAGAAACCAACTCCCTTTGTGCCGTTAAGAATGTTGATGGACAGATTGGCGCCCAAACCATTTTTATGGACAAAAAACAAAAACAGTTCGGCTATCAAGAAGTGACTACTTTGGTTGAAAACGAAAAAATAGGTTTTTTTCTAAAAAGTTTTGTTGCTCCTTTTGAAAAAGATGTACGTTTAGATTTTATCTTAAAGGAAATCACGGAGGATGTTACTGAGGTGAACCTCTGGTTCAACGAAACTTTACGAAAACCACATTTTTTAATCGCTTACTTTGGGGGTATTCTAAAGTGGGTCCATAAAATGCATTTGAAGGATCTAGCGGGGTTAAAAAAATACGTTGAGAACAATGCCATTTAAGGAATTTAAAGGGAAACAAAGGTTAAGACAACTCGAAAAAAGAAAGGGGGGATATTACTATCTCGAGATTGTTTCTTCTATAGTAGACCAACTGCGTAAAAAAAGAGCCACAAGGTTGGTGTGTACTTTAGAATCTGAAGTACGCTACAGATGCGGGTTAAACCACCTTGGCAACGGCAACTTTTTCGTTATTGTGGCTTCTAGGCACTTAGAAAAAATAGGGAAAAGCCTTGGCGATGAGGTAACTTATGAATTCATGGAAGACCCTGACCAATTAGGTGTTGAGGTTCCTGAAGTGTTGGTCGCATACCTGGCACAAGATGAAGACAGTAAAAAAATTTACGAAGGTCTAACAGATGGAAAGAAAAGAAGTCTAATATACGCTATCCTTAAAATCAGTGATTTTGACAACAAAGTACGTCAAATCACGAGTTTTCTAGCGGAGCAAAAGTCGAAAAATAGATAGATTTCTGTGCTCATTCTACAATCAAGAAGAAAGTCAATCCAAAAGAAAACTAAAAAATAGTACCACAGAAATTAACTTTTACTTCAGCCAGGCCATATGCACAGGGGTTTCGTATTCATTATTTTTCTTCAAAATCTTGTTTTGTTGCCTGCCTTCGTCAATGAATCCTAGACTTTTATAAAAATGTATGTTTTTCAGGTTAGTTTCCCGGGTAAACAGTTCGATTCTTGAAATATGGGTCATCTCAGTATTAACGGTCTTTAAAAATTGATTAAAAAGGCGACGACCTATACCCTTTCCTTGGAAATCAGGATTCACAACAATGGTCAAATCCGTTAAAATATGGCGAAAGGCAAAGAGGCTGGGCGTGTAGGCGTGAATCTCTCCAACAACAAAGTTTCCATAAACTGCAATCAAACTCAATCCATTACTTAAAGACCGTTTCAAAAAACCCTCTACATATGCAGAATTAATCTCCTCAGCTTGCCGAATTAGACCATCTTTTATACCAGCTAGGGTCTTATATAGAGCTAATAATTCATCCTTTTGACCAAGATTGGTCTTAACGATTTTTAAGTTAGCAGAATCGTTCATAATTTCTTTTAAAGTTTTTTTTAAAAAAGACAAGTTGAAAAGTTTCAAAATACCTCGTCTAATCGAAATAATAAAATTATTTAATTATGCCGGTTTTTTCGTTTTGGTTGTAGTTAGTTTCGTTTTAAGGGTTTTTGGTATTTTGTAGATTAAAATTGATAGTACCAGATTCAAAAAAATTGGCGCCATATCATAACGGACATGGCACCCTAAAATATGAATAACAATAAGGTCCTTATCTCTGTTTATTTCTTCCAAAAGTATATATCAAAGCTACGTTTACTCCGACTCCACTATTGATATTAGTATCAAAACTCTGTGTTACATCATTGTTATCGCTGAATTGAAAATCATCACCATTTAATCCGTCCTGGGTGTTTCCAAGATCAAACCAATATCTTGCTGATGCTTCAAGCCCAAAACCAGTATTTGTCCCTAAATAAAAACGATAGTACACTCCTGGACCCATGGTGAATTGAGTATATTCCAATTCCTGTTGACCATTTAACAAATTAACCTCTGTCCTATGTGCTTTGAAGTCTATTCTAGTATCCAAGTTGTCGGTCCAACGATACCCAACTCCTGGACCGGTGGTCCATGGTATCTCAATATGAGCATTTAGGTTTTCCTGCTCATCGGTTTTGATGAAATCCGGTATTTCAAGTCCTATTCCATGCGAATAATCAAAAATCCACCTGTTAGTGGTGTAGGTGCCGTTAAGGTTAAGCCCCCCTAAAATAAAAGGTTGGGCTAAATCAGTTCCAATCGTAAACTTGTTACTGTACCGTAAGGTTTTGGAACTAACATCTGATTGCTGGGCCATAGTTAGGGCAGAGATTAGTAAACTGAAGGCAAAAAGAATTTCTTTTTTCATAATACTTTGTTTTAGTTAATGAGGCTAAACTACCTTCATGTCATGAGTCATAAATTGATCAGGGTTAAGAAATAAGAGCAAGTGCCTTTTTGAAAATTAAGAGCTGATAATGAATGCTTTCTTACAATT
>JBCBPD010000014.1:0-52568 GCA_039820925.1 Bacteroidota bacterium | reverse complement strand
CTAAGTCTAGTCCTGACTAGACTTAGGCTTTATTCCCAATTTTTTGAATGCCTTTGTGAATGTTTTAAGCAACTTTAGTATTGGATTATTTTCCGTGCTTTTCATCTCATTTTTCTTTTTAAAGGATAGTCGATTGCTTCAAAATGGGTTGCTCATTTTTGTTCCTGACAACAAGGAAGGGAACATGGTTGATTCCATCGAAAAAATAAAAGGATTGTTATCGCGATATTTTGCTGGCATCTTATTACAACTTTTAATACTCTTCATCATTTACATGGTCACCCTCTTTATAGTCGGTGTCGAAAATGCCATCGTGATTGCCTTTTTGTGTGCCCTGTTTAACATCATTCCGTACATCGGTCCTTTGGCTGGAGGAGCCATCATGATTACCCTGACCATGACCAGCTTTTTAGGATACGATTTTAGCACTGTGATTTTGCCCAAAGCACTATATGTTTTGATAGGAGTTGTCATCGGGCAATTGGTGGATAATTTCTTTTCGCAACCCTTCATTTTTTCCACGAGTGTAAAGTCGCATCCGCTGGAAATTTTTCTAGTCATCATCATTGCAGGATTGCTGTTTGGTGTGGTAGGAATGGTGGTTGCCGTACCCGGATATACCGCCATAAAAGTGATTTTAAAGGCCTTTTTAGCTCAAAATCCTTTCGTAAAAAAGCTTACCAAAAACTTATAGTTTTTATTTGAATAAAGATATTTTAAATACTGGTGCACAGAATTTTATACAGAAAAATTTGAATACTGACATCGTGTCAGTTATTACCCAAAACCAGCAATTTTCAACTATTTCGCAAAAGGAGCTCGCAGCTCAAATTGAAGCCAAGAAAAAAAGCGAGCATAAGCTACCAACTTGGTTTAATGCCTCCCCAATTTACTATCCTGAAAAGCTATCGATAGAGCAAACCAGTTCGGAAAAAACCGCGGGGTACAAAGCAAGTTTAGTCGCGGGAAAAATGATGCTGGACATGACCGGTGGCTTTGGCGTTGATACGTACTTTTTTTCCTCGAGATTCAAGGTGGTCCATCACTGCGAAAAGAACCCAGAATTAAGTGCAATCGCCCAACACAATCATTCTATTTTGAATGGTGGTGAGGCAGTTTTTCATGCAGAAGATGCAGTGGTGGTTTTGAAGAATTCGACCCAAGATTGGGACTGGATTTACCTTGACCCAGCCAGACGAAAAGACCATGTTGGGAAAGTATTTTTATTTCAAGATTGCGAACCCAATGTGCTTGAGATACTTCCTCTTCTTTTCGAAAGGACTGAAAATATCCTCATAAAAGCTGCTCCATTATTGGATATCACCAAGGCGAAAATCGACCTAATCCACTTAAAGGAAATTCATATTGTTGCGGTGCGCAATGAGGTGAAGGAAGTGCTTTATCTTCTTCAAAAAGGATATGAGGGAACCGTCAACTTCAAAACCATAAACTTGGGTCAAACCCAAAACGAAACCTTTGATTTCACTTTAATAGAAGAAACGAATTCCATTTCGCAATTTGGACTTCCCGAAACGTACCTGTACGAACCCAATCGGGCCATTTTGAAGTCAGGAGCTTTTAAAGTAATCGGAAATGCCTTCGGCTTAAAAAAACTTCACGAGCATACCCATTTGTATTCAGCTGCGGAACGCATTGCTTTTCCTGGGCGTAGGTTTTCCATTCTATCACACGAGCCTTTTAAACCCAAAGTGCTCAAAAAAAAGCTGGTGAAAACGCAAGCCAATGTAATTGCCAAGAATTTTCCTTGGACGGTTGCACAAATTCGAAAACGTTTGGGAATTTTGGATGGTGGAGACACTTATCTGTTCTTCATCAAAACGATGCATGAGGAATTGACCCTGCTTATTTGCGAACGAATTTGACCCTCTATTTGGTTTCAACTGGACAATCCCATGTGAAGTCCGCTACCTTATCATTGGAACCTGCGGACAAATTGTAATGCCACCATTCAGTGCGTATGCCCCAAAAGCCATTGGCTTCCATCGTTTCTTTTAATAATTTTCGGTTTGCTAAAATGGTCTCAGGTAAATCCATAAAATCATGGTGGGCTTTTTTACCAAAAAAATCAAACTCAGTGCCCATGTCAAGTTCTGTGCCGGTGCTATCCACTAAAGTGATATCTACAGCGCCACCTTTGTTATGAATGGACCCTTTTACAGGATTCGCCACATACTGCGGGTTGGGCAAAATCTTCCACATTTTATGTTGCACCGAATTCGGACGATAGCAATCAAAGAATTTGATGCGAACCCCCTGCTTCATGAATTCTTGGTTTACCGCAATCAACGCTTTTGCAGTCTTGGTTCGCACATAACATTCCGCACAATCATATACCTTTTCTTTTAAAAAGTTGTTTGTGGTTGCATACCGCATGTCATAAACAAAATCATGGCTGTAATCCGCCAAGCGTACGAAGACGGTGTCCGCAATATCCCCAAACTCCTTTAAAGGAATTGGAACCGCTTCCACTTCAACGGAGTCTTTCACTTCGGGTTCATCAAGAACCTCAACCATTTCCTTTGGTGATGCTTCTATCTTTTTATCCGCTTTTTTACAACTAACAAAGCTTAAAGCCGATAAAAGAAATAAACTAACGACTTTGGGCTGCCAGCCAATCATAGAGTTCTGGATTTTGATACGCTTTGTCCCAAACATTGTGTCCCAAGTTATCATAACGTGTGTATTTTATGGTGTATCCTGAATCCCTCAAGGTTTTAACCATCTCATCGGATTCTGACACTGGAATTATCTCATCTTTGGCTCCATGAAAAACCCATATGGGAAGTTTTTTGTCCACCCAGTGGGCATACGGTAAGGGCGTCATTCCACAAACTACCGCCAAGGCCGCGAACTTTTTGGGGTATTGCGTGACCAACTCCCATGCTGCGCCACCTCCTCTGCTCAATCCACTCAAGTAAATTCGATTTTCATCCACTTTGCTTTCGGCAACAACCTTATCCAACAACTCCATCACCGCATGGGTGTTCCACCACATTTTTTTATGTGGATTTTGCGGCACTAAAACCAAAAATGGAAATTGCGTACCATCAACAAGCATTTTAGGAGGTCCGTTTTTCGCCAAATCATCCAAACCGCCTCCGGCTTCACCCCCGCCATGCAAGAACAACAACAGACCAAAAGTTTCATCGTTGTTGTCTTCATAGCCTTCGGGATAATACAGAAAGTAGTCCAGCTTCTCTTCAGTGACGGCAAGCATGCTATCTGAAATGAGCTTTGATTGCGAAGAACAACCGGTTATTTGCAAAAGCAGTAGGACGTAGCAGAAAAGATTTTTAGGGGTAGGTGTAAACATACTCCAAGTTACAAAAGTTTTGTTGCGATGTCTTCCCAAGAATCCGCTCGCTCCAAATCATCTTGTTCAAGGTTATGAGGCGAACTGAAAAGAATGGGGCGCCCATCGAAATTTTTAAGATTGTACGGCCTGTCATCTATCAGCACATCTCCCTTGAGGATGTGTTTATGACCACAGAGTATGCGATTCTGCCAAAGTATGAAAGGAAAGTGCTCGTCTAACCAGTCGGACTTTTCCTTTAAGGAATTGGGAAACTGCATGGCCGCAGAAGCAATATATACCTGATGTTTTGCCGACAATTCCTCTAAAACCTTTTGACTACCGGGAATCACTTCCAAATCTTTGAAAAAACCCAAACGGTAAGCGTGTTTTTTTACTCCATCTTGATGCTCCAAAGGGACGCATTGCCATACTTCTTTTCCGAAACAGTCTGAAGCGCTTAAGTTTCCGTTGTGTTCCTGATTGTATAAGTCAATATGGGCTTGATAGGTGTTGGCGATAACTTCGTCCATATCCACAAAAATGGTCATAGCATTGGTTTTAGCCCTGAAAGGAATGAAAATACCTTGAGGCAGACAAAACTGTCCGTCAGAAGTAATGGAAAATTAACCTACGTAAAATGAATCTTGGTATCCGTTAGTTGAAAAGACCTGTTCATCAACTTCACTCCAACTTCACAGAAGACCAACCCTATTTTTGAGTGCACTGCGCTAGAAGTGTTAGTAGCATTTTTTTCATACGAATGGCTTAAAGGACAGTAAGGAGTTTACTTCAAAAAATTTTGACCTACTAGGTTTTGTTTTTTTCGAGAAGTATTATTTGAATTAGCACTAAATAATCTCCGCTGTCCTTTACTTTATTCCAAGAGTATTCCTCCCAATTGCAAAAGATTCAGTTCAGCTATTTTTAAATCGTATTTCGAGCGCGCTAGGTTGTTTCTGGCATTCAACAAGTTGATTTGCGCTTGGCGGTATTCTATCGCTGTAATTTGCCCCAGTCCATATTGACGCTCTGACCGATTAAAGTTCAATTCGTTCGTTGTTACGTTTTTTTGTTCGGTTCTTAAAGTGAACCATGCGATATCATAATTCTCATAGGCATTCAACACATCGGCCATGACTTGTTCTTTTACCCTAGTAAGCTCAATTTCTCGGTTCAGCTTTTGGATTTTAGCAGTTTTCACCCGGGTCGCATTGCCTCCGTCAAACAGATTCCATCGCAAACTGAGTCCTAAGTTTACCCCATACGCCTCATTTTCCAATGCGAAAGAGGTAGGTGGGTTTTTGCTTTCATTCCAACGATACGAGGCCGAACCGCTAATTTTTGGAAGGAACTGTGCTTTGTTTACTTTAATATCCAATTCGCTTAGCAGTACATCTTCTTTTGCCAAACGCACCTGAATATTGTTCTGACCTGCCTTTTCTACCATCGTTTCTTTTTCCAAAGCGGGTCGAAAGACCACAGTGGTATCTATGGCAAAATCCGTGACTACTTCCCTTCCCAACTGTACATTGAGATTCCGTTTGAGGTTGTTCAAACTTCGCTTCGCATCTACCAACGCAATACTATCGTTATTCAAATCAACCTGTGCATTCAATTCTTCAAGTTTGGTGCCTTGTCCGTACTTGAGTTTTCGTTGGGACCGGTCCAATCTATCTTTTGAATTTTCAAGATTAAGTTGAAGGTTGTCCAACAAATGTTTTTGATAAGCCGCATTGAAAAAGGCTTCGTAAACCGAAATTACCGTGTTTTCAATTTGCTGTTTTTCTTTGGTTTCTTGCAAATTGAGGTTTTGTTCATTCGATTTTTGGGTAAACCGACGCACCAAACCATCAAAAATGACATATTCCGCGGTCACTGAAGCATTGTACGATTCGGTGATGGCGCCGTCAACCGAGGTGAATGTTTCATCCAAAAAAAGAACACTTTGGGTTTCATCTGAATAATTAATACCACCCGTGGCACTAACTGTTGGCAGATAACCACTATTCAAAAGACCTGCTTGCAAACTGGCGATTTCAGTATTGTTTTTGGCCAAGCGCAAATCATAATTGTTTTGCAAAGCAACGGCCACCGCTTTTTCAGTAGTGAGGACTTCCTGACCTGAAATTGCGGTCAGAGCCAAAAACGCCAGGACAAAAAATCTAAAATTCAACATGATCAACATTTAATTCTTTAACAGCACGTTCTACTTCTTCTCGTGTTGGCTTTTTTCCAGTTCGAATATGTTTCGCCCAAACCTTCAATCGATTGGTGACCGAAAGAAAAATCGGAAGCAGAAAAAGAGTCAAAAAAGTAGCAATCGCTACGCCATAGCTAATTGAGATGGCCATGGGAATCAAAAACTGGGCTTGGAGACTACGCTCAAAAAGTAACGGGGCGAGACCGGCAATTGTGGTGATTGAAGTAAGGAAAATTGCTCGGAAACGTGCCCGCCCCGTCTCAAACAGCGCTTCGTCAAAAGGAAGCCCCTCCTTTAAAAAGGTATTGAAGCGGCCGGTAAATACCAGTCCGTCATTAACAACGATACCCAAAAGACCAATAATCCCGAGGTAGGATACGATACTCATGGGAAAACCATGCAACCAATGCCCCCAGGCTACCCCTATGATGCAAAAAGGAATAATCGCCAAAAGCACCAAGGGTTGACCATAGGAACGAAATGCAAAAACAATGGTCACATAAATTAAAAAGATAGCCGCAGGAAGCACGTTCATTGCGGAGGTAGCGATACGGTTCACTTCACGATTCTGCCCCTCCACGCTAATATTTACATCGGGATACTGCTTATGGACGATATCCGCAACTCTCGAGGTCAAATCCCTCATGATTTCGGTCGCACTTGCCTTAGGGTTTGCTAAATCTGCCTCCACCGTAACCTCTCTTACCCCATCCAAATGGTTGATAGCGACATCACCTCTTTCGATGGAATAGCTCACTACTTCCGAAAGCGGAATTCTACCATTGGGACCTACGATTTTGATGTTTTCCAAATCTTGAATACTGGAACGGTTTTCTGCATCGTAGCGAACCCAAACTTTGATTTCATCTTGACCCCGTTGCAAGCGCTGAACTTCTTTTCCAAAGAAAGCGCTACGCACTTGAAGCATTACATCATTTAAGGTCAGTCCCAGTAAAGAAGCGTTGGGTTTCAACTGTAATTTGATTTCTTTTCCGCCTTTCGGACTTGTATCGATAATATCTTTAACATCAGGGTTTTTCCCCAATTCGTCGTAAACAATTTCCTTTGCCTCATTTAAATGACTAATATTTTTTCCCTGTAACGAGACCGAAACTGGTTTTCCACCCACGTTGGCACCCGAGTCAAAACTCAACTTCTCAATGCCAGGGATTTCTCCTACCGCTTCCCGAATCTGACTAGCAATTTCTCGAGAGCTTATCGCTCGTGTTTCACTGGGAGATAGATTTACCGTGAGTTGTGAAGCAGCACTCCCAGGCCCTAATTGGCGAACCGTTGAAACCACATGAGGTTCTCCCAATTCGTTCTCACCAAGTTTCTGGTCTATATCCCATATTTTGTTTTCAACCCAAGCACTCAATGAATCCGTCACCTGTTCTCTGGTACCTTGAGGGGTATCCATTGCAATGATGATTTGGTCACTCGCATTGTTGGGAAAAAACGTCAGCTTAATAATACCTGAAGCAAATCCGCCCAAAGTGAGTATGAAGCAAAACAATAAGATGCAAAAAGAGACGAACTTGTTCTTAAGAGTAAAGCGCAAGGCGGGTGCATACATTTTTTCGCGAAGAAATGTAATTACCTGGTCACCCCATTGATTGAATTTGTTGGGTTTGGTTTTCCCTTGTAAGTCTTTGGAGTGTGCCAGATGCGCTGGTAGAATCAACAGGGCTTCAATCAATGAAACCAGCAATGTCAAGGTCACTACCACGGCGATATCCCCAAAAATGGAACCGATTTGACCATCCAAAAAGAAGAATATGGAAAAGGCCAAAATCGTTGTCAAAATAGCCGACAAAATAGGCACAATAACATCCATTGTGCCATACACCGCGGCTTTAATCGGAGATTCGCCTTTTTCAGTTCGGGCATAAATGTTCTCGGCAATTACAATACCGTCATCCACCAGAATTCCTATCACCAATATCATCCCAAAAAGGGAAAGCATATTCAGCGTAACCCCATAGTGTGGTAACAAGATGAACATTCCGAAGAATGAAATGGGCAAACCAAAAGCGACCCAAAACGCTACGCCAGGTCTTAAAAAGAAAGAGAGCAACAGCAATACCAATATCATTCCGACAATGGCATTTTCGAGAAGCAGGTCAATTCTACCCTGAATGATTTCAGAGAAATCAGAGGTAATCGCCATTTCAAGATTTTGATGCTCCGCATTGAACACTTCAATGTACTCCTTGACTTTCTCTACGCTACCAATCAAATCTTCAGAGTTTGTATTGGAAATGGAAATTTCAACCGCCTCTTGACCATTAAACCGAATTTTATTTGGAGTTTCATCAAAAGTGTTTCGCAATGTGGCGATGTCCCGTAAAAACACTTTTCCCCCTTCTGAGGCTTGCCGCACTACGATATCACCAAGCATTTCAGCGTAACGGAATTTGTTATCGGCACGAATCAAATATTCTTCGCTGTTGGTTTTTACTGAACCCCCAGTGACCAAAATGTTGGCATTGGCCACGGCGAGGGCAACCTGGTCAAAGGTCAAATCAAGACTTTGTAATCGTTCTTCGGTAAGGGCGATTTCAATTTCTTCTTCGGGAAAACCTTGTAGGCTAATTTGGGATATCCCACCCACGCGAAGCAAATCATCTTCAATTTCTTGGGCTTTGCTTTTCAGCACACTTAACGGAATATCTTTTCCAGTCACCACAAAGGTTACTGCCGCCCTACTCGGTTTAATGGTTTCCACTACTGGAGGCTCAGAGCCCGAAGGAAATGAAGGGATTTTGTCTACTGCATTTTTGACCTCATTTAGCACCTGGTTAATGTCAAAATCGAGTAGGATTTCAACATTTACGGTACCTACATTTTCTTTGGAAACCGAGGTAATCCGGTCTACCCCTTCGATACCTTTAAGGTTTCGTTCGATTTTTTCCACAACGCCTTCCTCTACTTCCTGAGGAGACGCACCGGGAAAAGACACCGAAATATTGATGATACTCGGGTCAGATAAGGGAAAGATTGAGGACTTTAACTGGCGGTATCCCAAATATCCGAAAATGAGAAAACCCGCGATAAAGATGTTTACCGCAACTGGATACTTGATGAAATAACCTAAAAACTTCTTCATAGCAGTTCGTTTAATAGGTTACCTTTTGACCTGGATAGGCGTTAGCGCGCAATTGGTTGACCAGGACTGTTTCTGGCTCAAAACCTCTCACCATAACACTGTCTCCTACATAGTTTACCGGAATGATTTCTTTTAAGGTCAAGGTGCTATCCTGCACAACATAGACCATGTTGTTTTCCACAATGAGGTTGGAAGGAATTTGCACTACCTGCTCCAGCGGCTCACCCGAAATGGATACTTTGAGGTATTGTCCAGCTTTTAAGTCTGGATGGGAAACCTCTGCAATTACCGAGATGGTTTGCGTTGCATCATCAATTTTTGCGTTGGTCCGTGCTACCTTTCCTTCATAAGTTGATTTACCGTCCAAGGTTTGAAGCATTACGGTTTTCCCTGCTGCTACAAAAGAGTTGGCTTGCGCGGGAATGGCCAATGAAATTTCATACTGCGATGGGTCAATGAACTCTCCAAGCTTCTGTCCACTCCTCACCAATGTGCCTGCGTTGGCATTCGCCTCGGTAAGTACCCCAGTGAATGGTGCACGAATGGTATACTTGGCAAGACGTTCCATCTGATTTTTTACATTGTAGTACTGTTGATAGATATTCCGGCCCGTAACAAAGAGCTTCTCTGCATTGGACAAAGGTTCAGGCAATGCAGCTAGTGGTTTCTGCATGTCAAAATCGTTCAAATAAGCTTCCCAACGTTTGGATGCTTCTGGGTACTCAATTTCCATATCGGGAAGCATGGCCGCAATGCGATTGACCAACTCACTCTTATTGGATTGTACCTGCGCACCGTATTCGTTGCTGTTGATGCGAAGCAAAGCTTGTCCTTTACCAAAACCATTCCCTACTTTGAAAGGAATATTGGCGTATTGCAAAACGCCCTGAACTTCGCTATATACCTCAATCTTTCTTTTTGCGCTGAGCATTCCTGTGACCTCAATCACATACGGTAGATTGCTTGGGGATACCAAGCTGGTCGAAACTAAGGGTATCTCTGTTTCTTCCGTTGTTACAATAGGCGGTCTTTGCCGCGCCATCACCGTAAATAAGACGACACCCACCAGTACAATGGCTATCCCCAAAACAATCCGAAGGACTTTTTTCATGCTAACTCATTTTTTTTCGCATCGTCTTGCGAATCTCAGGTTCAAGTTCTTTCTCAAACTTTTTCATTTGCTCTTTGGAAAGCACTTTTTCCAACTCGGCATTTTTCTCTTTTTTGATGCTTTTCATCTCTCCCATCTTACCGAGCATCGAACCTTCACGATTCATCAAATCGGCCATTTTAACCGAGTATTTTTCATTCAACTTGGTTACCTTTTCTTCTTGCACCTCGCTCAAATCAAGCTCCTTCACCATTAAATCGGTTTGGTATTTAGCCATTTTATCAGGGTCCATTTTCTGTGCAAAGCCCATACTGGTGGCCAAGGCAAATAAGCTTAAGGTCAATAGCATTTTACTTCTCATATCAATCGGGTTTTTGTGATTTTTGTTTTGGATTTTGAGGGTTCAATACGAAGCGGAGACCCAAATTGAAATAGGCTCCACTACCGGGGTCAAAATCATATATTTCTTCATTGTCGTTATCCAAGATTTTTAGCGTTGCGCCGGGCACAAACCCTACCTCGGTAAGGAATGCTAGATGTTTTGCAAAGTGATACCGGTATGCCAAACGGGTGTTGATTCCATTGAATTGGAGTTTGGTATCCTTCAGAATACGATTTCCATCTACCGCTACTTCACTGGAGTTGTTTCCAAATATTCCTTGGGGTGATGCCAATGCCGAAAGGCGGTGTTTGGGGTGAAACTGAAAGTTGATTCCAGTGATAGGCAGTCCCAAAGAGTAGCTCCAGCGTTCGTTCAATTGTTGTCGAAAAGCTACAACGGGAAGGATTGTGGGTTCCCCAAACTGGGTACCGTACAAGAGTCCAAATAACAGACTGGAACCTTTATTATGGTCACCCCATTGTTTATTGGCACCGATAAGGGTATTAAAAACGAAGTCTTCGCCTGTGATTCCATCGTCTAAGTTGGACATGATTGAAGCACCTCCCATGACGATCAGTCCCCAATTGTTTTTCAAGGGTCTTAAATAGGAGACATTGGTTCCGATGATGTGCATTTGCGCATAGCTCGATACATCCAGCAGGTTTGTGGTTTCATCGAAAGTGAAATCCAAGTATTGATATCCTACGCCAATTCCCAGGTGACCCTTGCCGAGTTTTTTACCAAACATGGCACCAATTTGGTACCTGGCTATTTCCGTTCCGCCAAGGTCAGGTATCACGCCGTAATCCACGGATAGGGGTTCTACATCTCTTGGGTTACCCATCAGCATAGCCATTTGTCCTGAAAGGGAATGGGCCAGCAAAAAAGACAAAAGAAGTGTACAGTATTTCATGTTTTTAAATTTCAAAAACGAAGCTAGTTTGAAGAGAAACTTGTTACCGAACAAAATATACCTAACCCCTTGAATCAAAGACCAATTCAAGCAAATTGCCGATGTTCCTAAATCTTTGGTTTGTCCATACATTTTCATGGTTCGTCTATACTTTTTAGTCTATTTTTCGCTTTAGGAACCAGATATCCTTAAGGGTGATATTGAGGTTTACAGAGTTGATGTTTTCATCAACCAAAATTCCATTGGTACTGCCTCGTGCGATATTTGTATAAGAGAGATTGATTCTGGAACCTGTTCTTCTGCTCAACGGAAATCCTATTCCAAAAGAGAATCCGGTGCTGGAAATATCTTCCCCGCGGATAGACAAATACCCCGTGTCGTAAAACATCCCAGCCCGAAGCTGTACTCTTTGAAAGTATTTGAATCCTTCTGGGTTGGCCATAAATTCAGCTCCTCCAGAAAAGACACTTTGATTGATAAAATCCCCGACGTTATCAGTTTGCCCGGTAGCCTCCCAGAACTTTAAGCTGTAATCTAGATTAAGGGATAACTGTTGCCAAGGTTTGACCAAAATGCCGTTGTTGATTTCAAAGGGCAAATCGAAAGGGTCTAAATCAATATCCGTTTCAGATTCAACAGGACTTTGCACCAAATCCAATGTTTTTTGAACGATACGGTCTTGGTTTCCGGAGAGTTCGGTTGGGAAGTTTACGGTAAACCCATAGGACAGGTAAGAGGCGATATCGGTTTGTAGCCCCAGCCCTAACTGCAATCCTTTGTAACTACTTTCTTCTACTACCGTAAGGCCACTGATTCCAGCAAAAACAGCTTCCGTTTCTTCGATGCTTCCGAACAAATAGGTGACTTTAGCGCCCAAGCGGATGCGATTCCAAAAACTGCGACCGTAACTTAAAGTCAAACCGTTCAGGGCGCCTGTTCCAAAAATATTGCTGACAAATTGGTCAAACGACCCTTCTACATTACTCTCAATACCCACGAGCGAATACCCCACATCAGAATAAGGACTTAGGGAGAGTCCGAAAGAGGAATGTTCATCTACGCTAGCCAAAAATGCCAGACTGGAAAAGTTACTGGCCAAACGATTCTCTTCTGTGTTGGCATTTTCAAGACTGCTCAACTCTCCCAAAAATCCTATATCGAATATGAAGCGGTTTTTGCTTTGGGTTCCAAAAGATGCAGGGTTTTCCAGATTGATGAAATCTTGTCCGTAAAGTGCATATCCAGCCCTTCCCAATGAGGCATTTTTTCCAACATTGGACCCAGTTTCAATACCCAAACCAAACAAAGAATAAGGCGAACCCGTCAAACGGTTGGTCTGCGCTATGCCGCTGGTAAGGGATAGTAGACCCATAATTCCTATGAAAAGTGAGATTTGCTTATTCATTGTCATCATCATAAATGGCATAGGTCAATATCAATTTTGCCCGAAAGTCTTCGCTATCCTCTCCTTCCAAAAGGATACGGTCTACGCTACGTCCGAATTCTGGGGGAAACACCACAAAGGCATCGTCGATTTCATTGGTTTCATTCAATTCGCGGTCGAGATAAACCCCGATAGGAATCTCATAAATCAGCTCATCAAATTCTTCCAGTTGCTCGTTGATAATGCCGTAGACAGGTTCTCCTCCAAAAAAGAGACGCTCCGTGATTCGATTGTTTTGGTCAATTAAATTGATAATCAAAGAATCCCGAATTGGCGTAAGGTCTGTATAGGTACCCGGAGAAGGTTTCAATTGAAGTATCGCGCTCAATATGGTACCCTGACCAGGAATATCGAAAAGTTGTTTAATGGTTGGGAATTGAATTCGAGTGACATAACCAACTCCGGATTGCACATAACCACGATTGTTGGACTGACTGGAGGGAAGATTGATTTCTTCATCAATTAAAGTATCCAGTGGCAATCCGGTCACATCACTTTCAATAGCATTAAAAACTTTGGGAAGACCCACCAAACTAATCACGAAATCATAGGTCTCTTCAATATCATCGAATTCATCAGGAATACTGTAGAAAAAACGGAGATAGCTACGACTCGGATTGGCCGAAAAGCCAATGACACTCGAAGCATCACTTTCTCCAGGTTGAATGGTCAGCCCTTTAAAGGACTCTCTCAGTTCATCAACAGAATTAATAGTGTTTTCTTGAATGCTATTGAAAAGCTCTGTCCCGAATTCAATGGGTAGTTTAATGAACAAAGAATCTTCATCAATAGGTTCAGGAAAAAACGAATAGCTAAATATCGGAACAGGCTCAAAATCAATACTGCTGGTATTATAGAACACATTATCACTTACCCGAAGTTCATCGCGAAGCTCATGAATGTTAAGTACTGAAAGTTGCGTGGTATCATTGTAGAAGTAATTGTCGTAGCCCAAAACCAATCCTACACTATCCAGTTCTGCATCAGAGGGTAAGGAATAAGTCAGCGGAGCTAGTTCCATGTAGGTTGCCGTCTTGACTTGACCGAAGTATTCATCAGGGTACTGGCCAATCAACAATCGGTCCGTACCTGAGGTTACGATGCTATCAAATTTGAAAGTGGTTACGGCGACCGTAAACGTATCCGTAGTTACGACCCGAACGTTGGAATCCACGAACTCCTGCCCTACTTCGAGGGTTGGTATTTCAGAAGTATCCACAGCACATGCTACGACCAACGCAGTCAAGCCTAAAGAAATGCACAGTTTTTTCATTCTTGTTTTTGGGTTTTGAAACCAGGACAAAAGAATCGAATCAGCCGCAAACCCTATAGAAAACTATACCTAACGGTGATTTCCCTCTACCAAGAATGGAATTCCCTCTGTCTCGTTGAAACAGGGTTTTCGTAGACACAAATCTTGGTTTGGTCCGTACATCCCCCACGCTGGTATATTTTTTTTCCCCTTAGCGAAAGCCAAGGATAGTTTTGGCTCAAAAGTCAATTTGAATCGAATTTTTACACTCATGTCCTTGTTGTTTTTCATAGCATCACTAAAAGCACAAACCGAAATAGCCCGTATGGACTATTCGGTGATTACTGACTTGGGCGGAAATACCGTATCGGACCTTGATGCCAGTTTTAGGCAGCAATTGTGGAGAGGCAAAAACAACTTGGCGGTAAAGGCGGCCTATCAAAATCGCGAATTCACCTTTTTTGACGGATTGGATTTTAACTCTCTGTCCAATCTCAACCGCATTCATACCCTGGGGTTGGCACTGAACTACGAAAGGAAAATAGACTCTTCCTATAGTGCAAAGGTTAAAATAAACCCTGTACTCTCTACAACCTGGGGGCAAGCCTTAAGTGAAGATGACTTTTATGGACTTTTTGAAACAACTTTATCCAAGACTTGGCGACAAAGCGGCAAGAGTCAAACCCTTTCCGTTGGTGTTTTCCGAAGCGTACTTTTTGGAGAACCTGAAATACTTCCTACGGCATCATTTGCCATGACCTGGGGAAACGGCTGGTTTGTCACCGTAGGATTTCCTGAAAGCTTGTTTGGACTCGCATGGAACGAAAGGAACAGTATGACCCTTCGCGGCGCTTTTGATGGCAGTTATAGTCATATTTCCAGTCCTTGGTTTCAAAATGGGCAAACTGTTGAAACTCCATCCTTTTTACTGCTAAACGGAAAAGAATTCGGATTGGAATACAAATATCGTTTGCAACCGAATTTCACCACCACCTTGAGTGGCGGTTATCAGTTGGTAGATGAGTTTGAGATTATCGATGCAGACGAAACGACTTTATATGATTTTGGTAGCGACAGCTCCCTTTACTTTTCAATTGGGATACAATACAATTTTAAATAGATAGTATGGATTTAACAACGAAACGCAACAATGCAAACATCCTATGGAGCCTCATGGTGGCGCTTTTAATGATTAGCACCTCTTGTTCGGATGATGATGGGGATGAAGAACTCGGAAATTGGGTAGACCGTTCCGTTTTGGATGGAACGCCACGAAGTAGCGCGGCCGCCTTCAGCCTTGGAAGCAATGGGTATATGGGTACAGGATATGACGGAGATGACTACTTAAGTGATTTTTGGGTATATGACATGGATGGGAATTTTTGGTCACAAGCCGCTTCCTTTCCGGGAATTCCGAGAAGTTCAGCCACCGCTTTTACCATCGGTGACGAAGGTTATGTAGGACTGGGGTTTGATGGTGACAATGAGCTTGTTGATTTCTACAAGTATAATCCGAGTTCCAATACTTGGGTTCAAATCGCTGACTTTGCGGGGAACCCGAGACGTGGTGCTGTAGGCTTTGGTTCGCAGAGCTCCGGCTACGTGGGTACTGGTTTTGATGGAGACAACGATAGAAAAGACTTTTGGAAATACGACCCTGTTGCCGATGACTGGACCGAATTAGTTGGTTTTGGCGGAACAAAACGACGTGACGCCACGACCTTCAGCATTGGCAATACGGTCTATTTGGGTACTGGAGTGTCTAACGGACAAAACCAAACGGATTTCTGGGCATTTGATATGGATTCAGATACGTGGACAGCCCTTTTGGATATTGACGATGACGACGATTACACCATCATTAGAAGCAACGCCGTAGGTTTTACTATGGGCGGAAAGGGTTATATCGCCACAGGTAATCGAGGTACGGGAGCATTGAGTTCTGTTTGGGAATACAATCCTTCGACAGACCTTTGGGAAGAAAAAACAGCTTACGAAGGGGTCGCTCGGGAAGGCGGCATCGGTTTTTATGATGGTACTAGAGCGTTTTTGGCCTTAGGCAGAAGCGGTAGTCTTTACCTAGACGACAACCGTGAGTTCTTTCCTTTGGAAGAGGAAGATGAAGACGACTAATACCCATACCGTTGAAAACAAGAAAAAGTCCAAGGCGATGAGTTCAGGCTTGATTTTGGTGCTAGGCATGCTCATCGCCGTTGGGGTTTTCGCTTTTATGGTGTATGAAAAAAAGGAAGCTTCCCCTAAAAAGGATGGGTTACGGCTTGTAGTGGAAAGAAATCCGGAAAATGAGGGATGGATGTATTCCATTTATGCGCGGAAAAATATTTTGGTCCGCCAAAAAATAATGCCCATTGTGAATGGAAAGCAACCCATTCCCAACAAAAAGACGGCCGAAGCGCTGGGTGCTCTGGTATTACAAAAAATTAGAAATGAACAACTTCCGGTACTTACTAAATCTGAATTGGACTACGTTATGGAAGTATCCCAGCAAGAAGATTCCAAACTTTGATTGTAATTTTGAACTAGATATGTTGCGGATAAAGGAGGTTTATGTTCATATCATTATTTGGTTTTGCTTGATATCATTTCCAATGGCGGTCACTTTTGCCCAATTTGGAACCATACAAGTAGGCTTTCTTCCTCGTGTTTTACTCACCCCTTGCCTCACGTACCTCAACTACTTGGTTTTCGTACCTAAGATTCTGCTTAAGAAGAAATTATGGCAGTACATATTGGTTTCCATTTTAACACTTATTGTTTTTAACCTCATTCTAAACTCGTTTTTTCTTGAATTCCCTTTGAACAGGTTGCAGCAATTTGTGGGTAGTGTGGACAAAATATCACTGAAACATCTTTCCGAAGCTGTAACCAGCATTGTGACATTATCCTTTTACTTATTAGGAGGAGTTATGGGACTGACCAAAGATTTTTACAGGAGGGAAAAGTTGAGTCAAATCAAAGAAGTAAACCGTAAAGAAACGGAGCTCCAGTTTTTACGAGCACAACTGAATCCGCATTTTTTATTCAATTCCCTTAACAGCATTTATAGCTTAGTCCGGAATAAATCTTCTGAGGCGCCCCATGCGGTTATCACCCTTTCTGAATTGATGCGCTACATGTTATACGAAGCCAAAAAAGAATTGGTTCCGTTAACCAAGGAAATTGAGTACATCCAAAACTTTGTACAACTTCAAATTCTTCGCTTGACCAGTAGTGAAAATGTAAAGACGCGAATTAGCGGGGATTATGAAAACAAACTCATTGCGCCTTTGTTGCTTATTCCCTTTGTGGAAAATGCGTTTAAATATGGAACCGATTTTAAAGGCAATACCCATGTGGACATTGAAATGAAAGTTGTTTCGGACACCTTGTTTTTTGAAGTATGCAATACCATTGGTCCGTATCGAAGAGATTTGGAGAACTCAGGCATTGGCCTTGAAAACATAAAACACCGTTTGCAAATGCTCTATCCCAATGAACATGCCTTGCGCATTTCCAAAACGGATGGAAAGTATTTAGTGAACCTAGAAGTACAACTGTCATGTTAAGATGTATCATTATTGACGATGAGCCTCTGGCAATTGGCATTTTACGGTCATATTGCGAAGATTTGGGAGGAATCGAGATTGCTGGCACCTTTACCAATCCTTTTGAAGCCATCGAAATGTTTTCCAAAGAAAAAATCGACTTGGTCTTTTTGGATATTGAAATGCCCCAAATCAATGGTATTGATTTTATCGCATCAATTGACAAAAAACCACATTTCGTCTTCACTACTGCCTATCCGCAGTACGCTATTCAAGGTTTCGACCTAAATGCGGTCGATTATTTGGTAAAACCCATTCCCTTTGTGCGTTTCATAAAGGCTATCAATCGAGTCAAAAAATTGTTGGAACTCAATAATCTGGCTTCTGGCAGTAATACGAATCTTAGTCCTTCTTCTGGAGCAACCTCGGCCAATCAATTTTTGTTCGTGAAATCGGATTATGAAAGTGTCAAAATCAATATGGATGAAATCAAGTACATCCAAGGGTTGAAAGATTATTTGAAAATCCATACGCTTGACCCAAAACCCATCTTGACCTTGATGAATTTTAAAGATATTTTGCTGAAATTAAATCCGGACCAGTTCATACGAGTCCATAAATCTTTTGTGGTCAACATCACCAGAATTTTATCCATCCAACGGAATAAAATCATTATAGATGATATGCGAATTCCCATTGGAGAAAGTTATAAAGAGAGTTTTATGAAGCGATTGGGATTGTAAGTTTTTATGCAATCGTCCGAAGATATCCAAAACACCTAATTTATCTTATCGGAACTTCGAATAAAGTCCTTTGAATTTATAATGTTATACCTACTGAACAAAGGTTTACCTATAAATCTTTTTATTTAACAACAATTTTTTGTCTCACCCTCATTCTAAATATACCTTGAAAACAAATTGTTTGCAATGCGTTTACTGATTTTTTTTGCATTTTGTTACCTCCTTTTTTATGCGCCATTGCAGGCTCAAAATGGAATTGATTTAAGTGGGTTTACTGGTTACGCCACCCAAGACTTTGGAACCGGACAGTTATCTGGTAACAATCGTACCCTACAATTGCTAGGCAATGCTTGGAAAAAAATAGAAGTCAATTATACCGTAACACCTGAGACCATTGTTTCTTTTCAAATAAGGGTAGATGGCCCAGGGGAAATCCATGGGATTATGTTCGATACGAACAATAATTTCAATTTTTCTTTAGATACACCAAGAGCATTCAGAGTGTTTGGAAGTCAAAATTGGGCAAATGATGATTTTGCGAACTACCCTGGTTCTGGTTGGGAAAGTTACAGTATCCCAGTGGGGCAATACTACACAGGAACCTTTCAATATTTCGTTTTTATCGGTGACAAAGATTCCAATGGAGCGTCTCAAGACAGTACTTTTCGAAATTTACGCATTTATGAAGGCGTAAACGAGGTGATAACTAACCGAAGAATTACCTATCGTGTTAATCCAGACAATTGAAAATTCTTTTTGTCCTATAAAGGTTTCAGCAAAAGTGCTCTTTTCTGAGGCAGTAACTTTAGGCTTATACCAATTTTAGTAAGGTTGCGCAATCAAAAAGGTTTCTACAAACTTAAAGCTCACGAGGGGGGCTACCCTTGATTTGCTCAACTTGTATTTTTTTGGGTCCATCCCAACTCCATGATGATATATAATTCGTTTTTCTGTATCGATAAGGTTCCATAGACCGTACTCACGATATTTTGGCGAAACCATAACATCTTGCTTTTCGCCGCTGGCCAAATCAATCAGACTTACCCCGTTGTAATTATCATCCTGTGCATAGAATTTATCGCTTGGACGGAAAACGGTTTCTTCTTTCAAAGCATTCTGGTATACTTCAAGTATGGATTTTCGATGGTACTCTTGTTTTCGTATTTCCGCTTCCGCTGCGTTGGCCAACAACATTTGTTGTAAGGCAGCACCCATTTCCAAGATGGAATAGCTCAAGTCTAACCCGGCTTGCATTCTTGCCATACCTGAGTACATACGAGAACGATGCCGCGCCATGTTGGTTCGATAGCTGGAACCCGGCAGACCTTCTCGTCGGTATTTCAGATAGTCTGAATAGCTTTTATCCGCCATTTTCTGATAATAGGCACTTTGGTTGGATGCCATCGTAGATGCCGAATTATCCAATTTTACATTGTTTATCTGGGCTAGGTCGTTGGTAAGTCTTGGCAACAAAGCATCTAATCCATTTAAGTGTAAACCGGGGTGTATGGGAGAGAAGCCATGTCGATATCGTTGTTTGCCGGTCTGCGAATCAAAACCTGCGATAGCCAGTTCTCCAACAAATACCACCGTGCTATCCGCCAAACGCAGAGCGGTTGGAAAGCTTTGTCCCACCTCAGTGATTTCATTTTTGGATTGCACTTCACCGGTCTGACTATCCAAAGTGTACAATGAAGAGGCACTACCCACGTAGGTTCTTTGCCCAAACTCCAGAATATTACTCGTAAGCACTTCAGTAAAGTTGGTATCCCAACGAATTTCACCTGTTTCTTTATAAACCTTTACCAGTCGAAAGCCTTGCCCTTTCTCCATTCTAACATAAAGGTTCGTTTCCGTAGTGCTAATGTTTGTTCCAGTTATGGAATCTGCGAAAGGGGTTTCCCAAAGCATCGTCCCATCTGACTTTTGGATGGCTTTTAGGTTCTGGTTCGCATCAATAAAATAGAGATATTCAGAGTCAAACGTAGGTAACAGATACGAATCGTTCTGAACCCGCCCATGATTTACAGTGTATTTTTTTTGCCCCGAAACGACGTCTAAAGCCGTAATGGTTTCTTTGAAAACAAAAAGTGCTTCATCATCCAGCAAAACAAATGGAACTCCATCAAAAGCTTCGGCCCATTCTGTACTCCAAAGCGATGTGCCGGTTTCAAGAGCAAAACCTTCCAAGGCGATTTTATCTTTTTCAAAAGCGTAGGTAATCCACTGCTTTTGTTCTGGAGCTACTATGAACTCCATTTTACCCTTTTTAAACGATTTTGTCCAAGTCTGTCTTCCTTTCTTTTTGTCCAAAGCGAACAAAGTGGTTTTTTTGCCATCCTCTTTTTTCAAGATGACCTGATTCTCCGTTATCCAAAAAGTACTATAATCCCCTTTCTCACAGGGCCATCGCCAAAGCACTTCTCCAGTTTCGGAATGTACCATCATATATTCTGAAGATTTTAGTTGCGGAGTGGTTTTGCGCAAACCGATAAAAAGAAGATTGCCCTCCAGCTGTTGCATGCTCTCCACATGGCTGTGGCCAATCGAAAGCTGAAACAAGGGTTTGGGTTGCTTGGCGGCTCGTTTGATAATGTTGGCGTCCGTAGAAGACATCCACATTTCTTGTTGTGCAAAAGACCATTGAGAACACCCTATCAGGAATAGAAGGGCAATCGTGAGACGTAAGGCATTCTCTAAATGGATTTGAGCCTTTTGCATCACTTCGCAGAGTTTGCGATGGCAATCATATCATTCTCGATATCTCCAGTATATCCGTTGGGCATTGTCATAACGTATATAAGAAATTGTTTCCCAACTTTTTGAACGAAGGTTATACAGGCCATCTCCATCTCTTGTCCATCTGCAACCGCTGTACCCGAATATTTGTAAAGGTTGGCTTTCTTTTTGCTGGATAAAATGATTTCCTCAGCTTTTTTCATTTCACCATCCGGAAATGCAGCTTTAGCAACTTCCAAACCTACTTGGTTGGCGGTTTTTTTGTTCCAAAGGATACCTTTTAACCCCATCACCATTCCATTTACGGCTTGTGATTTGTTGCCCAGTTTCCCAATAACATTTTCCGGGTCACTTCGAAGTTTGGGTTGCTCTTCCCACGAGGGAGGTAATGTCAATGACACATTCCCAAAACTAACTGGGGTCGACTTGGTGCTAACGCTTGGACTTGAAGTATTGCTGTCGCCAGAAATACGTGTCTTGATTTCCTCTAATGTAATGTTCCAATCCTCAGACTGTGTTTTGCCTGTCAATTCTTGATTGGGTTGGCGTATGGAGAATAAGGATTTTTCCAAATTCTCTAATGCCTTTTCATAGGTTTTTGGAGCGATTATACTAACGATGGAAAGGCTGTTTTGTTCCAAAACCACGCTGAAGGCAACACCTATCAAACTCACCTCAGTTCCATCAGTTTCAAATTTTGACTCATATGTTCCCATATTTGCCCCCTTTCCATTTACAAGCATTTTTTGATGTCCTATTTTCTGTGTCATGTCCCTCACCCCTGAAGAAATAAGGTTGTCTACACAGGTATAGTATGCTTTTTCGGCATCTGACACCCCTTCGTTGACTTGAATAAGAATGGTGTAGTTTTTATTTTTCAGGGCAATAACCGCATCATTTTGTTTGGGCAGCACCGGTTTCATACCGTCATACAGTTCCATGGTAAACCCACCAAAGGTGTCTGTGTAGGTTTCTTGGGCAACTACCGTAGTACCAAAACAAAACAGTAAAACGAAAACAAGATTTCTAAAGTTTTTCATGTGTGAGGATTAGTTCCCTAAATTGTTATTAAGTCTGATTTTCCTTTAACACCACGGTTACAAATCTTAATACAGGGGTTACTAAACGCTCGCACCACTTCGTTTTGACGTGGGTTACCCTATGCAAACATTCCAGAAGGTTTGTTATCTTTAGTAGTAACCCATACTAGAGAAGCACCATTAAGACCATGGCATTTGCAAGATTTATCACCTTCTTCTTGTTTGTATGTTTCGCTGTAGGCCTAAAGGCCCAAGAGAATCTTGAACGCATCAAGACCTTCCAACTACCGGATTCGGACCAAAGAACTTTTGTTCAATGCATGCTGAAAGACCAAGAAGGTTTTATGTGGTTTGGCACTAGCCGTGGACTCTACAAATTCGATGGGCGAGACTATAAAATTTATCGGAAACAGTACAATGATGACAACTCCATTTCTGACAATGAAATTCAGTCGTTGTTTCAAGATTCGTCCGGTAAGCTTTGGATAGGGACAAAGTCTGGAGGAATAAGTGTTTTGGATGTTGACAATGAAGTTTTCAAACACTACCGAAAGGATTCAGACAAAAACGGCGTCCCCGAAAACATCTGGATTACCGCAATACTCGAGGACCAGAATAAGAACATTTGGGTTACTAGTAATGGAAGCGGTTTAGGCAAATTCGACCCCACATCCAACAGTTTTAGCTATTTCAAACACGACGAAACCAATTCAAATAGTTTGCATCAAGACTATGGAACCTTCATCCAAAAAGACGCGAAAGGCAGATTTTGGATTGGTCTTAACGGTAAAGGGTTGGATGTGTTTGATGTTAAAGGAGATACATTCGAACATTTCAGAATGAATCACTTACCCGAACAACGGATGAATTTTCGAAACAACGTCGTTCGCGATATGACTTTCCTTGATTCAGAAAACATACTCACCGCAACTTTTGGGGGAATCAACCTTTGGAATACCAAAACCAAACTAGCAAAACATTTTGACAGCCAAACCAATCCAGAATTGGAATCTGATTCATTCAACAACACTTTTAAATTGGGAGACACTGTTTTTGTAGTTTCCTATTATGGTTTGGTTTATCGTTTTGAACAAGACACTCAAAGCTTCCATTTAGCATACCAAACCCAAAATGACATCCTATCCGCTTACAAGGATGACAACGGCGGTTTATGGTTAGGATTGGGGAATGGAACAGTCGAATATTTGAAAACGGATAATCCTTTTGGATTTCAAAAGAAATTGCCGAGAAAAAATTGGGTAAATAGTGTAGAACAGTTGAACGGGAGGGTGTTGATGGGTACAAACAATGGCTTTTTTGACAGTACGGGAAAATCATATCCGTCCGATAGCAACCTAAGCGACAAACACATTTACTGTTCTCAACTGGATGCCAATGGTAAATTGTGGATAGGGACTAACTCCAATGGGCTTTTGATTTGGGATTCCGCCTCGAATACTCTGGAACAGTACCGGTATACCCCAAATGATACCAATGGATTACCGCACGATACGGTGTTGGATATACATCATGACGCATTTGGCACCACATGGATTTCAACGAATTACGGCGTAAGCCAATGGTTGCCCGAATCCAAAAGTTTTCTCAGTAGAGGAAGGTCCATTTTCAGAGATGTGCTTAGAATATCAAAAGAGGAACTGTGGTGTGCATCCAACCAGGGCGTAGTGGTTTTGAATTTGGAAACTGGAAAATATCGGACCAAACGTTCAAGCCTTGAAGTACAAACCGATAGTATTCTTCATAATGATGTGCTGTCATTGTATTCGCCGGACAGGGATAGCATTTTTATCGGTAGTAAAGGTGGGGTGAATCTTTTTGTTAAATCCAAACAACAAATGCTAGACCTACACCAGCACTTGGGTATGCCATATGTTGGGATTGAAGGTATTGTACAGGACCAACATAAAAACTATTGGGCAACCACTTCCAAAGGAGTCCTCCATTTTGATTTAGCGGATAAGACTTTTCGTTTTTTGAACAAAAGCGATGGACTGGATTTTGTCAAAACCGATTTGGGCAATAACCTCCTCTTTAACGAAACCGACAATCAAATGTTTATCGGAGGCTTTGGCGGCTATTATCAATTTACGCCTGAAGCCAATCTCCCTAGAAACAGGCTCATTACCGCAAAAATTACTACCGTTATTTTACCCAATAGCTCAGATAAAGCACTTCAAAAAAACCTCACAAACACCGAAAAAGAGCGTCTCGAGATTGCACCAGATGAGAATACCATTTCATTTGCATTTACCGGAATTGATTATGAAAACCCAGAGCTAGTAAACTACCGGTATCGCATGTTGGGAATAGAAAAGCAATGGACCTATACCAAAAACCGGTCCGCAACCTTTGCCAACCTAAACCCCGGGGATTATACTTTTGAAGTACAAGCTTCTACCGATAAAAAGGCATGGCCAAAACAATCCGCATCGTTCGGCTTTCATATTAAAACCCCACTTTGGGCTAGCTGGTGGGCCTATGTAACCTATACCTTGATTGTTTTGGGCATTGGATATTACTTTTTGCAATCTTTTTTGACACGACAAAAACTCAAAACGCAGTTGCAGCTAGAACACCTTGAGGTTGAAAAAGTACAGGAATTGAGCAACTTGAAATCGAAGTTCTTTGCTAATGTGTCCCATGAGTTCCGTACGCCTTTGACGTTGATTCAAGGTCCGGTGAACGATATGTTGCAAGAACCGCTTGAGCCTTCGGCAAAGGAAAACCTGCAACTGGTTCAAAATAATACGCAAAGATTGCAGCGCCTCATCAATCAACTGTTGGATTATGCAAAAGTTTCGGAAAATCAGCTGTCCAAAAGCCCTACGGCCGTAGATGTGTTTTCGCATATCCGTGCTGTAATGGGGGCTTTTGATTCGTGGGCGAAAGAAAAAGACATTCAGTTGCAGTTTGATATTTCGGCAAAGCACATTACCGCACTTTTGGATATTGACGCACTCGAAACCATTTTGAACAATTTAGTATCCAACGCCATAAAATACTCCGACCGAGGTGGAAAAGTAACGGTACATGCTAAAGCGGATGAAACCACAAGCAGACTGCTGTTACGTATAAAAGACACGGGGAAAGGGCTTACACCAGAGGAAAAGGAACTTGTTTTTGAACGTTTTTACCGTTCGGATGAAACCGCTGAAGGAACAGGCATTGGTTTAAGCCTTACGCAAGAGCTTGTACAGGCCATGGGGGGTGAAATTCTAGTGAAAGACAATCAGCCCAAAGGAAGCATTTTTGAGGTATCCCTTCCCTTGGTTCTGGCAGAAGAAACTGCAGAACCCATTAAATCGAAAACATCTAGTCCAGAATTGCCTTTGGTAGCTTTAGCACAAGAAAACACCATACTGCTGGTGGAAGACCATCAAGAGTTGCAACAATACATCCAAAAAATGATGCAGCCGTATGGACAAGTAATCATTGCCAAAAATGGGGTGGACGCTTTGCAGATAGCTCGTAAAGCGGTTCCAGACCTTATCATTAGCGATTATATGATGCCTCTAATGGACGGTGGCGAACTTTGTCGCAATTTGCGAAAAGACCTCGTTGTATCCCATATTCCGTTTATAATGCTTACCGCTAAAGCCACAGAAGAAGATAAAATTCTTGGACTCCAAGATGGCGCAACCGACTACATCTATAAACCTTTTGACAAAAAAGAACTTACCTTAAAAGTTGCCAATCTTTTGCAGCAAAGAAGGCAATTACAAGAAAAATTGAAACATGAGCTGTTTCACGAAGAAAGCCCAGGTGTTTCTGATTCTCAGGATGCACGTTTTTTGAAGAAGTTTAAGGATTTGGTCCTTCAATATTTGGATAAATCAGACCTGACCGTTGATTTTTTAAGTCAGCATATGGGAATGAGCCGGGTGCAATTGTATCGAAAATTGATGGCCTTAACCGGGGTACCCGCTTCGGATTTTATTCGAAATATTAGACTACAGAAATCCGCAAAACTTATCAAAAACAACTGGGGCAATATTTCTGAGGTGGCCTATGAGGTAGGTTTCAACAACCTCTCCTACTTCACGAAATGCTTCAAAGAAACTTTTGGCATGACCCCTTCCCAGTTTGCCAAATCGTAATTTCTTTCCACTCTCCTTTTATGACTTTCCTTCTTCGGTTCTCCGAAAAATCCATTAATTTTAAAGTATGCAAATGCTTTACGATTATTTCAAGGGATTTGGGGAACTACCTGATAATGAAATGGATTATCTGCTAAGCCATTGTACCTTGAATGAAATACGTAAAGGGGACGTTCTGATTACGCCCCATCATCATGTGGATTCCATATACTTTTTGGAAAAAGGCTATTTGCATTACTACACCTATACTGATTTAGGGGAAAGAGTCACGTTGAAGGTGGTCAGTCCAAATGTCTGTTGGACAGTGATGGAAAGTTTCATGAACCAAATTCCTACGGAAAACGAGTGCATTGCCCTGACCGATGTTCGTTTTTGTGAGTTTAAACGAAAGGACTATTTAGCAATAAAAGAGAAAAGTAAATCCTTGAGTAATTTCATCAGCCGCATTGTAGAGCAAGTACTGTCCTTGAAGGTCATCGAAGCGAACAACAAATCCAAAATGACCGTGGAAGAACGTTACCTACATCTTTTGCAAACAAATCCCGAAATGATTCGCGAAGTACCTGTTAGCATCATCGCTTCGCTCATTGGAACCTCGCGTGAGACTTTGCACCGCATCCGAAGAAGATTAACTGCCGCCTAGTAAATCTTAAAATTTTGTTAGCGTGTCATATGACACATTTTTTTTCGGTGGGTAAACCGAAGTTTATGTCATGATTAATCTCTAAAAACAAAAATCATGAAAAATCTCGTCACGCTCCTTGTCTTCTGTCTAACTTTAGCGGTCACTGCTCAAAAAGATACCTCTGAAAAACAGTTTAGTCATTCTGTAAAATTGAACGCAACCCCTGAAACCGTCTGGGATGCATTGATAGACTTCTCAAATTTTAAACACTGGGATGATAAAATAGTCGCCGTAAAATGTCCGATGGAACTCAAGAAAAACAAACGCTGTCAAACCATTATCGAAGGAGGTGAATTGTTGGAAGTGGAAATTATCGATATTGTAGAAAGTGAATCCTACACCCTTCGCTATAAATTATCCTCTGGGAACATCTTTATCAAGCGTACTCTAGCCAACAACGACTCATTGCTCTTGGAAGAAAAAGTTTGGTACAAAGGTTTATCCAAAAAAGCATTTGAACGTTACAAGGGCGATAATTACCAGAACTCAGTTGAAACCCGAATGGAAAATTTCA
This sequence comes from Bacteroidota bacterium, assembly GCA_039820925.1. Lineage (GTDB taxonomy): Bacteria > Bacteroidota > Bacteroidia > Flavobacteriales > Flavobacteriaceae > Flagellimonas. The sequence continues at coordinate 25,457 of JBCBPD010000014.1, read as the reverse complement.
AAAGCTATGTCGAAAACCAGATGGGTGAAGGGAAATAGTTTTAGGCTTGTTTTCAAGCCCGCAAACCCACTTGCTTTTCAATACCCAGGCGTTTCATCTTGGCGAAAAGGGTCTTGTCTTTCATATTTAGGATTTTGGCGGCACCTTTGGGACCGCTGACACGCCAATTCGTATAGTCGAGCACCTGAATGATGTAATCGCGTTGGACGTTTTCGAAAGTTTTGAAGGTGTCGGACGATAGCATTCTTTTTTCGGAGGGCATCCAACTACCAGAATGCAATGTGGTTCCATTTTCGATGATAACCGCACGCTCAATCAGGTTTTCCAATTCACGAATATTTCCAGGAAAACTGTACTCCATCAATTGGGCTACCGTTTTCTTGGAAATTCTTTTAAAAGACTTGCCGGCTTTAACGGAATATTTCTCAAGAAAGAATTGCGCCAACAACGGAATATCTTCTTTGCGAGCGCGTAACGGAATATTATGGATGGGAAATACATTTAATCTATAGTACAAATCCTCTCGAAATGTGCCTTTCTTGACCATTTCTTGCAAATCACGATTTGTTGCTGCGATGACTCGTACGTCTACTTTAGTAGTTGCCTCTGAACCCAGGGCATCAAACTCTCCCTCTTGGAGCACTCGTAACAATTTGGATTGAAGTTCAATGGGGACCTCTCCTATTTCATCCAAAAAAATAGTCCCTCCATCGGCCAAACTAAATTTCCCAACCTTATCTGCAATGGCACCGGTAAAGGCGCCTTTTTTATGCCCGAACAGCTCGCTTTCAATCAGCTCCTTGGGTAAGGTCGCACAGTTTACCTTAATCAATGAACGGTCTTTGCGGCTGCTGTTCAAATGAACCGCGCTAGCCAAAAGTTCCTTTCCAGTACCTGATTCCCCCGTAATCAGTACCGTAGCATCCGTAACGGCTACCTGGGTGACCAATTCCAAAACTTCCCGATAGGCATCACTTTGGCAAACGATATGCTCAAAGTTGATTTTGTTGTTGATTTCCTCTCGTAAATATTGATTGTCCGTCTCAAGTTCATCCTTAAGGGCTGACAATTCATCTAAGGCTTCTTTTAACCGCGATTCCTTATCCTCCAAATTCATTCGATTTTGATATTCCGCGCTTACATCTTGATAGGCACCAATCAATTGATAAACCTTGTTTTTGCGGGAAAAAGGTTCCACCAAACAGCGAACATGCTTTCCATTTTCCAAAGTAAGTACCTCATCAAAAGCATCACCTTTTCGCATGGCATTACGTAGCATGGTTTTTAGGGCACCACCCTGTTTGAAGCGTTGAATTACATTTCCGGGGAGTAAATCATCCTTATTCTCAGTGTCAAAAATGCACAAGGCGTTTTCAGTTACCAGCAACGAACCATCTTGAAGATTCAATTTCCATCCCCCAACATTGGTGATACGCTCTGAATGATGCAATAAATTCTTATAAAAACTGGATTCAGAAATCTCATTAACCACTGCACAGATAATATTTTTTCTATTATTTGAGAAAAACTGAGCAAAAACTTCTACATCGTAAAACGTTCCGTCCTTGGTTTGGTGTACCGAGGTAAAGTGGGTCATTCCTTTTTCGCTTACCTCATTCCAATGTTTTTGCCAGCTTTCTTGTGATGCCGTGGGATTAATATCGAATATGGTTAATGCCGTTATTTCGGAAACCCGGTACCCTAAACGGTCACAAAACACTTTGTTTCCGTAAACAATCTGTCCTTCTTGGTCCATCCACATGAGTTTGTAAGGGAAATTTTCCAATAACCAGGTATTAACACCCAAATCGGGGAAAGGAGCTTTCATTCGCATTCAATTTTATCGTTAAAGTAGTTATAAAATTTCTCAAATAACAGAATTTTCTCAATTATAAGAAGTTTTTTAATTCACAAATTAAAATCAAGTATTTGTTTTTCAGTGCTTTACAACTCTGGCATAGAACTCGCTAAAGAATTGACAAATAACATCAAATGAAACGCAAAGACTTTATCCACAAAACCTTTTTAGCTTCATTCACGTGCTTTACCGGATATGCTGTTTTTGCACGAATTCAAAAACATAAAACAATGAAAGAAAGTTTAGAAACACCCACGCAGAAAAAATCAAAAATCATGAAAACGGTACTACATAAAGCGGATACTAGGGGAAATGCCAATCACGGATGGCTTCAATCTAGACACACCTTTAGTTTCGCCAATTACTACAATCCAGAACGTATGAATTTTGGGCTATTGCGCGTATTGAACGACGACATTGTCTCAGAAGCGAGAGGTTTTGGTACACACCCCCATCGCGACATGGAAATCATCTCAATTCCCTTGGAAGGGGATTTGGAGCACAAAGACAGTATGGGTACCTCGGCTATTATCAAACAAGGTGACATTCAAGTGATGAGTGCTGGGACTGGCATTATGCACAGCGAATACAATGCGAACAAAGACAAGCCCGTAAAGTTCCTTCAAATCTGGGTTTTCCCAAACGAAAAAGGGGTTACCCCGAGGTACGACCAAATCACCTTGGATTTGGATGACCGCAAAAACAAATTGCAACAGGTCTTATCCCCAAATCCAGAAGATGCTGGAGTTTGGATTCATCAAAATGCATGGTTCAACATGACCAATCTGGAAGCAGGAAAGTCATTGTCGTACAACCTTAACGACGCTGAAAACAATGGCGTATATGCTTTTGTGTTGGAAGGTGAGGTAACAATAAATGGGCAATCCTTGGAAAAACGAGACGGTTTTGGACTATGGGATATCGACCAATTGGACATTACCGCAAATAGCAACATTGAGCTTTTGCTCATGGAAGTGCCCATGAACTAAAAGGAATGATTAACTTATAGAGGAATTAACGTTCGAAGGTGAACAAATAGCAACCGGTATGCTAACATGCTTGGTATACCGGTTCCTCCAACTACTATTATACTATTATGGAAATACTAATCAAAGAACGAGAAAGCAAGGGTTTTGCACTAGCCCAAGAAGATGGAAAAAAAGCAGGCATGATGACCTATTCCATACCTGGAAGCAATTTTATCATTGTGGACCACACCGAAGTAGAGGAAGCATTCAAAGGAAAAGGTGTTGGAAAGAAAATGCTTTATAAAATTGTTGAGATGGCTAGGGAGAAAGACATTAAAATTCTTCCCCTTTGTCCTTTTGCCAGTGCCATGTTCAAAAAGTTGGATGACATAAAAGACGTATTAAAATCTTAATGAAAACGTATGGCTACCAAGACCAAAGAATACCCAAAAGGTGATTTCACGATTGTGTGGAAACCCGAAATCTGCATTCATGCCGGCGAGTGCGTAAAAAGGCTTCCTGAGGTCTACAACCCAAGAGAGCGCCCTTGGATAAAACCCGAAAATGCATCCGTGGAGGACTTGAAAAAACAAATTGACGCCTGTCCTTCCGCAGCTTTGAGCTACAAGGAGAACGCATGATTTTCTTCAAGAAGGGTTTCCTGCAAGTTTGATTTACAGGAAATCCTTTTTTCACTTTTCAATACTCAAATGGGGGAATCAAGTGCGGATACTCTTTTCGCAAAGGCTCCATGTGTAGATTCCAACAGTCCCGCATTTCCGCTTCGGTCTCAGTCCCGCGATATTGTTTGACGCAAGCCTCGAATCCTTGATAGGCTTCTTGAATTACGCCCATGACGGCTTGCATATCATCTTGTTCATCAAAACGTTGCGTATTGTTGCCTGTGTTCAATTCAGTGAGTACCGTGTACTCCTGTAAATCCATTTGTTTGTACCTAGGCAATCGCTCTATTTGACGAAGTCTAATATTCAATTCATCAGCGCGATACGCTACGACCAAATAATTTTGCTGCCCAATGGGGTCCTTTAAAATTCCTACAAGACTTCTAAAATCTGATGCTTGGGAACTCATTAAGGTCGGTTTCATCGCCATGAACACCTCAATGGTTTCCCCATCGGAATTGACCTGCATACTATACCACGGAAATTCTTCACCCCTAAAAGTTGTGGATTCCCCCGTCGTCTTCAAACGACTCAGCATACAATCCCCCGCGGGAGGTGAAGGGGTAACGACGGACATACCAACCAAAGGGGAAGCCCCTTCAAACATATCACGGGCCTCACCGTAGTATCCGACTTTGGACTGACCTCCTTGGCTCGTTCCCAAAACGACGTAGTGTATTTTCAAATCCTCTTCGCCTTGCATATCTCCCATTAAAGAAGTGAGCTTTTCAATTTCTTCTTCAAAAATACCGACAGAGCCATCAGCGCTGTTTACAAAAGCCTCGACACTTACATCACCAGGGGACAAAATATCAGCCACCAAACGATAATCAAACGTCAAGGGTCGGTCTTTGTGTTGCATCGGGTTAGGCGAAATACCCGAACTTGTTTGATAGGCTTCTTGATATTCCTCCTCCCCTTCTGGCAAACTGCTTACTTCTTCACATTCCCATTCGGGTTCTAGGGCGCGATAGCCCGCGTTTTCCATTTGACTTCTAGAGGCAATCCGACTGTCATAAAAACCAGCAAGTTCAGTTTCAATACCTTGTCGCAACCTACGGAGGTTATACTCAATCGTATAACTGCCATCAAAAATAATATCGTGGGTATTCGCAGAAGTTGGGCCACTACCGTATCGTATGATTCCAGGAATTTTATCATCTGCTGAATTCTGTAAATCTGAAAGACTGGGTACATGATTCACAAAATTCGGGTCATTTTCGGGCCCAGGATGCGTATGAAAGTCAGCTACCACTCGAATATTATCCCCGCTAGGGCGCTGACTTGCTATAATTTCATCGGAAACCCCGGGAGGCCATCGATAAATTCGGGGTTCGTATTCTTGGCAAGGGTCGGAAGAACCTTCAACTATTTCATGCACAATCCATCCGCCTTCTTCATGCTCATTGGGTGTACCTTCTTGACTATCACTCCAAGCTTCGTCCAGAGCATTCTGCACTACTGGGTCGTTCAAAATTTCAAAAATATCCAATGACGGACATGACGTAGTTTGCCCCCATAGCGGTGACACGACAATGCAGGCGAGCAATACTAAGATTCGTAGAAATATCTTCATACCTAACGGGTGAAATAGGTTTCGATGACTTCTCCTGTTTTTTGGTCTATAAAAAAGTGCGGTTCTCCTCCACGCTTATTCATTTCGGGCTTTAAGGGAAAAGAAACATGCCATACCCCTTCTTCGTTGACAATATGCTCAGTGCGTTCTTCAAAATTGATGGATAACACGCTGTCTTGTTCCATATAGGATTTGGCGATATCCAAAGCGGATTGTTTGGAAATTTTAGGCCCACAACTGATGAACAGCAATAGCATTGTGAATATAGGGAGCGCAATCACTGTTCGGATTAGAGAATTCTTTTGAAGCGAGGTGTCTTTTTTCACGGAAGTAAGGATTGAATTTTCAAGTAATTTACCTTCTTAAAGGTATTAAAATAGAGACACTGTTTTCAGGATTTTAGACAAAATACACGCTGATTATCTTGCATTTAGACTATTTTGGATGATATAATCCATTTTGATAAAATCTCCATGAGATGATACAAAAACCATTATTTCAATTACTGTTCTTGATTTTGGTAATCATAGGATGTCAACCAAAAAAAACGCAAGAAGCCTCGGGGCCTGACCAAGTGAGCAAGGACACTTCAATCACATCATCTCCATTAATCGTTGATGAAGAACCTATCCCAGAAATCCCCGAAGAGGAAATGATGGACGATATGGAATTCATGCCGCCCATAGAGTCCAATAGTTATTTTGGAATTACTGTGGGTGACTCCGTGGTGAGACATCATAAGGTCTTTCGTTCAGGAAGTTTGAAAAGTGGTGAAGGAGTTTTTCCGGTAAATTACATCCTTTGGAAAAAGGACACCTTGGGGTACGCCTTTGGTGAAGATACCATAGAAACCATTCACATCTGGAATAGCCGTGGCACGACCCATAAGGGTATTCGGGTAGGCAGCACCTTTGCTGAAATCAAGCAGTTTTTGAAAAATCCCAAAATACATGGTTCTGAAATGGAATCAAGGGTGCATGTGTTTCATGAAAAGCATCTCTACCGTTTGGATTATTACAACGCCAATTATGAAATTGATGTTTCGCAGATTCCAGAGAGTGTTGTGGTAACGGAGATAATCCTAACGAAATAATCTTATTTGTATAGATTCAGTATCCCATATTAAAAACCTTGAAGCTTTTAGGTGAAAAGTAAGCTATAAACCATTCAGTGCAGCCAACTGGTCAATAAGGAGTAAGCGATAGTTTTCAAAGTAGTAAGGAACATCCGCAGTGAAAGAACGCCAAGTGCGTCGCGTACCGTTTGCTCTTAGAAGCTCAATATAGAATCCCCCATCTTCATTCGTACATTCTGGACATGCGATATAACCATCTGGGACTTCAAACAGCTCCGGAGGCAATTCCGATATCAAGTTTTCAAAATCTTCAGATCGGGCTCGCGGAAACTCTTGAAAATTTCCAACAAAGACATTTCCCGAGGGTCTGTCTGGGTCAAAAGCTTTAAACACTTTGCCTTCTTCCAGTTTATACATAGTTGTACAATCTCCTTCACATATGGGTCCCGCATACCAACCAAAAGTCAAAATCTCGTCTCCCGTTCCAGAATCATCATCATCTCCACAAGCTGTGAAAAGAACAACCAACAAAAACACAATTTTGCTTTTCCAATTTCGAGATATCATAATCATCCTGTATCGATTTCATTCATTTCTCTAAGTTAGGCAAATGGTCTTTCCCAACAGTTTTAAAAATGATTGGCTTTTGTATCCAAAAACGGTCAGATTCCCATTTCAGGTATAAACCCGATTTCGCAAACCGTAAACCCAAAAGCCCAAACCGTTAATCGGACCCTAATTTTCACGAAAAATGCCAATACCTTTCTTGACATGTATCGGTATTTACCTCTATCCGTTATACACATCATCCTCTTGTTTTGCTGCTCAACCTCAGCTCAGGATTTAAGCCGCATCGGAGATTCGACTGGCGTAAAATTAACCGGTGGTGCAGGCCTTCGCACCATTTTCTATTCCGCCAATGGCGCTGATGACAGAAGACAACCTTTCACCTATGTGCTTTCTGGGAATGCTGCATTAAACATTTATGAACTGAACATTCCTTTTAGTTTTACCTTCTCGAACCAGCAATTCGGGTTTAGCCAACCTTTCAATGAATTTGGTGCAAGCCCAACCTACAAATGGGCAACGGTTCACCTAGGTTTTCGAAATATCAATCTCTCCCAATTTACGCTTGCAGGCCACCAAATGTTGGGTGGAGGCATTGAGTTGAACCCCGGTAAGTTCAGATTTACAGCTATGTATGGGCGATTGCAAAAAGCAGTTGCCGAAGATACCACGCTCATTTCCCTTCGCCGACCTGCATTTGAGCGCAAAGGATACGGCATCAAAATTGGCTACGGTACACCTACCAATTTTGTCGACTTCATCCTCTTTAAAGCTGCGGATGACGAAAACTCCTTAAATGAAGAAGAAACACCCGAAACCGTAACGCCTGGTGAAAATGTGGTTTTTGGGCTAAACACCCGACAAGGTTTTTTTAAAAACAAACTCTCCTTTTTCTTAGATGCTGCGGTTAGCACTTGGGTTTTGGATAAAACCTTGGATGGTGACGTCTTGGAATTGCCCAATACGCTTAATTGGTTGGACGGACTTATTTCACTCAATGAATCTACGCAATATTACACGGCCCTTAAAGGAGGCATGAACTTACGCCTAAAAAACTTTGGGCTTCAAGGCACTTTTCAACGGATTGATTCGGATTATAGGTCGATGGGTATCTATTTCATCAATAATGACGTGCTTTCATACACCGTCGCGCCATCTATTTCCTTTCTAAAGGGAAACTTGCGACTCAATGGCGGACTGACGCTACAACGCGATAATCTTAATGACAAAAAGCCCTTTACCAGCAAAAGAACCATCCCAAGAGCAACACTTTTCGTGAGGCCGACCCCAAAATTGAATTTTATCGCGACCTATACCAATGTGAACACCCTCATGGAGGAAGGGGCCATTCCTCTGGACAACGAATTCAAACAAGACCAAAACAATCCTATTTATTCCTTTACAGGTACGTACGCAACCAGTAGCACTTCAACCGCACATCAAGTCTCCTTTTTTGCGAACAGAAGTCAGTTGATTGATAAGAATCTCTTGACAAGTCAGTTCTCGGAGTACGTGGGCAATACCCTAAACCTGAGCTATAACTTCAACCAATTAGTGAACCGCTATGGCTTCTTCGCTTCGCTGAATTACAACAACTTGGAAACCTTTACGGGAAAACTGCCAGGAAGGGGAGCCTCAGCGGGTATCAATAAAGCCTGGTTGGAAGGAAAACTGAATTTCAATCTTTCTGGAAGCTTCGCAGACCAAAATGGCAACAACAGCCAAAGCATCAACTTCGGTAGCGCTTATCAACTAAAGAAACAACAATTCACTATAAACCTTACCTATTTGAATACCCGGCTGAATTCTGGTCGATTCAATGAGTTCACTGGTTTTTTCAATTACGGTATTCGCTTTTAAACAAATGGCCATGAAAAAATCTATCATCTTACTAAGTCTTTTTTTAGTGGCTTTTGGCAACGATTGGGCAAGGGGTCAAAACGATGTCATGGTCATCACTCAAGTACTGCCCCCGTATTCCCCCTACTTTTCAGATTATACCTCGTACGACAACCGGGTGGTTATTACCTTGAACAATCTTGATGCCTCTGGAGCAACCCAAAATGTACGATTGACGGCGAGCATCACCGGTAATAATGGCGTAAATCTTGCCTTATCTGCTAGCTTTATTCCGCCACAGCCTATCACTTTGCTCCCGGGTACTTCAGTACGTCTGACCGGAAGCCAACTCATGGATTATTTTGATATCAACGCTTGGGACGTAAGTGGAATATCTACTGCGGAAATATTGAGGGGAAATGGCTTACCCCAGGGGGATTACGAACTCTGCATCCAAGCTCTTGATTTTGACACAGGAGTTGCTTTATCCATGCCAGCACCCTCCGGGTGTGCCTTTTTCAATATCAGTTCGGTAGAACCCCCTATTCTGATACAACCGATGTGCGGTGAAGAAATTACCACATCGAATCCACAAAACATGCTCTTTTCTTGGGCGGTACCTGCAGGGGCAAATCCACAACAAGTGGAATATGAACTGGTTATTCAAGAGGTATTCAACAATATGGACCCCAACCAATTGTTTTTGGCGCTACCTACTACACCTTTTTTTCAAAAAATAGTCCCCAACAACGTGTACTTGTACAATTTGGCAGACCCCTCGCTTGAAACCGGTAGAACCTATGCTTTTCGGGTTACGGCCATTAACAAAGAAGGATTTGTGGACGCCAATGGCAATAGCAGGCCCCTGAACTTTCGAAACGGAGGCAGCAGCGAGGTCTGCACTTTCATTTATGGGAAACAACCAGAGGATAACGAACCCGATGATTTCGCGGACAATGGCCCAAAACAGGAACTGGTTGAAATCGTTTTGTTGAACGTTCCGAAGGATCAAGTAAAGGTGAACAACCAAGGGCAAAACGCTCCACCGGACCCAGACGACTCGCTCGATTGCATTGCGCAATGTGAGGTGCCGCAGCCCGGAAATCAGAATTTGGTCTCAAACCTTTCTCCAGGTGAAAAAGTTATCATCGGCAAATTCAAAATGGAAATCCTCCAAGCCAGTTTCACTGGGAGCGGATTTTCTGGAGAAGGCAGCATCATGGTGAACTTCTTGGATATTCCCATTCGAGTGGCTTTTAACAATCTGAAAGTAAATACCGATAAAACCGTTTTTCAAGGGCAAGCTACCGCTGTTGCGGATGGAGGGTTACCCCCAAATGCCGATTTTTTAACCACTGAGGTCATTACGCCCAACATTTCCCAAGCTGTATTTCAGAATGCCAAAGACTTTATTGAAGCGAATGACCGAAAAATACACTTGCTGGAAAATACCCAACAAGCCATGGGTATGCCTTTATCATGGGAAATTGACAATGCCAGCATTACCCTTTTGGGGATGATTTTTTCAGCTACAGGAGCCCACTTGAACATGGCTGCGGGCTTCGCGCTTCCTGAGGCGATGCAGGATAACATTCATTTGCTCCTCACTGGTAGTAACTGCATACGTCCGAATGGTTTTGGGAACCAAGGACAGATGAGTTTATCTGAAGAAGTGGCGATTCCTATTTCCCCAGCAATGCAACATATTTTGAAACAAGGAACATCAATTTCCTATAACTGTGACGGCATTCAGACCATAAATCTAGTTGGCGCAATAGAATTTGGAAGGGAGTTGCTCCTCCCGCTAAATGGGGAAGGAAACGTAATTGAGGGTAATGTAAGGGCCGATTATGAAACCGAGGTGGTCGAGTTACAGGATTGGACCTTGGAAATTGAAAGTTTGAACCATCCGTTTACCGTTCCTGGGTTGGTTGGTTTTTCCATAGATGCCCAAAACCTGATTTTGGACCAGTCTACCACCAACACCCCACAACAGGCAGACGAACCAGCGTCATGGACGGGCATTTATTTAGGAAATCTTGCCATTACTTTCCCTGATTTCTTTCAAAAAAATGGGAATCCTGTGGTCAAGAACATTGAAAACTTCACGCTAGATAAAAATGGGGTTTCAGGTACCATTGGCCCTTTTGAAAACCTGATAGCATCCAATGAAAACGATGTCAGTGGCTGGCCCATTTCGGTGAACAACTTTTCCATCACCTTAGAAAACAACAATTTAGATGGAGTATCCGTTACGGGCGGCTTGCAACTTCCCATTGCCGAAACGGATTTGGGATATATCGCCAGTATTGCGCAAGCTGAAAATCCAGAAGACCCATTGGAAATGCAATTCAACGTGAGCACTGAAGAAGACCTCGAGGTCCCAATGTGGTTTGCCCAGCTCAATCTGGAAGAAGGGTCAACAGTTACACTAGAAAAGTCGGATAACAACTGGATTCCTGCCGCCAACCTTAACGGAAGTATTCGTGTGGGTTGGGAAGATGGAAATGGTCCGGATGTAGATAATCTGGTTTCTGCGTTCGACTTGCCCGAAGTCACCTTTGACCAGTTAAGTATTACGCCAGGTGAAAACAATATCCCAAATATCAACTTTGAGAACTTCGGAGTAATCAACGGGCAAGCAAGTATCGCCAATTTTAGTTTTGGCCTTAACGAACCTGATGGCATAACCGTTCAGAACATGGAGAATGGTGATCTAGGGCTTACATTCAATTTGTATGCGCATTTGGGGCAAGAAAACTTTGAATTTGGCGGTAGTACCAAGTTTACCATCTGGGGAAAATTACAAGGCAATACATACACATACAAACGTACTGAGTTGCAGGCTATCGGGATATCAGCCGACCTTAATGTCGCAACCATAGATGGTAATCTTGAAATTTTTAGCAGCGACCCAGTCTATGGAAATGGTTTTAAAGGCGCAGTTGACGTGGAACTCAATCAAATGGATTTAGGGTTTGGGGCATTGTTTCAGGTCGGAGCCGTTAAGGATGATAATGATGAAACCTATCCCTATTTCTACTCGGATTCCTACGCTAAAATTGACGGTAGTGGTATTCCTATTCCACCAACGCCTTTTGCGATTTATGGAGGCAGTGGAGGTTTTTGGCTCAACATGCAAAAAGAAAATGACGACAACGCTCCTGAAAAAACCATCAATGATTTAAAACTGGAACAAGAGCTAACACAAAACGAAGCCGTTGCGATGAAACCTGGTACTACCCGTTTTGACGACGATAAAAAAGTACCCTTTAAAGGGGGTATTGGATTTGACAATAGTGTAGTCGTAGGCATCACTACCGCAGAAACGCTTTTCAATGCAGACTTGGGTTTCGGGATGGAAGTGGATTTAGACGGTAGCTACGGTTCCATTTGGATGGACGGGCAAGGTTACGTAGTGCAAGAAATGGAAAATCGAGGGGAAGCCTTCATTCAAGGGAACGTGGCATTGGAGATTGGATTCTTAAACGACAACAACGACAGCAAAGACAACATCTTTTTTGATAATACTTCTACGCTCAACATTGATATCTTGGATGGATTGGTCACTGGTGAAGGTACCTTACACCTTTACGCAGATAAACATAGCTGGTTTCATAAACTAGGGTATTGGGAAAATGCCGCAGAGCCCTGGCTGGACAATCCCCCTAGAGTAGGATTGACCTTAGGGGAGTTTGAAGGTTTAGACACGGAACTGAACGACAATGCATTCAACGCCTATTTGCATAGCTACTTTATGTTCGGTCCAGACATTCCTGGTTTGCCTCAACTGCCCGATTTGGTTCGGAATAACAATGACTTTAATTACCAAATGCCCAATGAACGGAGTCAAGTGTTTTCCAAAGCAGGAGATAGTCCGGGGCTCGCGCTAGGTAGTGGATTATACATTGATACTGACTTGGAGTTCCTGATTTTCTATCTCAAAGCAAAGCATGCTGCTGGATTTGATTTTACCTTACGTCAAGAGGATGGGCTATGTGCCGGGAATTTTGGACTCAACAATTGGTACGCCCGCGGACAAGCCTACGGGTACTTTCAGGGGGATGCCGGTGTTGAACTCGATTTATGGGTTTGGAAAGGAGACCTCAGCTTTATGGAACTGGAAGCCGTTGCCAAAATGGACGCTGGATTGCCCAATCCGATATATCTGAATGGCGATGTCGCCATGGAAGGTAGTGTTTTGGATGGTATCATCACTTTTGACCTTGATTTTGAATTTGAACTGGGTGAAGCTTGTCAAAACGCCAATAGTGGGCCATTTGATGAGTACCCCATCATAGCGGATGTCATTCCTGATGATAAAGCTGAAAAAGTGCATCTCTTCACCCAATTGGAAGCTGCGTTCAATTTTCCCAATGCCCCTTTTTCATATACTGAATTCAATAAAAAAGGAAAACAAATCACCAGAACCTTTACGTACGAACTTGATTTTGTGCGGTTGGAATGGTCTGAGGAAGGAAAGAAGAAAACCCAAAATTTCGTTCCAGAATATCGAAGTGATGGCAACTCTGCTGTTTTTTTCGATGAGAATTTTGTATTTCAACCCGAAACGGCATATACCTTTTCCATCGGCGCCACAGGGTATGAACTGCTTAACGGAGGCGCCAAAGAAGAGCGCACCGCGGAAATAAAAACCGTGAAGTTCACCACGGATAAAGCACCAAGTAAAATCAATGAGAAAGATATATTGCTAAGCACCCCATTTATAGGCGAAAACTACTTCATCCCCTCAAACTTTTCAACAGGAAATATCGTGATGTATCAAGTGGGCAATCACTGGACGGACCCTTCCTGGTGGTATACAGAGGGTTTTGCCCTTGGTGATAGCTATCAAGGAGAACTAGCTCATGGCTCCTTTGATTTTATAGCGCGGTTTATTGACGTAAAAAGCAAGGCCGCCTATGAATCCCCTTTCCAAGTAAACAACGGTAATGGACAAGGCCTATATGGGGGGCAATTAGCCTTTGCCTTACCGAAAGAGTTACAGACCAATCGTATTTATGAGCTACAATTATTGGTAAAATACACCCCGCCCATAAATGATTATGTCCCAGCTTCAAACACACAAGCGGTGTATCAAGATGTATTGTTGGGCGGCGCTGGAAAAGCAAACAAAGGAGGTGCGGGCGGTAATATGAATGCAGGACAAGGTTGGCAAGTACTACAGGGAAACTTAAACCTTCAGAACAACAACCTGAATTTCCAGAATAATGGGAATTCCAAGACCTTTTCGAATACAATTGCCAACCAGCCGCCAAAACCCAATCCTATTTTTGAAGCATCACTAGCGAATGCAAATAGCGGAAATCAAAACATTTCCATAAAACGTAAACACCAAGAGCTTTTGACGGTAAATAAAACCAGAAAAAAGGTCGAATGGCCCATTTTTGAAGGATTCAAATTTTACTTCAAAACGAGTCAGTTCAACACCTTGGCGGCAAAACTGTCCAACATTACCCTTGAATCCACGGAGATAGGCAACTACTACACCCATGTTGCGGATGTAGAAAATGTTGGAAGCTTTGATTTCGAAAACATCAAACTCCCCACAGCGATTCTACGTTCTGATGAAAACTTTGACGAACGGACCGTTGCTACTGCAATAAATGATGAAAAGGAACCTGTTATCGTTTCGAAACCACCTTTAATAGAACTTAGTGTTACCGGTCAAACGTCAATCTTTGCGAATGAAGGTATTTCATGGGGAGAGGATGACCCCTATACGCCCAATAGGTCCAATTTATGGGGTGCCGTAGCAGGAAACACCACACAAGCATTGCTCAAAACCTATCATTTTCCGATGGACGATAGTGATTGGAAAATGCGACTGCAAAGCAACGATTATGATTATCCGTCCATTGATTATTGGGAAAAACTGCTTCCATCAAGAGAAACAAATACGGTTTGGAATTCCAATAGATATACCGGAGAGCAAAACAATCAATACCAACCTTTTAATGATAAATACTATCCAAATGTGTATGAAGCAATTGCCAACATGAACGAAAACCCGTTGATAGTCTTCTTAACAGCACACAAAAACATCGAGCACCAATCCTATAACGGAAATAAGGTTGGTTTCACCACAAAGAAATTACAATACCCTCCCGGCAACAACAATAATGGTGGCGGTGGCGGAATGTGGATTCAAAACAACCAGTGGCAAAATCAAAATCCGCAACAACAAGAAGCTTACTTTGGGATACTGGACTATACGGAATGGCTGGCCGTACAAGACTGGTTTCGCTTGAAACAATACCTCTTTAAACGTTGGAGCGAAGTAGTGCAACCAGATGTGATGGTTAAAGAAGGGGTACGTCAGTTTATCAAGAATAAAATGCCATATGGGATGCAACGAAGGGAAGGGTCTCCCCCCTTTAGAATCCAAAAGTACAACGGAGGTCCGCAGAAGGATTTCTACTTCCAGATTCCACCGGATTTAAATATCGATATCGACTGAAAAAAGAGATTATGAAATCACGCATCAAGACCCTCATCACTATACTCTTAAGCAGTAGCTTTTATGTGGCTTCTGCCCAAAAAGAGGATGCAAAAATGGTACTGAAAGCCCGGTCTTACAAAGACAGTATTGTTTTGCGCTGGGTACCGAAAGATTTAGAGAATTGGCGTTTGATGAATGCTCAGGGCGTCACCCTAGTACGGCTCAACACATTGACGCAAGAACAAAAAGTACTTACTCCTACGCCATTAAAACCCTATGGTCTGGAAACTTGGAAAACCCAAACCGACACCACGAATATTTTTGTAGCTACCGCAGCGCAGTGTTTGCTTGGAGAAACCAAGGTGACCTCAGAAATTGCCAGTCAGCATTTTAGCACCCAATTGCTTGCCGCTAAGGAACAAAACAACACCTTGGCTTTTGCCGCCATGAGTGCTGATTTTTCAATACAGGCGGCCGATGGATTAGCCTTTCGCTGGGTGGATAAGGATGTGAACACAACCGAAACCTATACCTATCACTTAGAAATTGATGGAAATAGGATATCGAATCCATATGTACAGCGCACCGAAAACAAATGGACACCTCCAAAGGTAGTTGGGGTTGAAACAGAAGCAGGTCAAAATTCCATCGAAATCACTTGGCCCAAAATCGAAAACAATTCCAAATTTTCAGGCTATTACGTGGAGCGTTCCAGTGATGGAAAGAGCTTCACCCTGATAAGTCAAAGTATAGTTAAGGCCACACCCAACAGCACCTACACACAACGTCAACGTTATTCGGATGAAGACATAACGATAGGCAAAACCTATTTTTACCGCGTTGTTGGTGTCACCGCTTTTGCAGACTTTGGACTTTACTCTGAAATCGTTTCAGGGAGTGCAACAGTCCCAGCAAAAGTATTTCCTGTGCAACAGCTAAAGGTGAATGCAAAAGATGAATCTATAGTAAAGCTAAGTTGGATAACGCCAGAGCAAACCGAAAGCATCGAGGGATATGCTGTGGTTCGAAGCAAAACCAAACAAGGTCCATTTACCCCGGCACATTCGGGTTTGCTTCCTGCAAAGGCTACATCCTTTGAAGATAAAACCACCAAGCAGGGAAAAACACACTTTTACGCAGTGGTAAGTGTTGGAAAAGATGGCAAGACGGTTGAAACCGCATCAAAAGCTGTCATACTACCAGATGAGACATCACCCAAAAGGCCACAGGGCCTAATAGGAGAAATTGATTCTCTAGGGGTGGTTTCTCTGGCTTGGAATTTTGGAGATGAAGAAGATTTGAAAGGGTATCGGGTGTTTCGAAGCGATACCAACCAACAAGAGTTTCAACAATTGACTACTTCACCTGTTCCTGGCAATTATTACAGTGATACCTTATCCCTAAAAACCTTGAAAAAGAAAGTGCTTTACAAAGTAAGAGCCTACGATTACAACTACAATCCATCAGAATTTTCAGCTGTTTTGGTTTTGGAGCGACCTGATTTTATAGCTCCTGTGCCTCCCACTTTAACCAGCATCATGAAACAAAATGATTCCATAGAACTCAAATGGGGTTCAAGCGCTGCAAAGGATGTGGCGAAATATCATATCTACCAAAAAGTATCTAATGAAACTGATTTCAAGAAAATTGCATCCGTATCAGGAACGCAGCATTCGTATCAAGAACCCGTCTTGAAAGCATATACTTCAGCGGTGTATCGCATAAGCGCAGTGGATGATTCTGGCAATGAAAGCAGTCCCTCAAAAATTATGAGGTGGACGTACTCGAACAAAAACACTTCTTTTATCCCTACACTCTCTGGCAACTTCAATGCAAAAACCAAAGACTTGGCGTTGCTTTGGAACGCTACAGTAGAAATGGATGGAACTATGATTATTTATCGGGATTCAGGTAAAGGATTAAAACAGTACGCATCAGTACGCTCGAAGGAAGGTAAGTTTTTGGACAGCGCGTTTTTTCAGAACAACACGGGTTATGAATATCAAATCAAATTACTGTTTAGTGATGGCTCGGAATCTGCTTTAAGCAATACATTGAAAGTCAACCTTAACTAAGTTTCCTTAAATTATGGAGATTTAATACCTACTACACATTATGCTGGACAATGAATTCCATCAGTTTTTGTTGCACGCTTTTATAGGATTGTCCTTTGCTTTTTTAGTGTGTACCCTTGCGATTTTCTATCATAATCGCAAAATGGAATTCCTATTCTACGCCCTATTTCTCTTAGCTGTAAATAGCTATTTTGGCTTTTTTAGCGCTTTTGTCAAAACGTGGCTACCTGATGTTCTTCGGTCAAATTATGTAGTGATTCAAAACATAGCTCAGGTTGTGACCAACCTCTGCTACTTGCTTTTTTCCAGATACTATTTAAACACCAAAGAAGTGTACCCCAAATTCCATCGGGTGCTCAATACCGTTGCCGTCTGTTTGGCGATTTTTATTATGGTTTATTTGATTTGGTGGGGTTTTGGAGCTTCTCTAACCACCCAAAGGTATCTCATGGACGGCCAGCGTTTGGTAATGATGATGTTCGTGATTTTCAGCACCTACTACTTGCTCCGTCATAAGGAAAACAAGTTTGTATATGTCATTTTAGGAGCTGCTTTTCTATTTACCGCAGGGGCTGTGGCCACCTGGATTACCTATGATTTGGTTTGGATGGTGGTAGGTTCTGGTTTTGAAAACTTTGTTTTCTCCTACGGTTTGGGCTATAAAATCAAAAAACTAAATGACGAAAAATTAATCGCCGAGCGGGATGCCATCCAAAATCAGATGAACTCGCTAAGAGCTCAAATGAATCCGCATTTTATATTCAATTCATTGAACTCCATACTTGGCTTCATCCTAAAGGGTGATAAAAAGGAATCCATTCGCTATCTCAGCAATTTTTCTGATTTATTACGTAAAATATTGAACACTTCGGAAAACGGCTCCATATCCTTGGAACAAGAAATCTCCTTGTTGAAGTTGTACCTAGAATTGGAAAGCTTACGATTCAACAAAAACTTTGACTACTCCATCGAAGTGGACAAAAAACTGGACATCCATAACCTCGAAATTCCCGTTTTGTTGATACAACCTTATATTGAAAATTCAATTATCCACGGATTGGCCCCAAAAACAATTGGGATCAAAAAAATCCGCATCGCTTTCGATGACGCAGGTGATTTCATCAACTGTATTATTGAAGATAGCGGAATTGGAAGAGCCGCCGCGCAAGAATTAAAAAGAAAGAAAAAGATTTATCACAAGTCAAAAGGTATGTCCATAACCCAAAAACGCATAGCTTTGATGAATCGCCAAAACCTCAAGGGCAACTCACTGGTCGACATTGAAGACCTTTTTGATAGCGAAGGAGAACCAGCTGGCACTAAAGTATCGCTACGAATTTATAAACCACATCTCAATTGATATGGAACTAAAAGTAGTCATCGTAGAAGATGAAAAGCATAGTATTGTTGCGCTTAACCAGCTCTTGGTTGAATTCTGCGATGAGGTAGCAGTTTTAGGGAATGCCTCTACAGTAGAGGATGCGATTGACCTGATAAAAATCACCAGCCCGGATTTGGTTTTTTTAGATGTGGAATTGCATTCCGGAACGGGGTTCGATATCTTGACTGCGTTTGAAAAGCCTGATTTTGGGGTCATCTTCACCACTGCCTTTGAACATTACGCCATAAAGGCGATAAAATTCAGCTCCATTGATTATCTGCTGAAACCCATTAACTTGGAGGAGCTGCAGAAAGCCCTTGAAAAGGCGAAACAAGGAAAGGATACTAAGTTGTATCTATCCAAAATCAAAAACCTGGTTGAGAACATTCAAGATGAAAATCTCAGGGACCGTAAAATATGTCTTTCCACTTTGGAAGGTTTGGAGTTTATCAAAGCGCGTGATATCATTTACTGCAAGGCCAATGGTGCTTATACTTTATTGAGTATCAAAAATCACAAGGAAACCATGGTCAGCAAAAACCTAAGGGAATTTGAACTGCTATTATCAGACATTGATTTTATGCGAGTACACAATAGTTATCTCATCAATCTGAAAGAAGTGCAAAAATACATCAAGTCGCATGGGGGTTACATTATCATGAGTAATGGTGACCATGTCCAAATCTCAAATTCGAAGAAAGAAGACTTTTTGGGTCGTATGGGAAAATTGTAGAAAGGATTATCCCAGCAAACATTTCAAGAACGCATCTTTATAGGCCCTTCCAATGGGCAATTCGCCACCCCCTTTCAAACATACTCGGTTTCCCGCTATTTTGTCGATGCTTTTACGGTTCACAATGTGGGATTTATGAACGCGGTAAAATTGTGTTCCGGGAAGTTTCTCAAGCCATATACGCAGCGGGTCGCTTGAAATGTATTTCTTCTGTAACGTTATGATTTCCGTGTAATCGGCATCTGCACTAATGTGAATGATATCATCCACGAGAACTTTGACCAATTCGTATCCAGATTTGATGTAAAGCTCCTTCGGGAAAGGAGTCTCCTTATTAGTCGCAATAGACGCTCCCTGGCTGCTTTTCGATTCAGAGGCCTTGGCAACAGCCTTTATAAATCGTTGGAACGAAAACGGCTTTAATAAATAATCAATGACATTGAATTCGTAGCTCTCCAAAGCATATTCGGAAAAGGCCGTAGTGATAATAACTTTAGGGGGATTGGATATTGTATTGAGAAAATCCAAGCCAGAAAGCTTGGGTAAATGAATGTCCAAAAAAAGAAGGTCAACCGGCTCCTTATCCAAAAACTGCATGGCCTTAATGGCATCGGGAAAAGTCCCCTTTAGCTGTAAGGTCCCAATATCTTCAATGTATTTTTTGAGAATACGCTGGGCGGGCGGCTGGTCCTCTACGATAAGACAAGTCATCATATCCCATTCTTTTGTAGAACCATGGTCAACTCCACGGTGTATTGATTTTCAGCTTCAGTGATGTTCAACTCATGTTTGTTCGGGTACAGCAAATCCAATCGTTTTCTCACATTCGCTAATCCTATGCCCGCGGCAATGCTGTCCAAACCTTTGGAAATCTCATAATTATTGGTACAACGAAAAGTCAATTTATCCCCCTTCATTTTAACTGAAATGTCAATTTTGATGTTTTCGGATTGGCCCGCTTGACTATGCTTAAAAGCATTTTCAATAAATACAATCAAAATCAAAGGGGCGATTTTATAATCGGCATTCCTGTTTTGGACCGAAAAATCAACCTTCCCCCTATCTTCAATCTGTAGTTTGTTGAGCTTAATAAAGTTATGCAACTGCTTGATTTCTTTTTCAAGCGGAACAAATTTTTCCTTGCATTCATAGAGCATGTAGCGTAAAAGTCCACTCAATTCCAATATGATTTCAGGTGTTTTGGAAGAACCTTCAAGGGCATACGAATACAAATTGTTCAGGTTATTGAACAAAAAGTGTGGATTAATCTGAGAGCGCAAAAACTGTAGCTCACTTTCTTGAACCGTACTCTTCAACGCTTCAATTTGGTTCTGTTTCTGAAGGGCATCCCATCCGAACTTGAAACCACACAGAATGGTAATTACTGGAAGCACTTCCAACAACGAAAACACCACCCCAGGAAATCGCCTTGCCCTTCTCGTACCCGGAAAAAAGATTTGTTCCAAGACCAATTCTTCCAAAGCAATCACAGCGGCGATTAAAACTACCACCCAAACAAAGAACAAGAGGTATTTCTTTCCATAGACGTATTTGGGCATCAACCAATATCCTATAGCTAAAGCGACAAGTACGTGCGTGCAAAAAATAGTGGCTTCAGATAGTCGAAAACCAGGATTTTCCGCATCAAAGGAATAAAACAAAAAGACCAGTAGTATTAAAACAACTTGAAAAATAAGCTCTCTTTGCGAAGTGGTCATAATCGTAAAAATAGTCTCTTGTAACTACTGCACGAAATACAAATCCGCAAACGACAGAATTGGATAGGCAAACGCCAAATCATAGGCCTATTTTCAACTTTTGTTGTTTGGGGTAAAAGCTACGTCGTTCACGGAAATAAATTCAGTCCCTATCTTTGCATGCCTGACCTTTGTAATAAAATCATTTTATCATGAATGGTCTGAGGGCTATATTGCTTACTTCACTGCTTCTTTTATTTACCCCACTAGTTCTCCATGCGCAGCAAAAAAGCATCACCTATACTGGAAAGGTAGTGGATAAAACCTCAGGGCAACCCGTCGCCTACGCTACGGTAATGATAGCCGATGAACTCACCAAAAAGGCCATTAGTGGCAGCACTACCCTAGAAGATGGAACATTCTCCTTGGAGACATCAGCAACCAACTATTATTTGGAAATCAGTTTTATCGGCTTTGAAAAGAAAGTAATTCAACCTTCAAAAAACGATGCTGGAATCATTGATTTGGGCACAATTGAAATCATTGAAGATGCACAACAATTGGAAGAGGTCGTGGTCGAAGGCGAAGTTTCGCAGACTGTTTTTCAATTGGACAAACGCGTTTTCAATGTTGGAAAGGACTTGAGCAGCACAGGCGCCAGTGCACTTGAAGTATTGAATAACGTTCCTTCAGTGAATGTAAATATTGAAGGGCAAATCAGCTTGCGCGGAAGTGAGGGCGTACAGGTACTCATCAACGGGAAACCCTCCATATTGACGAGTGATGAAAACAATGCTCTGGGAACCATCACTGCGGATATCATCGAACGGGTGGAAGTGATTACCAACCCTTCAGCAAAATATGATGCGGAAGGCACCTCGGGTATCATCAATATTGTTTTGAAAAAGGAAGAGAAAAGAGGATTGAACGGCTCCGTTTCGGTCAATACCGGGGCACCGAACAACCACAGCGTAGGTGTGAGCCTTAATCGTCGTACCGAAAAACTGAACTTGTTTACCCAATTGGGGGTAGGCTATCGTGAGCTTCCCAATGAAATTACGGTACGCAATACGGACCTCATCACAGGAAATAGTATTCTATCCACTGGAGACCAATTTCGGAATGAAACCTTTTACAATTTTATCCTAGGTACGGATTATTACATCACGCCAAGCACCGTGGTGACGCTAACGGGAAACTTCGCATTGGAAATAGAAGACCAACCTTCAACCACAAATTTTACCGCTTTAGACGGAACGGGCACTACCACCTCCGAGTGGGAACGAACTGAAGTTACCGACGCAAGAAATCCAAAGTTCCAGTACGAACTTCAATTCAAAAAAGACTTTGAAGATGATGAAGACCACGACCTCATCTTCAGTGCTTTGGGGAATTTCTTCGGGAAAGACCAAACCTCCGATTTTGTGGATACCACCTTCTCGGGAGATGACCGTGATGCTGAACAATTTACCCGAACCGACTTTGAAGAATCTGTTTACACCTTCAAACTGGACTATAGCAGGCCCTTTTCCGATTCCTTTAGCATCGAGACAGGTGGGCAATACATTTTGAACGATGTAGGCAATGATTTTGAAGTCCAAAATCTCGAAAATGGCGTGTTTGTGAGCGACCCTGACTTGACCAATATTTTTGAGTTTGACCAAAATGTTTTGGGCGTATATGGTACTGCCGCTTACGAGGGCAAAAAGTGGGGGTTAAAGGCTGGTGTTCGTCTGGAAAACACAGAATTAGAAACGTTGTTGGTCACCACCAACGAAAGGAACGACCAAAACTACACCAATCTGTTTCCAAGTGTTCATACCTCTTATAAATTCACCGAGAAGGTCTCTGTCCAAGCTGGCTATTCTAAACGGATTTATCGCCCACGCTTGTGGGACTTGAATCCCTTTTTCAATATTCGAAACAACTTTAATATCCGACAAGGAAATCCAGATTTGCTTCCTGAATTCACCGATTCGTATGAGGTTACCGGAATTTTCTTCGTCGGCAAAACGTCTTTGAACCTAGGCGTGTACCATCGTTACACCACTGATATTATTGAACGTATTTCAACTTTTGAAGACAACGTAAACATCCGAAGACCCGAAAATATTGGCACAAACAATGCATGGGGTGTGGAGTTCAATACAAAATACAGTCCTGTGAATTGGTTGACCTTTAATTTAGATTTCAACTACAACACCTTTGCACGGGAAGGTAGTTTTGAGGATGAAGTCTTTGACTTCAGTGCCGACCAATGGTCCTCAAAGCTTCTAACAAAAGTGAAATTACCCTGGGATATCGATTTTGAAACCACTGGAAACTATCGCTCAGCCTTTCAAACCGTGCAAGGTGAAGTTAGTTCCATTGCCTTTTTGGATATGGGCTTGCGCAAAAAGTTACTGAAAGGAAAGGCCGTTTTGAACCTCAGCGTACGTGATGCTTTCGCTTCCCGAATTCGAGAAAACCAAATAGCCCAAAATGATTTCGAAGTCTTTAACCGAAGTTTTCGGGCTCGTTTCGTTGCCTTTGGATTCAGCTACGGTTTCGGAAAAGGGGAAGCCATGCAGTATTCTGGGCGGAGACGATAATGCATACGCAAGATTTTTCCTTAAACCAATATTGCATAAAGTTTTGTGCGGTAAAACCTTTAATTTGAGAGTACCTTCAAAAGGGTATGCCATGAAATCGAAAAAACCACATCAAAACCAACCCCATTGGTTACAAAAAGCCAGAGAACACTGGAATCACAAAGGGCAGCAACGACCTGATTTTGCCGTAGAGCCGCAAGCTGGGCAACGCTCGGTTTGGGATTTTCCCCGACCGCCTGCCATTGAAACCGTGGACAAATTGGTGACCATTTTATATCAAGGAGAGTCTATTGTCCAGACTAAAAATGCACTAGCCGTGCTGGAAACGGCAAGTCCGCCTACATACTATATTCCACCGAAAGACATTGTCTTGGACAAGGTGGTAGCCCTTTCCGGAAAGACCTCTTTGTGCGAATGGAAAGGGAGTGCTGGTTACTGGGCCTTAGCAGAACAACCAGAGCTTGCTGTCGCTTGGTCCTATGCCAACCCCTTCACCGAATTCGCTGCACTTAAAGACTATCTGGGGTTTTATCCACAACTTTTGGAATGTTATGTAGACAATGAACGGGTCACTCCGCAACCCGGACGTTTTTATGCCGGATGGATTACCTCCGATTTAACAGGCCCTTTTAAGGGAGAACCGGGTACTGGGCATTGGTAATCCAATTTCAAATAATCATCAATCAAAAAAGCAGGCCAAAAAACAGCCTGCTTTACAAATTAGGAAAAGGTTATGATTTATTCCTTAAGATAAACCAAACGCTCTAATCTGGCTAGCTCTTTGTCATCAACATATTTGCCAATTTCTTTTCTGAACTGTTCCATGCTTTTATAGGGGCGATACTCCTCAAATTCATGTGCCATTCGGTTTCCGACGCCTGGTAAGGCTTTGATATCTTCTTCAGAAGCCGTGTTCAATTCAACCGGAACAAACACATAATTTTCGTAACGTGCTACTTCGGTCTCATCTACATATTTTCCGATTTCACGTCTAAATTGCTTGATACTTGTATAAGGACGATATTCTTCAAACTCATGCGCCATTCGGTCCCCAACCTCTGGAATCATTTTAAAATCATCCTCAGGAGTAGTGTTCAAATTAAAAGGAACGAATATGGCATGATATAAACTGTTTCTATCTTCCCCTTCCACAATCAAAGCATCTAAGTCATTCATGGTTAAAAAGGGTCTATTCTCCATGATTATTTTCACCATTTCTACGGTAACACCCGCTGCGTCCAGTTCTTCTTCCGTTGCTAAGTTGGCATTGAGTACCATGCCTGATGCAGTAGTGCTTTCTTTGACTTCAGTTGTTTTCTCTTGTTCCTGAGCCTCCATTTGTTCGGTGGTGGCTTCTTCTGCTTCAGGTTTTTCTTTTGGTCCTTTGCATGCCATTGCAGTCAATCCCAAGATGGAAATGCCAAATGCCAAAGTTTTCAGTTTTCTCATTGTTGTTGTTTTAAGAGTGTTAAATATGAATATCCGATTAATGCCAATACAATCATGCTTCCTGGAGCAAGTGTCGGCAGTGCTCCCGAAAGACTTTCCAAGAATAGGTCCCAAGCTTTAGCCGAAGGCCTCATCTCTTGCTCAAACTCATAGTTTGCGTTTAAGTGTAGAAAGACACCGTAAACCCCGCTTGCCGCGGTTAGCAGCAAAACGAACTTGAAAATCCATTCTAAAACTTTGCTTTTTTGAAAGTGTAGTATAAGTATCAAAACCAATAGTAAAGCAATGCAAACTATAGGAATCAATTGCAGCCTATCTTCATAATGTTCTAAAAGAAAAAGTTCCATCACAGTGCCAACGGCAATAAAAAATAAGGTTATGAAAAGCGTTCGCTTTAGTCGCAATGGTCGGTTTTTAGAGGAGTGATTTCGTATTCAAACCCTAAAAATAAACACCTCTTTTTGGACTTGAAAATTATTTAAAAGAATTCCAAATAATTGTT
>JBCBPD010000013.1:0-57452 GCA_039820925.1 Bacteroidota bacterium | reverse complement strand
TTTGCGAATTCTAAGAGAAAACCAAATCATTGGACAAAATTCTGTCCATAGACTTCCACATAGGGAGTTTGCCTCTTTACCACTGCGAACATCCGGTTCACCAGTTTGCAGCAAATTGCATTGACAATGACCTTATGATCCTTGCCCTGCTCCCTTTTTCTCTGATAGTATTTTCTCATCTGTTCATCATATCTGATTGCTGAATTTGCTCCATTGTTGAGCAATGTCTTGATGGTCTTGTTCCCAAACTTGCTCGTTCTGGTCTTTCCCCTGATTGATGTCCCAGAGCTGAACTCGAAGGGTGCTATGCCCGCATAACAGGCATATTTCCTTCCGTTGTCAAAACTTGTGAAGTTGTTGGTGGAGACGAGCATGAAGGCCCCTATGATGACCCCGATCCCTTTGACCGATGAAATGAGCCTATAGTTCCTGTCCAGTTCCCCATCACCCTCTATGAGTTCGGTTATCTGTTTTTTTATGCCGGCAATCAAATCATCTTGTTGACGAATCTGCTCCATGAGCTGAGCAATGATGTTGTCCATTCCGCTTACAGGAAGATACTTTTTGTGACTTTTAAGGCTGTTCTTAAGCGATGTCCTTATCCTGACCATCTGTTCCCGGTAGGTGAGCAGTTGCTTTATCTTTACCAGTAGGGGCGATGGCATCAGATAGGGCTTTAGTTTTGCCCTATGGGTCAGAGCGTAATCCGCTATCCTTTCCGCGTCCACAGTATCGTTCTTTCCCCTGGTCATCCCAAGGCTTCGCTTGATATGCAGGCCAGATTCCACAGAGAACAGAATACCTTGGCGTGCCAACCATCCACAGAACAGCAATCCGTAGGTTCCGGTATGTTCCATACAGAATGCACAATCGTCCAATTCCAGTCCCTGTTCCTTAATCCATCTTAAGACAAGGGAGAAACCTTTTATGGAATTGTCGACCTTATGACCGACAAAGCCGTCCTTCTTGGTCAATGCCAAGTCCAATGAGGTACTGCTGATATCGACCCCGATGAAGTGTTCTTTCTTGATAAATTCGTTCATTTCAATTTTAGTTTTCAAACCGGAATGGTTGCCAGCTGATACCTTTAATAAGTCGTTCTTAGGATTCTAATTGGCCCTTGCAACCTTAAGGGAGGTAAGGACTACTTCGCAAAATGATGCCATATCAGACCTTCGGATAGTTCACCTCGTCTCCCCCGGTTTTGGGTTATTAACTGTTTTATAAGTTATCAGTCTCCCCTTAAGAATCCCCTCTTGAAACATTATCAACATGTTTTTTAACTTTTGCGACCAAAAGGGCCTTTAATCTAAAGGACCTTCGGGAGCAAAGCAAGATTGTCTTTGTGGCAACAAAGACACATCTTGAATTGCATACCAGTTTCAAATTATGGGGTAACCATCTTCCACAGGGTTTAAAGGGAAATTTTAACTCTGAAAAGGATATTCTCTTGAAGGGTTTTTAATAAAAACCAAGATTTCTTGGAAAGTCAGAAATACCATAGCAGCATAAGAAATGCGCCCTATTCCGATTTAACCGAACCCTTATCTATCTGGACGCTATAAAATCGAAATAGGTACCAGCGCAAGGTAAGTTATGGTAAGATTTGGGGCTTCTATCAGAACTTACCAGAAACCAATTTCATATCTTCCCTGAGCTTGTAATCGACCACCTTCGCATAAATCTGAGTGGTCTTTAAACACGAATGCCCCAGCATTTTACTTACAGATTCAATCGGAACCCCATTGGCCAGAGTGACCGTCGTTGCAAATGTGTGACGGGAAAGATGGAAAGTAATTCTTTTCTTGATACCACATTTAGAAGCGATTTCCTTTAAATATTCATTTAGTTTTTGATTGCTCATTACGGGCAATAATAGGTTTAATGGTGATTGATTCGAAAATTCCTCATACTTTTCGAGGATTCTTGTGGCAACAGGAAGCAGAGGAACGTTACTCTTTATTTCTGTTTTCTTTCTCTTGATTTTTATCCATCGCTGTCCTTTCATATCGAGAACGATATCGTCAAGACTTAGCCTTTTGACATCTATATAGGAAAGACCCGTAAAGCAGCAGAAAAGGAATACGTCCCTTACGTGTTCCAGTTTTCTATTGTCAGACTCCATTTCCATTAGAGACCTAAGTTCCATTTCTGTCAGAACTTCCCTTTCAACGGGTTTCCAAGTTGCTTTCCAATGATAGAAAGGGTCCTTCTTTATCCAGTTATTGGCAAACGCGATGCGTACAATCTTTTTAAAGTTGGTGATGTATTTGGTTACCGTGTTTTTCCCTCCGGCGTTGGACACCTTTAAATAATGCTCGAACATTCTGATAAAGGCTAAATCCACTTTTCTGATTGGAATGTCTTCTTTTCCGTATTCTTTGATTACAAAATTTTCCAGATGTCTCCTTGTCCTATTGTGTTGATAATACCGTCCTTTCGAATACTCTCTTCCCACCAATTCTAAGATTTGGGAATTATGCTCTTTATAAATAGCAATTAGCATCTTTTCCTCTTTCTTCTTGCCTAGATACCTTTCTTTTATTTTCTGTGCTGAAATGGCCTTTCCCTTTTTAATCAGGTGACTATGGATATTATAAAGTCTATGTCTTACCTCGTTCAAGTACTTATTGATTTCTACTGCATTTGGGTCTAAACCTTTCATCATTCCCCTATTGGAATCCCAATCCGAAACCAAAACCTTTCGATAAATACTGATTTCTGTGCGCTTTGAGTCTACCGTTATCCGAAGATAAATAGACCCTAGCCCATCAGCCTTTTTCGAGCTTTTTTTAAGATAAAACAGTATGTTGAACGAATTGCTCACCGCTTTCTATTATACATTTGACCTGAATTTCACATACAATTGACACTTAAGCCATTGAATTCCAATATTTTAACACATTTTCGACCTCATTTTTGAGGATAAAAAGTGCTCACCGAATAGGTCACCGAAATGGTCTCCCAGCCCAGTGTTTTGGTTTGAAATCAAATAGATGCAATTAAAATGAAAAAGCCCTAACTTATTGATATTTAGGGCTTTTTGAATTAAACTAGAAGATTGTAGTGATCGCGATAGGATTCGAACCTATGACCGTCTGCTTAGAAGGCAGATGCTCTATCCAGCTGAGCTACGCGACCTTATGTCGTGTTGCGAGGCTGCCTGTCCGTCCAAAATAAAATGGAGGCGGAAGCTACGCGACCTGTTTTGCGGGTGCAAATATACAATTATGCCGTAAAGATGCATAATGAATTTTCAAGAAAGCGCAACTTCTGTGGTAATCTATTTTCGAAGCTTCTCTTAAAACTTCAACTCTTCTTGGGCATCCCAAAGCCCCCAATACGCGCCTACGTCTCCCTCTGCTCCTATTTTCCAAGATTCATCAAAAGAAGAGAAGTAGAAAATTTCAATATCGTCTTCCTGAGCCCATTTTTGGGTGTTCATGAAATATTTGAGCATGTTATCCAACGAAGGATAAGCACCTTCCAAGCTACTACCTTGACTTGGCCAGCCAGTTTCGGAAATGATAACTTTTTTCCCTTTTGCAGCACGCAAGGCGCGTTGGTACATGTCTTTCATGTAAAGCAAGGAGTAGTCTAAGTCACAACCTTCCCAAAAGGGATAACAGTTAGCGAGGATAACGTCACAAGCATCTGCAATTCTAGGATGGTCAGAGAATTCGTAATACGCATCAACGTATCCCATTGGCACATCTGGAATGGCCTGTTTCACCCGCGACATAAAACCCAACAATTCATCTTCGGTTAAATCACCTCGAAGCAAAACTTCATTCCCGACTGCTGCAATATCTACCTGCCCGTCTTTGGCCATTTGAATCAAATTGGTGACCTCTTGCTCATTGATTTTAGGGTCATCGCCCAACCAAGCACCTACCATAGTCTTGATGCCGAACTCTCTAGCTACTTTAGGAATCAGTTCATTGCCTTCGGTACAGGAAAATGAACGAACCCAATCCGTATAAGGACTGATAATCTCCATTCGCCTGCGAATCTGTTCTTCGGTAATCTGTTCGCCTGGTTTCTGGCCTTCTTCATAGGGACTAAAACACAATCCGTGCATTCCCCCGTCCAAAACTTCACGGCAAAGTTTTTTTAATTCTTTGGTGGTTTTACCTGCATAATCTATAGCGGCTAGCGCTAAAAATTTTTCTTTTCTTGATGACGACATGATATTCTCAATATAGTTTTGGTTGTGATTTCATTTAGTTTAAAATACGCCTCTACAGTTTTTTCGGGTATAAATCTTAATCCGTTCTAGCTCATTTGCACCACTTGGCATTTCAGCAAGTTGCAAACCGGGATAGTCATCGGCTTGTTTCCATTTTTCTATGGTAGCGCTAAAAAACTCGGAAGCAGCAGTATCCGCTTCGTAGATAATCAAATCGTACGCTTCGCCCTTGTCCCCGCCAAAGCGTGTGACTACTTGCCATTCTCCATCCCTTTTATAGGAGGTATTGGTATGGTCCGATTGTGGATAATACCTATCATCGGTCGGCCTAATAATCACCCAAATGTCTTTGGTATGGGATTCGGGATATACACCCATGGTCAAAATGCGACAATCCACAGAATCTTTATCTATTGGAGAAACCACTTTTACGGCATCAACAGGGCCATCTACCTTTAGCTTATTTCCAATGGAAACTTGTTCTATCTGTGTATTGTAATTAACTAAATCCGAGGAATAACTCCCGTAAATCATCATTAAAACACCTATGATACCCATAGGTACTCCGAGTTTGGTACTGAACAAACTTTTGCCGGAACTACTCTTTATTCCACCAAGGATAGCAATTAAGGTGAGCGCTGCTCCAATTAACAGTATTACTATTTTTGTTGACATTTTACTTTTGTTTTTAAGGTATAGGTTACTTCTTTCTTGAAGATTACAATACGCCTCTTCGTTCCTCCAATTCTACTTTGATTTCCTTCGCGCGTTCTTCG
Organism: Bacteroidota bacterium; assembly: GCA_039820925.1. Classification (GTDB taxonomy): domain Bacteria; phylum Bacteroidota; class Bacteroidia; order Flavobacteriales; family Flavobacteriaceae; genus Flagellimonas. The sequence goes on along the minus strand of JBCBPD010000013.1, from coordinate 52,487 downwards.
GACAAGCTATATTTCCACATCACCCAAATCGCCAACCCCGCGGTAAGCACCGGAATAATGATATCCGCAAGCCTCAACTTAGTTAAGGTGTCTGCGGTTTGCGTGGCAGCATTACCATCGAATCCGATAACCTTTAGCACCAATCCTCCGAGCACTAATGCCAAGCCTTGTCCCAATTTTACCACCCACCAGTATAGGGCACCGAAGGTACCTTCTTTTCTAGGCATCCCATTGACCAATTCATCCAAGTCACAAACATCCGCGGTCATACTCATCATCAAGGTAAATAAACTACCCAATCCAAAGGACATCAGCGGTATGGGTATAAATGAAAACCAAATGTTTTCTGGTGTAAACGCCCACCATTTCATGGCATATCCTACAATCGAAAGTGCGGTTGAAATGAGGAATGCATTTTTCTTACCCCATTTTTCAGCCATTTTGGAGACGATAGGAATTACCAAAAATGCTGAAACCAACGCCCCAATAGAGCTAAACCATGCGGGCCAAGTGGATGTAGCTTCGTAACTACCGTTGAAAATGTAAAAAACGAAAATAAAGAAACTAAAGGAAGCTACGATTTGATAGCCATTAAAGACCAAAAAAGTCGCACCACAAAGTTTCATAAAGGGTTTGTTTTTCACCGCTTCTTTGATACTGATAAACAAGTCTTTCAAATTACTGAAGATGGAAGAAAAGGTTAATTTCTTTCGATTTCCCATGTGTGATGCGTCAATACCACGACAGAAAATCGCTGGTAATAGCCCTAACAACAAACAAGCAATTCCTACGTAAACAGCCATGGTCCGAACTCCTTCGGCCTGATTACTGAAAATATCAGGGTCTGCGATGATGACCCAAAACCATGGAACAATAACCCAAGCGATAAGGCCCACAGTTTGCGAGAACGCCATCAGACGTGTTCTTTCATTATAGTCGGAGGTCATTTCGTACCCAAGACCTACTAAAGGTGTGGCAAACATGGTATTCCCAATCAGAAAAACCATTGACATGATGAGAAAGTACCAAAAATTAAAATTGGATGAATTGTTTTCATCAAGCTGCCAGAGCAACACGAAGGTAATGGCACTTAAAATACCGCCAACCATAATGTAAGGCCTTCTTCTTCCCCACTTAGAGCTCGTATTGTCCGAAACGAATCCCATTATCGGGTCGGTGATTGCATCAAAAAAACGAGGCAACCCTCCTAAAAGTCCTGCTAAAAACGGGTCCATACCAAAAGCGGTGAGCAGAAAGAACATAAAAAATCCCAAGGCTCCGGGATATAGGTTCAATACCAAATGTCCGGCTCCGAACGCAGCTTTTTGTCCCAATGGAACTCTATCTTGCTTAGCGGTTTTTACATTAGCCATCTTGATTGTTTTTTTAGTTAGTATCTGTTGGTTGTATGAGAATGGTTTGAATAGCACGACCGGGGATTGACCCGATTTCTGTACTTTCTCCCAACTTGAATTCAAAATCTTTTGCAGATTCGTTTTGGTTGCACAGCACAACGGCAATGGTACCATCAGGATTTTTAGCGGCCGTAATCAACAGGTCTGTATCTCCTGATTCAAAACCGATACGAGTTGCACCAGGTCGAATAAAACGACTGAAATGGGACATGGTGTAATAAATGGGAGTGAAATACACTTCATCCTTTTCAGGGTCAACAATGACAGGCGCCACACACCAGTTTTTAAACCAATTTGGGCCACCTTGACGATCCAACACCATATTCCAATCGACCCAACCGTCTACCCAATTGTTCATACAGCCAATAATATCCCTTGCGTAGCGATAGACCGGGGCATACTTTGGGTGTAGGTGTTTCAAATGCTCGGGAGCCCAGTCCCATCCCCAATCGGTAGCTTCCTTGGACCAGTACCAAGCATCGTCTTTCCATTTTGGAACTTCTGCATCCACACAGGCTTCAGTTTGAATAAGATGTTTCTCGGGAGCCTTGTCGTGTACGTATTGTAATTCCTCCGGGAATACTTCGAAGGTACTGGCATACCAATGAATCGCGGTTCCATCAAAGTACTTGCTTGTTTCTTCATTTTTGAACATTTCATCTACCCATTCCTTTAAATGCTCACGGTTTTGGTCGTATCCTAGAATTTTGACGTCATGTCCGTCTTTTTCCAATTGAGGGCCTAGGTAATGTTGTACAAAAAGGGTCATCTCTTCAGGAGTGAAATGCATGCTTTCCCAATTGTTATCATTCCCCAGCGGTTCATTCTCTACCGTAAAACCCCAGATATCGATATCCTCTAGTTTGTAGGCGTCAACATATTTAGAGAAAAACAAGGCCCAAGTATTATAATAATCGGGCAGCAGTTTTCCACCGCGCCAGTCGTTGTTGTCCTTCATCCATGGGGGTGCCGTCCAAGGCGAGGCGATAATCTTAAATCCATCTTTTGAAATTTTCTGCGCCGCCTTTATCATGGGAATCAAATCTTCGCGGTCCTCTTCAATGGAAAATTGATTCAAAGACATGTCTCCTTCTACTGGTGCATAGGAATATTGCCCTAGTGAAAAGTCACAAGAATTCATATGGGTTCTGGTCAAGGAATATCTTGCGCCATCCCATCCGAAATACGCTTCCATAATTTGATTGCGTTTGGACTCACTCAATTGATTGAGCAAATGCGCCGATGCTTCCGTGAAAGACCCGCCAAAACCGGTTATGGTCTGAAATTCTTCTTGTGGTTTAAGAAGAATCGTGGATTTGACATCTCCACTTGGTTTAGTTTCAACCTTTTCCATCTTTTCGCCATCGGCAGAGGTCTGATATACTTCTATTTGAAGTTTTTCAATCTTGGCACAGGCATTCAGCATACAGAAACTTGTTAAGAGTATTATTGTCTTTTTAATGTTTTGAAAAACAGGCTTCATATCGTTTGGACTATTCCTGTATTTCCGTTTGTTCCGCCTGTGTTGGGGGTACAAGAACGGTTTCCATTAATTGGGTAATGTCTCCATTGTAGGTTTTGGTTATGGCATTCCCATTTCTGGAAAGTCCTTCAAAAGCCCCTTTATCGACCCAATCCCAAATGGGATACTTCGCTTTACCATCTAGCGTGAAAAGTCCAAAATGATTTTCCGAGCCTTCGGCATTTCCTGCATCTTTCCATCGTTCATCAAAGGCTTCAAAATAGAAACAGGAAATACCTGCTTCATTGGTCCAGTCCCGTAAATGCTTGTAATACAAGCCTTGTTTGTATTCATCGGTTGCTCTAGAACCTGTTGGTCCATAAAATCCATTGGAGACTGTGGCCCAACCCGTTTCACCGATATGAATTGGCTTTGAAACTCCTAAACTTTTCATGTAGTTCGAAACCGAATCGTATTGACGCATGGCGAATTGCTTCGCGCGTAACATAGCGTTTTGAATCTTTACACTGTCCTGCAACGCTTCATCTTCTTCAGGAACGCCCCAAAACTCAGGATTGTAGTGTGAGTTATGATAGGGATACGTATGCATGGAAACGTAATCCACAGCTTTTATTAAAGCTTCTAAATCTGCGGTGTGGTACTCGGCTTCGCCCCCGCCCCAAGACGCAAAATCATCAGAACTCGTAATCCATAAATCCGAAGGTAACTTTCCTTCACCTTTTAAATTCTGTAAATGGGTAACCCATTTTAATATCACATTGGGTTGCACATAGTAACTTGTGGCCCATTTTACCATCGCTTCATTCCCTACCGCGATTACTTTGACAATCTCAGGATATTCTTGTGCAAAAGCTACGGCACGGGCGATTTCAGCCTCGTTTTGTTCACTTTCTACATTATGGTCAGGTTCTATTCCAGTCCATGCATTTTTACAATCAATCCATGCCCCCAACATAACATACATTTCAAATGCCGGATTCTCTTGTTTCAGCGCTCGAATGGCTTTTAAGACGTTACCTGCATGGGGTAATTGCACATTGTAGGTTCTTAAGACCTTAATGTTCATTGCTGCTAAAAGCTTTAAATCTTCTTTCAGCTCCTCAAGGGTAGGTTGAACCTCACGACTGACCTGACGGTAACCCCCGTAGCTTATGGCCAAATACTCAGGATTTCCTAAAATATCTTTTGCCGTCATTACTTTTTGCATCTCAGTAGTTTTCTTTTTCGCTTCTTTTTTTTGCTCACATGATAGGATTAACACCGCTATGGTCGATAAGCATAAAAACAGATTTTTCATTCGCCTAAGCTTATTCTGTCTTTTCATTCATTTTCATTTTAATAGGTTAACCCAAACCAAAAAGGAAATAAGGGGGTAATGGATTCATCCCATAAATTCGGACCGTATTTTCCTTGGTAGTCTTCTTCCGATTTTGGCCAAGAATGCGGTAACTTTCCTTTGAAATTGTATTCTCCAAAAAGTACTTCTGCTACAGCATCTCCTTCCGAACCCGGAAGCCAAGCCGCTACAAAAGCGTCTGATTTTTGAATTTGCTCTGTGGTAACCAAGGGTCTACCGGAAATTAATACCACGACAGTTTTGACACCTTGTTCTACGTAGTGATTCACATATTGCTGATGTGCTTCTGTGAGGTGGAGTTGATACAAGTTCATCTCTCCACCAATATCTCCGAAGGATTCAGCATATGGGGTTTCCCCAACCACAATGATAGCCACATCGGCATCAGCATGTACTTTGGTGGCGTTTTCATCGTATACAACAGTTCCTTTCGCCATGTGATGTATCCCATCCAAAATGGTGGAAGCGCCTTTATAGCTTTCCGTGCTACCCTGCCAGTTTACGGTCCATCCGCCTGATTGTAGTCCACTATTGTTCGCATGTTCTCCAACTACCACTATTTTTTTGTGGGAAGGGTCTAGCGGTAAAATGTTATTGTTTTTCAGCAGAACCAAAGATTCACGCACCGCCTGTTTGGCTACTTTGCGATGTTCTTCTGCACCAATTTTTGGAATCAGTTCCCCGGTGGAAAAAGGCTTGTCAAAAACATCCATTTCGAACTTCTTGCGAAGTATACGTCGTACTGCATCGTCAATACGGGACATGGGAACCTCTCCGCTCTCCACACCTCTTTTTAAACCCTCCTGATACATTTCAAAGTCTCCTTCAACGGCCATTACTATATCTACACCCGCATTGATGACGGCATTTTCCCCGAAACGGGAATATCCTTTCCAATCGGAAACAACAATGCCTTCAAAGCCCATTTCACCTTTCAAAACATCGGTAATAAGCTCTTTGTGCGCGTGCATGGGAATACCATTCAACGAATTGAACGAGGCCATTACCGCTCCAACACCTTCGTCAACTGCTGTGATGTAAGGTGGTAACAAGCGTTCGCGGATGGCGTCCATTTCCATATGGGTTTCCCCACCTTCTTGACCATGATCAGTAGCACCATCTCCTATAAAGTGTTTCGCCGTGGCCATGACGGAAGTCGAGGCATCCAAGGATTCACCCTGTAACCCAAGGACGGAAGCCTTTGCCAATTCTTGGGTGAGTTGAGTACTTTCGGAAAATGCCTCATATACCCTACCCCATTTTTCATTGTATGGGATGGCAATACAAGGAGAAAACACCCAATTGAATCCGGTTGCCCTTGATTCAATAGCGGTAATTCTTGCGGCCTGTTCTACAAGTTCGGCATTACCCGTTGCTCCCATTCCAATGTTGTGCGGGAAAATTGTGGCGCCTTCAAAGGTGTTTTGGCCATGAACGGCATCTACCCCAAAAATCAATGGGATACCCAAACGGGTGCTCAATGCTTTTCTTTGCAGATGGTTGAATTTGGCCTGCCATTCTTCAGGGGTTTCTCCTGGCAAAGGTCCTTGGGTATGAATGATAGAACCGATGTAGCGCGTGGCTACCTGTTCTTCGGTGATGTCGTCGAAGTGACGCACCTGTGTCATCTGGCCAATTTTTTCATCCAAAGTCATTTTGGCCAAAAGGGAATCCACTTTTAGCTGAATGGTTTGTTCGGAATGAATTTCCTTGTTCATCTGCTTTTTTTTACAAGATGATAGATAGATGAATAGACCAAACCCTATGGCCACACTTAGAATGCTAGCCTTTAAGGATTGAACCTTTACAATCTTTAAAGTGGTGTTTTCTTTTCTTATCTGAATATGCGTTTTGGCATACTTGCCACTTTTCAAAAAAGAAGTAGATAAAAAGCCATTTGGCATGACACCAAATGGCTTTATACTCTTATTTATAATTCAGTAACGACTACATTGTCGATGAGTACTTCACCCGCACAAGTTGCCGCACCACCGCAGGTAGCTTGAATGAGCAATGAAATCCCTTCATCAACTCCAGCATCCGTAGTGAAACTTCCTGTGTAGGTTAACCAATCTCCCGCAGTATTCGTATCTGGTGCGTTGCCCAAGTCACTGGCTACAGCGCCAGCACCTCCTGAACGTTCAGAGAAAGCCAACACTTGCAAAATGGAACCATCTATGAAAGGCGCTACCACCTTATATCGGAATGTTACTTGAACGTTTGTTCCCCCAGCAATGGTTGGCGCGAAGCGTTCTTGTTTCAAGTTTGGAACTTGTGCAGGTCCGGTAAGCAATCTTGCAGAGTACGTTCCAGTGTCTGCATCTGTATCAATGATAGTAACTGTTCCGCCACCATCATTCAACTGCCAGCAAGCGCCATCTCCAGAATTGGCTTCAAAATCACCATTGGATAGCAGCTCTCCTGTTGGGGGAGCTGGGCAGGTAGGTGTGCCTCCACCACTATCGGCATAGAAATAAATATTGTCCACATAAGCTTCTCCGGAATTCACTAGGTCAATAACTATCTGCTGTATGTTGTTAGTACCTGCAAGTCCGCTGCTTTGTAATTCCGTAAATGGAATATCAAATGAGAGCCATTGCCCTTGGGCAATTGCTGGATTGGATGAAGCATTCACATTGACAACTCCCTCGGTAGTTGATGCACCAAAATCCACGACCTTCACTAAAAATTCAGAACTGGCATCCAACATGTTGGGGAACCACACATCAAAGCGGAAGTTGGTCATTCCCGCCGCAGCAGCATCAATTTGGTTTGCTCCACCAAGTTCAATAACCTGGAAGTTTCCTCCAGGGTCACTTGTGAAGGTATATCTCAGTACACTATTTCCTGCTAAATCCACTTCCTCAAAGGTAGCTGCACCATAAAAATTCAAACCATCTCTGGCTACGTCAGTATAGGTGTCACTATATATTGAAATCACGTCTCCTGCATCTTGCGTAGGAGCTGTTGCCCCTGTAGTTGGTGCCATTGGCCCTCCGCTGGTTGGTGGTTTGTAGAAATAAATGTTGTCTACGTAAATGGTACCCGTAACATCGATAACGTCCAAAATCAATTGGCTGAAATCCGTTGGTGTAGCGGTAAGGCCAGCCGTTTGAAGGTCTGCAATCGTAACATCGATTGAAACCCATTCACCTGGTGTCAAAGCCGTATTTGGCGTGTTTCCTCTTGTATCGTTACCGCTACCGAATCCATCACCTCCGAAATCCACAACTCCTGCAAGAACGCTAAAGCTCGTTGCACTCCACACATCAATATGGAAAGAAGTCATGCTCGATATATCAACCGTTTCAGTTAAGGTTTCAATTCCGGCAAAGTTCAAATCTGCGTATACTTTTACGTCATCACCTGCAACTTGTGCATCCGCAACACCGGCACCTTCGCCAAAACCGGCAAAGAAAGTATCCACTGTAACGTTAGTGTAAGCATTACTGAATACGGAAATCACATCTCCCGCGTCCCGTGCTGGTGGGGTTGGCGCTGCCTCAGTTGGCATGTCTCCGCCACCACCGGTTTCATTGTAGAAATAAATGTTATCTACATAGATGGTTCCCACTGCATCGATAACCTCTAAAATCAATTGGCTAAAGTCCGTTGGTGTAGCGGTAAGGCCAGCCGTTTGAAGGTCAGCAATCGTAACATCGATTGAAACCCATTCACCTTCTGTCAAGGCGGTGTTTGCCGTGTTTCCTCTTGTATCGTTGCCACTACCAAAGCCGTCTCCTCCAAAATCGACAACACCTGCCAAGAAGTTAAGGCTAGTAGCACTCCACACATCGATATGGAAGTGGGTCATGCTCGATAAATCAACGTTTTCCGTTAGGGTTTCGATTCCTGCGAAATCCAAATCCGTATAAACTTTCACATCATCACCTGCTACTTGTGCATCGGCAACACCACCACCCATGCCAAATCCTGCAAAGAAGGTATCTACCGTGATATCGGTATAGGCATTACTGAACAACGAAATCACGTCACCAGCATCACGCATTGGTGGAGTGGGTGCAGCTTCAGTAGGCATATCACCACCCATGGTCATCACTTGCTCTATATTGTCTATGTAAAAAGTACCAGCCGTGGTACCAGGACCATCAATAAATATGGTAATTCTTGAAAAACTATCGATAGAAGTAAAATTAAAAACCAATGACTCCCAACCACTACCAGTATGAGCAGCTGTAACCTCCGTATCCGCACCGGTACCTTGCTCAAACTTCAACAGTACGTCCAGTGCGGATTCGGACCAAACATCCATTTGGATACTTTGATTTGTGGATAAATCCACTGGTGTTCCAACATTGAAGGAAATACCCTCAAACTGCGCACCGCTATTGGTGATTGCCCCTACCATGGAAGCAACGTCGTTACTACCTCCAGGGGCAGGATTATCGACTACTTCAAAACTGGCTCCTGAAAAAGTACCAGCCGTGTAATCGACATTGGCCCCATCAAAAGTGATGGGCAACATTACGGATTCAGGAATCGTAATGGTAATCTCATCCGTAAAAACATCGGAAGCACCAGCAGCGTTGGAAGCGGTCAACCTTACCGTATATGTCCCTGAAGTATAGGTTTTTACAGGGTCTATTACCGTAGAAGTGGTTCCATCCCCAAAATCCCAAGCAAAGCTATCGGCATTTTCAGAAATATTGATAAAGGTTACCACGCCAGTACCCTCTTGCACGGTTTGTGTAAATCCAGCTACCAAAGTTGGTAATGTTCCTCCGCCATCGTCATCATCTTCGCATCCAAAAAAGGATATGGCCAAAATCAAAATGGAATAAATCCATGTTTTGTTTCGAATTAATTTCATCTTAAAAAAGTTAGTTTAGTTAATCATTGTTTGTATACCCGTACATAATCCACAATCAAGGTCTGCGGAAACTCAGTCTGTGCGTTTGGAGGACCCACAAAGGTTCCACCTACGGCAAGATTCACTAGGATATAGAAGGGTTTGTTGAAAACCCATTGTCCGGGTACGTCTTCCGGAGTTATTTGATTGTATAAGACATCATCCACATAATAGTTGATGTAGTTGGGACCCCATTCAATTCCAAAAACATGGAATCCTGTGTCGAAACGGTCGTTTTCCAGAACATACTCTTTTGAAACGGCCTCTCCACCAGAGTAGCCAGGCCCGTGTACACTACCGATTAACACGGTAGGTTCTTGACCTCGGTACTCCATAATATCGATTTCACCAGCACCGGGCCATGGATTATCATCGATATCAGCACCCAACATCCAGAAAGCAGGCCAAATACCTTGGCCATAAGGAAGTCGCATGCGTGCTTCGAAACGCCCATATTCTTCTTCAAATTTGTCCTTGGTCAATAGTCTTCCGGAGGTATATTGAGATCCTTCAAAATCCTCTTGTTGGGCTGTAATTAAGAGCACTCCATTTTGAACTGTAACGTTCTCGGTTCGGTCCGTATAGTACTGTAACTCTTGGTTACCCCATCCATCAATACCATTACCAATATCGAAACTCCAAAGTGCATCATTAGGTGCGCCATCGGTATCGAAGTTCTCATCTAAAATTAAATTGCTAAATGTCGCCACGGTTTGAGTATCATCTGTTTCGCAACCTGAAAAAGCCAAAAAGGCCAATACCGCCAAACACTTTGTAGTGAAAGACCAAGCTGCATTTTTATGTTCATATCTTTTGTTCATCATCCTTTTTTTAACTGTGAGGTATTTCGATTACTCCGTGTAGAAATAAATATTATCAAAAATGAAATCGGGTCCGCCTATTAGAATCAAGGCTCCAAGATTGTTTTTCTGGGATGCCAAATCACCTCCTAATGGAATATCAACCGAGGTCCATTCACCTACCGTGAGTCCGGTCACATCAAATCTAAAGTCCACATCATCAACTATTGGGAAACCGGTATTAACATCGGTATCAACCTGTTGATTAGGACCTACATCCCGTATTTGCACTCCTATTTCGGTACCCGCATTTTGTACATATACATCGATGTGTAAAAAGGTCAAGTCTGTACCATCCACAGGGTTTTCGAAAACGATTCCTGTAAAGTTGTTGTTCGTATACGTTAAGACATTGTTTCCACCTGCGGAGGAAATCGTTGTTTGCGTGGTAGACCCACCAAAATTCGGCGTGAAGTTGCTTTCCGTCTCGTTAGGATAGGTATCACTAAAAATGGATTTCACATTGGCTGCTGGTCGGGTTGGGATAGGCGCTGCCGCCAACGACCCACTTGAAGTCAACTCCAAAGAACCAAGGGCTTGCACGCCTGCCAATTGTGCCGTAATAGTGGTGGTACCAGATTCGCCAATTACCTCGATTTGACCCAATTCATCAACTGTGGCCACAGAATTATCGGAAGAAGAAAAATCGTAATACGAAGGGGCCACGGCAAGCGTAATGTTGTTTCCGCTTGCTAGATTGAAGTTTTGCAACAAACCATCAACCACCAGATTTGAACCTGTGAACGCTTGTTCAGTTAGCTCTTGTCCGAAAAAGATTCCTGGTGTAGGTTGCGCCACTGTTCCCAGTTTTTCAAAACGGACTTCATCCAACCAAAACACGTAGCCTGCTCCTCCAGTAGTTTGGGTACCTGCAGAAAACCAGAACATTCCGCGTTCTTCTATTAATTTGGAAGGGTCAGGAATAGGGATTACATATTTTACCCAGTTTGTAGTAAGTGACAATCCAAAGGTGGTTACTTGGTATCTGTTTTCTAAAAAGTCTTGACCAAATCCAAACTCCCCTATGGAAACGCCTCGCGATGCTTTTGCGTAAAAAGTCAAAGCATCAAAACCGGTAAGATTCCGTCCAGCACCATCTATTCTAAAAATAGCTCCTGCAAATCCGCCAGCAGGATCATCTGCATTGGGAACATCTATTCGTATGGAAGAGCTGCTCTCAAACCCTTCATCGTCGTCAACGGAGAATGCATCAGCCTTGGCATTTAAAAAAGGAAAGTAAAAGTCACTCCCCAAACCGACCGGTGCATCCGTAAATATTTCACCATTCTGTGAGAATGTAGCAAACTGTACATCATCCGAAAAATCTCTATCACATGCCGTGAATAGGAACACGCCCAAACACACTAGCATCGTGAATCGTATGCTTTTATAATTTCTATTTTTCATTTTATCAATCTTTTTATTTACCGATGTTGATGTGTACATAAGTCATGATTTCCCATTCTTGTCCGTTATCGAAACCTACTGGGCTCAAAATCGGCTCAGGCGGGAATGTGTTTGGCGGAACAAAGTTTGGTGAATAGCGAGGCGAGAACTCGTTGAGCGATCTCCAAGTACCTCGGATACCAATTTGAGTGCTTGGCAGAATAAACCAATCTGGTTTTCCCAAGGTGGTTGAAATATCCAACATCAACTGCATCGGATACGTCAAGTTGAAATCACGATGGTAATCGTAAGGTCCCCAATCGTTTACACGAACATGGGTGGTCAACTTGAAGTTTTTATAGATTCCGCGAATATCTCCTCCGAAACGCTTTATCAATCTATCGCTATCACCATTGGCTTGTCCGTTACCATAATAAAAGTTTCCAATCAATCCTAGGTCTGGACCCAATTTGGAAACCATTCTGGAGTGTACTTCCCAAAGGTCTTGGGCAGGAGCTGAATTTGGAAAGGCGAAGAAAGTACGGTCGGCCTGGAAACCAATATGGGCATCCATTGTGGTTGGAAGGTGACGATACACAAAGCCTAAATTCATGGCAAATTTCGCATCTTCTGCTCTATCGTTGTCCCATTCGTACATCCAGGTGCCTGGTGTCGGGTCATAGGTAATTAAAAGCTCGCCAGCAGTGGTTTCACGATTGGCTCGTACGGCAAATGGGTCATCGATAATGTTTCGCAAACGACCGGGTGCATCCACATCTTGAGGCATCGCATCTACCAAAGGTTTCTGCCACATGAAATTAGGTGCGATTTGGAATTTTCCGGTTGCGAATGTAAATCCGGATAGTACACTGGTTACGTTTCCACTACCGGTGTCTCTCAGTTTCCATCCGGTAAAGGTCAACGTTTGGTCAGCACCGCCGTTGGCAATCAGGCCCATAGCTGAACCTTGTCCATACCAGTTGAACTTACCCCCTTCATAGGTGACCTTGAACTTACCTCCCCAGTTATCACTGGCCTGGATTCTATCTTCAAAAACTACATAGTTTCCTGGTGTTCCTCTCACATCTTGGAAGGCAATCCCGTTTAATGGACTACCCGACCAAACACCACCTAATTCAATACCAAATTTTCCGAACTCGCGTTCTACGGCTATAGCTGCTCGCTCAGTAGGCCATGGTGGAATCACACCACTACGTACTTGGTTTGCATCCAAAACACGACGGCCATTATCATCCAAAACCACGTTGGTTTCGAAGTCACGGTGGTAAATACCGGTAACATCAAATTTTCCAATATGCTTACGATACTTAAACAACATGGTTGGGTTGGCGCCCCACCATAATTGTGGGCCAATGGCAACCTTCAACCCTTTTAAAGGTCCTTTGCCATCCATCTCGGCACCCAGTATCTCACCATTATAAATGTCTAGGTTTGGACCGTAGTTGGCTTCCGGATAGAATCCGAAAAAATCTCCTTCATAGCCCCAGTGATAGTGGCCTGTTCTATAGAATCCACGTAAATCAAATTCTTTAGCATTCCACTCAAACTCTGCTTGGTATACTCGAATTCGATTTACGTCCGAAACGATAACATCTCCTTGGTCCGTACTAACATCGATAGGACGGGAGTTGTTCTCATAAAATATCTCGTTGATTGGATTTTGCGCGACATTACCAACCACATTGACATTGACTTCTGCACGCATGTTCGGTGCAGGATTTCCTTCGACCCCTACGAAATACGACTGCATATGGTCAAAGCCCAACTGGTTGGGAAAGGTATTCGGGTCGTCAGGGTCTGGAGTATCTGGCGTAGTAATCAAGCTACCGCCTGTGCTGAAGGTTGAAAAACGTGCGGACAAATTGCTCAAGCGCAACATTTGGCTTTGCGCACCGTCCAAGGCAGCTTTATCGCCACGTGCCTTTAATACCGCCTCCATTAATTCAATATTGTCAAAATGGTTATCAAGAAAATCCATGGTAATCCCTTCTTGATACGGGTTCAATTGATGGGCTTCCTTTAGGGCATAGTACGCTGCTCTGGGATACAACTCATATAGTCCTCTTGGATTGGTTGCGCCTTTGGCACAAATACCAAACCATTCTTCGTTCATATTATTCGCGCCTTCCTTGGCCAAATCCCGAGCATAACCACCATTGGACCAAGAAGCATTGTTGTCGTGAACGTCTGCATTTTTTCGGTCATCAAAACCGAACTTCCACCATCCATCACTGAATTGGAAAGTAAAACCTCCAACGGAGTTTCCAACTTTCCCGAGTCCGGCAGCGTTCTCATAAATTTCTTTCCAATTCCCCACCATATAATAGGCTTGGGAATATTGGTCTTCTTTATTCTCTATAGCGTTAAATGCATCCGCACCAAATTCAGTGAACATCACTGGCATGTCCAACTTGTCTTTAACCACTTGGAACATATCTCCGAAAGAAACGCCTCGATAGGTGTTGGTACCATAGATATCCACGTCTTTACATTCTTCGGCGACGATGTCAATAAAAAGTACATCACCGTTACAAATAGCGACCGGGTGTGAAGTATCCATGGACTTCATCATCTTCGCTGCCTCGTTCATCAAGCGATACATCGGACGACCTCTACTTTCCCCAATGAATTGGATTCTTCCTTCGTCATCTGGAAAATCCTCTGTCTCAGCTCCAGCCCAGAACAGACCGTAGTTGTTTTCATTCCCAAGCAAGTAGAGCAATAGTCCAGGGGTGTCTTTATATCCCTCGACGAGTTCTTTCATCTCATTCAGTAGGAATTCCTCCGTATAAGGGTCATCATAAATGGTAACAGGTGTCCAAACTCCTTTTAAGGTGAGACCGTATCTACCGAAAGAATGGTTCAGCATGGTATAGATACCGTAGTTTTCGTAGATGTACTGAATCCATTTGGCAGGGACACCGGTGTATTGTCGAATGACGTTTACACCCATATTCTTTAGGAGTGACATCTCCGTATCCAAGCCTGCTTTGATGACATCATCAGACTTTTCCCAAAATTTAGCATTTACGGTATTGGTACCTATAGGAATATAGTCCCAATTCATCCCGTTGATCATGAAGTCCTCTCCATTGACCACTAACTTTGCTCCTTCTTCATTTTTCACCACCTTCACTTGGTCCTGCGCATAGGCAGAGGTAAAAAGCAGAAGCAACAGTAATCGCATCAAGTTGTGTTTCATAGTTGTTAGTTTTTTTGGCATTTATGGTACAGCTTAGTTAAGGAAGTGCAGTTGTACCGAAATTTGCAACAGTTAAACTTATCGTAAAGATTTGCCAACTCCGCATTTTCAACCTTTACAAAAAATATACATGGCAAAAAAAGCGCTGTTTTTTTGTCATATTCTCAATTTTGTACGGAAATACAAGGGCTAAGGCTGGGTCTGGGTTATTGCGCCAGAAAACCCAATTTTTGGAGTTGTATAGGTAATGTTGAGGTTTTTGGGGGTCTGGAAATACCTGCTAAAGCTTTAAGATGTAGTCTACCAGGTTGATATTGTGCTCCAACCCCAACTTTTTACGCAAACGATATCGTTTGATTTCGACACTTCGGGCCGAAATATTAAGAAGTGGTGCGATTTCTTTGGAGGAAAGATTCAAGCGTAAATAGGCACATAACTTGATGTCATTTGGCGATAGATTAGGGTGCACTTTTTTCAATTTTTTCAGAAACTTTCTATCGGCGTTGTTAAAGGCTTCTTTGAATAGCTCCCAATCATCACTTTGATTTAAGTTTTTATCAATGGTATGGATGATGGGGCGGATACTCTCAGTATCCCCTTTGCTGGCCATGAGCTGCTCTTTGGCTTTATAAAGCAATTCATTCTTTTTGATGATACTCATGGTAGAAGCAGCCAACTCATTGCTCTTATCCTGAAATTCCTTTCGCAATTGTTCATTTTTGATGCGAATGATTTCCTTTTCATTCTGCACCCGCTGCAGTTCCATCTCTTTTTGATTGGACTCAATAATGGTGCGTTGCCGCTTGTGATAGTACCTGCGATATAGCGTATGTACAGAAATACCCACGAAAAGACCGCCAATGATGTAGAAGAACCACATAACATTGGAGAGATACCAAGGCTTTTTAATGGTAAAAGCATACTTCGCAATATTACTGGACAAGGTATTGCCCATTTTGGCTTTGACCGCAAATTCATAGCTTCCTGGTGGCAGGTTTTCAAAGCGGACCTCAGCTTTTTCAGACCAAGCACTCCATTCATCATAAATGCCTGAAAGGCGATATTGATATTGTGGCTGGGTTAGTGCCCCGTATTCCGGGGTGTAAAATGATAATTCTATTGAGTTTGAATCATGCTCAAATTCGTTTTCTCCCGAAAGAGGCAAGGGTTCGGCAGTTCGACCCAACACCACCTTGTCCACCCCACCTAAGTGCACTGAAAAGGCTTTTGAATCAATCTGGTTCAGCGATAAAGTTATATAGCCAGAGGTATTGCCAAACACATAGGTATCCGTAGTGCTGGAGGGAGAAACATTTTCATAGCCGACGATACCGTCCCGCATTTCCTCGGTAAGTGGAATGGATTTGATGCGCAAATCGGTTCCCAAGCCTGTCGCAGAGGCGTACATGATTCTAGGTTTGGAAAACATCCAAAGATTTCGGTTTTCGCTATCCGTGACCAACTTTCCAGAAACATATTGTTCTTTGGAATAGGCCCTGCTCAAAAGCGAATCTTTCGCGAACTTTCGTGCACTAAAATCATATCGTAAGATTCCTTCTTGGTAGGCAAACAGAATCTGTCCTTGATATTTAATCAAACTTGAATTATACCCTTTCAAAGTGGTATCCACAGTAACCCGCAAAGCTTGGGTCCAGGCGTCATCCAACTCTATTTCGTAAACTCCTTTGTATTCATGATCCATGAACACCTTTGAATCCTGCACTTCAATAAAACGAGATGAATTCTCGAATCCCTTGATTTTTTCGCGGAGTTGCCATTGCCCTCCTGTTTTCTCCAAAACATAAAGTCCATCGTAATTCCCCTGTAATAAGATATTCTCATCATCGGGTTTGGGGATAATGCGCCACGTGCCCGTAACATCAGCGACTTTTTGAACCTGATTTCCTATCACTTCAAAGGTACCGGAGTCGTGTCCACAGAAAATAGTTCCATTTACCTTGGTCAACGTCCATACCTGTCCCTGGGTACTTGGAATCATAGTAAAATCGGTACTGTCATCCAGTTTTTTGTAAAAAAGGCCTTGGTTGGTTCCCAAATACATGATTTCTTCAGTCACCAAAGAGGCGTAAACCGTGCCTAAAATTCCACGATTATCGCGATACACTCGAAAAGGCGAATCAAAATCAATATGAGCGATACCATTATTCAATCCAAGCCAAACATTGTTATCCAAATCTTCAAAAAGGGACAGCACCGTATTGTTGCGAAGTCCATTGATTTGATTTAAATGAAAGAGAAGATTGCCTTCACTATTTAAATGGATAAGGCCATGCGATATCGTTCCCAAAACATAGGTGCCATTGGCAAGTTGTAGACAACGGTATACGCTAACCTCTGAGAGCAATTCATCGGCAGAAGTACTTTTCTTGTTTACAACACCTTTATCCACCGTGTAAAACCCATTACGTCTCGTAAGCACCATGAAGGTATCCGTTTCACCATACACCCCAACTACCTCATCGTTAACGAAAGCTGTATCGTTTGAAACCAGTACGGGTTGACCTCCCTCAATTTTAAACAGTCCTGCGTTCTTTTGTTGAAAGTATACCGATTGCCCGATTTGAAAGAGTCTGGGCACGAGGGTTTCTGCCTCAATGGGAACAACGTCTCCGGTGTTTGGGTTATAGCGATAAAGCCGTTGGAGTGATTGAAAAACGACCCCTCCTTCAAATTCCCAAATATTCCAAAACTCTTCGTCAGGTAGAAAGGAAGACTTGATTTTTGTTGTTAGCGATTTGTATTGCAATACTCCGGAATCATCCTTTTGCCAATACCCAAATTCCATGTAGGCTCCGGTATACACCTTGTTCCCTATTGCGTTTACCGAGCGGATTACGGTTTCATTGGGTGAGGGATACCGCTTCCATTCGGCACCATTGAACTCCAATAAGCCTTTATTGTTTGCAGCATAGATGATTTTAGTATCGGCTTGCGAAAGGGACCAAATCTGGTTCTCACCATGATATTGTTGCGGGGCATAATTGAGGACTGGAGGTAGTTCTTGACCAAATAACCCCGCAGAAAACAATGAAATGAGAAAAAATAACCGCAATGCCATCAAAATAGTGGATACAATATAGATAGAATAAGTTTAAGGACTGCCACTTGGAAAAATCACGTAGCCATGACATAAGTGGAAAGATAAAAGGTACTGAGCTGCTAAAATCTTTTCACCCGGTACGTAATCCTTCTATTTGTGATGACGGTAGTCGGTGGAACCAAATTCACCTGTACATCTACGGAGGGATTGTCTGTAGTAATGTTGGCATCCGTTTGGTCCTGACTATTAGTTATGGTATTGGTATATGTCATTGTGGTCAGATAGATATTGGTCATTCTTGCACGAGCGACCAAAGTCATCGTAACCAATTCACCACTGGTAAGGGTACCGACATTCCAATTGGGATAGGTAAAGCTTCCTTTGGAAACCGTTGCAGAGACAAAATCCAAACCAAAGGGCAAAACATCGGAAATTTGCAAATTGGTCACCGGGTCAAAACCTCTACTTTCAACCGTGATATCAAAATTGACCAAGTCACCATCATTCACCACCAAATCCGCAGTGCTTTTGTTGAGAATGACATCTGCATTACAGTAGTACACTTGTATGGTATTGGAATCGTACGTACAGGGGCCACGGGTAACCCGTAAAAAATAATCTCCAGCGACAGTTGCGTTGTAGGAAGCGGTAGTCGCCCCCGGAATCAAAGCTCCATCACTATACCATTGATAGGCATCAAACGATTCTCCACTTGCGATTTCGAGCGTAGCGCCGGGAAGACAATTCGTTCCGGTAATTTGCAAATCAATATTGGGGAGTGTATCAAACCCAGAAAAATAACCGGCAATACCTCTTGCTCCATTAAATCCGAAGAAACCTACGGCGATGGGGCCAGTGGATTGCACACTCACATTTCCGGTAAGGTTTGGAATATAAAACGTTTTCCAATCCGTCGTGCCTGCAACCGAGCTGGATGCAGGTAAGGTTACTGCTCCTGACCCATCTTGCACTTGAATATTACTGTCCGGCGTTGTCGTAGCGGCGATAATGGTTACCCCTCCTGATAAAGTGATTCCAGCAGCGTTGGTAATATCCGGAATGTTATCCATGACATCCGGAAGCAAACAGCTCACCGGTGCCACAAAATTCAGTCCTTGCGTGTAGACTTGACTGGCTCCCGCAATACACTGATAGGCGTAGACATCCTTTGAGGTTTCCACATACATATTGGCCCCAACGGTGTTTGAGGAATAATTGCTGCTAGGAATCTCGAAAAAATCTCCATTATTCAGGGTAGCTACAGGGGTTGCCCCACCATTGACATAAACTTCTGTATTATTTTGAGTGGCAATAATCAGTGGGAATTCGGTCAAACCGTTGGTACCACCATTACCACGAACAAAAACGTATTCCTTGCCCAATCTATTTTCTGGAACGGGTTGGTCGATTCCAGCATCACGATTCCCAGAACCTGCCTGACGCCCGTAGTTCAAAGAACCATTGCTAATTACAATGTCTTTATCCGAAACGATAGACGCTCCAATCCATCCTGATTCATGGGCAGCGGTTGGCGCATTGCCAATATATGTTTCAAACACAAAAGATTCGTTTGCGTCCAAAACAATTTGATAGGTATCTGCAGTAATTCCTGCGCGATCAGTACCGACACGGAATTCACATGCGGGGTCATAGCCAAATAGGTCAATGGTCGTATTGTCTTCGGTCGCCATAATACCCAACGTATTGGATTTTGATGGATGACTCCCCAAATTGGGTACACCCCCCCATTTGAAACTCGTACCTAGTGCCACCCTACCCTTTGAGGTAAGTGACGCAGCTTGCGAACTGGAACGCCCTCTATAATTGACGTAGAAGTTATTTCCACCAGGAGCTTCAAAACGGAGTCCGCTATTGGTCAAAACAACACCTGTGTTGGCGTCATCTACCAAAGTAACATTGTTATTTCCATTTCCTAGACTGTATACAGCCGGAGTGTTATTGGAGATATTAAATGAAGTTACTGGAGTGGTATTGGTTCCCTGATACACATTGACCGTAAAGGTCGTCGTTTCAGGAGTGGAAAGGTGGATTTCCTGTTGCTGTATGGCTGCGTTGTTTTGTCCTTGTCTTAAGGGTGGCAGATAGTGCAAATCACTCAATTGTCCGTAGGCAAACGCCCCACAGAATAGTAAATACAGAAAAAAATAACCTTTTAGTTTCATCAATACAGTGGATTCCATTCCATAAATCGTTTGTAAGTAACCCAATCAGGGTAGCCTTCCCAAACTTTTGATGCGTAGGCATTCAATACTGTAGTAAAAGCCCCACATGCGGTACAAGTGCTGCAAATGGGGCTCGGTTTCTGTTGATTATTAACGATATAAGGTGAAGTTTCCAACGAATTCACGTTGGTCGGCTTCGCCATTGAGTCGGATGATGTACCAGTAGTCTCCGGTAGGTAAATCTTGAAGTTGGTACTGTCCATCCCAGCTATCTTGATTTCCGTTGAAGAAGAACAAGCTTCTTCCGTATCGGTCAAAAATCTTAATGAAGATATTGGGATACTGCGAAATGTTATCCGGTGCCCAAGTATCATTCAGTCCATCACCATCCGGAGTAAAGAATTTCGGGATGTCAATATCGATGAACTCCATGAAAATCTCTTGGGTAATGCTACAACCATTCTCATCTGTAACGGTAACAGTATATGTTCCTGTTTCCAGGATGTAGAAGGTGTTTTCAATGGTTTCAGGACCGTCATTGTAGGTATAGGTGTAATTCCCTGAACCTCCTAAGGCCAACGCATCAATCTGATTGATTTCACCTTGACGCACCTCCAGAGTCAATGGGTCAAAGATGGTTACTTCAAAGGTCAGGGTATTGATACAACCGTTATTATGGACCACCGTGATAAAGTGTTCCCCTCCAGTCAAGTTATCAAAGGTCGGTTCCAATTGCATTAAGGCAGTATCATCGGTATCCAAACCATATAATACGTCTCCTGCTACCGTAGTGTCTTCAAACACCACTTGCACCGAATTGGAAGTGAAACCTGCTCCATCACAAGTATACATCACCTCAACTTCACCTTCTAGGTTCACACCGTTTTGTACCTCAAATACTTCGGAATACTCGCATCCATTGGCATCGCGAACGAAAACCACATGTGTACCGCTTGGTAAATTTTGATACTCGGTTATGTCTTGTACAAAATCCGTATCCAAGTTGCTGTTCAATGCTGTGAAATAGGGAGCAGTTCCACCAGATATGACTAAAGAAACCGTACCATCGGCACTATCAAAACAGATTTCATCCGTAACGGTTGACACTACATTCAAGGCAGCTGGTTCGCTGATATCAAATTCGACAAGCTCGAAACACCCGTTTTCATCTTGAACGATAACCTGATAGCTTCCAGGCGCGAGTTCGTCAAAGACATTTTCTGAATCAAATTGATTCAAATTCGGAGAAATCGCATATTGATAGGTACCACTTCCACCTTGTACATCCAAAAGGATGCTTCCGTCTTCCGCACCAGAACAACTAATATCCGTAATGGTAGGATCAACTACTAAAGGTGCAGGCTCATCAATTTGAATCGCTTCAGAGGCTATTTCACAATCACCACTCCGTACCCTCACGTAGTAAGTACCTGCTGGCAAATCGATAAACGTGCCATCTGCTTGATTGGGTCGAATTTCATTCGTCCAAGCCAAGTCCGTGAACAGGGCGTATTGATAGTTTCCAAGACCCCCATCCGCATCAGCGATGACTAAACCATTGCTCTCGCCGTTGCAATTTACCACCGCAGCGGATGTATCCAATGTTACGGTTAATGGCGTAATAGGGTCTACCGTAATCGTATTGGAAACTACGGAAACACAGTTGAAGCTATCCCTAATGAAGTATTGGTAACTTCCAGCAGTGATACCAGTGAATAGGTGGGTATCGGTAGATACGGTTTCATTCATTGCAGAGAAGGAGACGCCATCAACGCTCCAGCTATATGGAGCAGTGCCTCCTGAAGCAACTAATAATAGTTCGGCATCAGACTGACAGCTTAAACCACTTTGGGTAACCAACAACGCATCTACGTCTGTCGGGTCCTCGATTTCCACAATAGGGGTGTCGAACTCACAACCCATATCATCCAGTATGCGGACGTTGTAGAATCCGGCACCTAGGTTGTTGAAAACTCCGGTAGTCTGCGAAGTAGACGTGCTGAGTAGTACCGTTCCAGCCGCATCGTTATACGTATTCAAGATATAACGCAACGGTGAGGGAACGTTTCTTGGGTTCACCGTAACCGTCACAGAAGCATCAGTATCGCCTTGACACAACAAGGTTGTATTGGCAATGGATGCCGTAATTGGGTCTGGTACCAACAACTGGAAGGCATTGGCAAAAGGTACTGTACAACCTAGAGCATCTGTTACACTGATGGAATATTGACCTGCTGTCAAATTAGGGAACAAATAACTATTTACATTGGTTTCGGTTATGGTTACCAAAGTACCATTATGCGTTAAATCAATCGTATACGGTGCTTGTCCACCTTGCGGAGCAACTAAAGCACTGCCTTGGTCATTCGTACAGCCTACCTGTGTCAAATCAATCGGACTCAAGGTAATTGCCGCAGAAGGGGTAGTAATGTTAAACGCCCTTACTTGTGTACAATCAGGGAACGCATCTTGAATGACCTCAACCAAATAGTCCCCGGCAGGAACATTAATAGCACCCGTAGGACCTACGTTGGCCGAAGTACCTGTCAATACGGCTGGTCCATCATCAGTTCTGTCTGTTGGGGTACCGTTGGTATCAAAAATATTCCAGGTAAATCCACCCGTATACGTTGCATCTACCAAAGTCAAGCGAATGCTTCCCGTATCACCGAAACAAACCACGTCTGCCAGTTTTTCAACCGTTACATCAAAGGTATTGGGTTCATCTACCACATGGGTTAGTGTCAACTCACAACCCGTATTCACATTTCGAACACCAAAGGTGTGGTTGCCCGCAGGTAAATCCAAGAATTGGTTACTTGCTTGGTATGTAGCCGAAGGCAATAATCTGAATTCGTAGTTGGCTGGGTTTGCCGTGAAATTGGATAAACTTCCGGTCACATCGATTGAAATGTCTTCACCACCGTTAGAACAACTGATAATATCATCCACTGAAACGGATGCGTTCTGTAACTCATCAAAAGCAGGAATGTTCACCACGGTTTCACCCGTACAACCTGCATCATCTACTACACGTACCAAAACATCAATACTAGCGTAATCAGTATGGGTGTATACCGGATTCGTTCCTATTTGTAGCATTCCATTTGTAGCATTGTCTACAAATTCATAGCGTACATACGTTCCGCTTCCTCCAGCTATGCTGGTTTCGTCTAAAGTAACCGTGGCATTGTCCACCGCATTTCCTGCCGCACATCCGAAGGCGTTCACAACGGGTGGGTCAAACGAAATGGTATTGGGCTCATCGACCAAAATATTGTTGATGGTTGTGGTACATCCATTTTGTCCTGTTGCAGTAATCTGATACGTGCCTTGAGGAAGTCCTTCAAAACTATTTGTAGCGGCATTAAAGCTTCCTGCCGTTGGGTTAATGCTATAGGTCAACGGACTAATACCGTTGTTGGTTTCGGTTATCGCAATAACGCCATCATTTACCCCAGAACAGCTAACATCTGTTGGGTCAACTGTAAAGCTTGGTGTAATCGCTGCTGGAACTTCAACCGTAAACGTTCTTGAGCATTCAGGGCCAGCAGTGCTTCTATCGTAAATGATAACCGTATAGGTGTCGGCGGTTGACGCCAGTACCGTAATCGGGTTGGATGCTAAAGCTTGCTTACCAACCAAGGTGCCTGACGTTCCCGTAATCTGATAATCATATGCTCCTGAACCGGCGGTTACTTCAATAAGAATTTGTGCCTCATTTCCTGCGCCACAGCCAAGTGTACGCGCCAAAGTAGCATTCGCTTGCAATTGCGGGTGAACTGTTACCGAACTGGTCGCTGAACAGCCATTGCTATCCAAGATACTAACGGCATACGTCCCAGGTGATACATTGTTGAACACTCCGCCATTATCCTCGTAGTTGGTACCGCCATCTATGGAATAGAAAATTTGAGCGGCTGTACTACTGGCCGTGATGGTGATATCGGCTTGAACGTCGCAATTGGCAACAGCGATATCATCAATCGTTGGGTTCGGAGAAAGATTCAAGTTTACATTCCCCAAGTTCACTGAACAACCGTATTGGTCGTTTACGGTAACATTGTAGCTTCCCGCAGGTGAATTCGCTGGAATCTCAATCGGGTTATCCACGGTTCCAGTAATAGTGGTGAAAGGCGCTGGACCGGTAACGGTGTACAAGTAGGTTCCGCCCCCACCGGTGATATCTGGAATTGAAATCAGACCTGGACGGTCACAAGCAATGTCTTGTAGAACTGTTGGCGTTCCGGTCAAGGCGTCCAATTCTTCCAAAATGTCATTTTCGGAAGCACTAATACAACTCGCAACGGCACCATCCATTTTGGTCACTTCCAAGAAGTATTGTCCTGCACCAAGTGAATTGAAGGTTAGGGTTTGAGGGTCTGAAAAAGGAACGCTCCCACCACTGTCACTAACCAATACAGGGGTGCCCGTAGCGATATTGTAAAAAGACCATTGCATTTCCGAACCGGGTGAAACGGTATTTTCGACAATAGTATAAGTGATACTACCATTGGTACTACCGTTACAAGATGGTGTAACACTTGAGGTAATACCCAAAGGTTGGGTAATCAAATCGTTGACATTGACGTTACTCTGTCGCACACAACCTACGGCATCTTGTACGTAGAAAGTATAGGTACGACCAGGCACCAGACCCGTAAACACAAAAGGTGTCACCGCATCCAAGGCTGGAGTAGTCCATGGATTTAATGGGGCCAATGGGTCAAACGTAGCAGCATCCTCTGAATAGGTATACTGATAGTTTGGCGTTCCCTCCGAACCTTGTACAGTAACTTGAAGTTCATTACAGTTCACTACCAAAGCTGAAATGGTGATATCCAAATCATCCAATGGGAACGGAATAACGAACTGTGGTAAATCGGTTTGACAAATCGTATTTCCGAATCCATCTACTGTACGTAGGGATGGGAATACGGTCGCACCAGAAATGTATCCTCTAAACTGGTCGGAAGTTTGCCACGTGGCACCTCCATCATCACTGAACTCAACGGTTCCAATTGAAGTAGGATAGCCTACTACATTGAATCCAAAATCCGTAGTTGGACCACCACAGCTTGCAGGGGTTACCCCTACCACTGAGGCTGTTAACTCGTCTGGATTGTTAATCGTTATCGGTGTATCGCTCAAATTACAACCATAGGCATCGGTTACCGTAATGGTATAATCACCAGGAAGCAAATTGAAAAAGTCGTAGGTGTTGGCCAAAACATTGTTCACGGTTTGGTCTGCCGCACCTGCATTATCCAAATCCACAATTTGGATGGTGTAAGGACCATCCCCAGCGGTAATGCTAGTTGCAATTGAACCCATTCCGTCATGACATTCTGGGTCGGTTGTGGTTGCCGTAAAGGCTAAGGTTGGAGCGCTGTTCACTACAACCGTTTCCATATATTGGCAATAGGGTGTTGTACCGGAATTGTCGCGAACATATACATCATAGCTTCCAGCAGTGGCTGAAGTCACTACAAACGTATTGGTTGCGCCAAAGTCTGAATCGGCTACAGTGCTTCCTGTAGTCAAGAAAGCGTAAACGTAGTTGGTATCGCCACCTGCAGGTGTTACCGTGATGCCGCCATTACCACAACTGGTAACATTTGCGATATCTACCTGAGCTGTCAACACAGGGGCAATCGTTACATTTTGAACCGTAGAAACACAGCCCAAAGCATCGGAAACCTCAATGGCATACGTTCCATTGGCAAGGTTAGTAAAGGTATATGCCGTGGCGGTAGATGGCGTTGGTGTCAACCAAGCTCCACCATCTATTCTAAAGGTGTAATCGCCATTTCCAGCTGTTACATTTGCCGTTATGGTGGCGTTGTTCATCCCATCGTAACAAGCGGTTGACGATGTAGTGAAGGTTACGGTTTGAGGCGCTGTTACGGTTACGGCTGCAGTCGTTACAACTTCACAACCGTTCACATCCCTTACACGAACCACATAGTCGCCAGCAACAACATTATTGAACGTTGCGCCATTTTGATAAGCAAAGGCAATTACTCCCCCGGTATCTTCCAACTGGTATTGATACCCTGGACTACCACCTGAAGCGGATGCTTCTAAAGTAGCTCCTGTATTGAAACAGGTAAATGCATTGGTCAAACTCAGACTAGGAACGATAGCCGTCGGCTGTGTCAAGGTTGCGTTGAAACTAACGGCACAAGCGTTGTCATCTGCCTTGCGTATTTGTACGGTGTAACTTCCGTCACCCAAGTTTGAAGCCGTGGTTACTGGGGAAGTGGTACTTGCAGTCCAAGTGGTTCCACCATCCAAAGAATATTCAAAACCTGCTACCGCATTGAAGTTGGATACCTCAAACCGGATATTACCGTCGGTAGCTGCGTTACAGGTTGGGTTGTTCACACTCAAGAGTTGTGCTTCAAATGCTTGGTCAGGCTCTACAACCACGATAATATCCTGTGTTTTTTCACATACTTCCGGTAATTGCACGGCTTGAATATCATCCAAAACCAAATCGTTACCGTCGTTGCTGTTCACGTTCGTGCGGAACACCACATCGATATCGGTATTGGTCCCAGGATTAAATGTTATGGTACGCTGATGCCAGTCGGCGTCATTATTGTTTTTCGGAATCTCTGGAGCAACTTCGCTATGAATGATGGCTCCAGTATTATCCAAAATCTCAACTAGTACTTCAGGATTGTTTCCTGCATTTCCTACCTGCATTAAATTGTAGGCCCAGAAGCTCAAGTTAATATCTTCATTAGGTAATACTTCCAAATCACGTCTTGCCCACAAAATGTTGTTCAATTGCGGATTTCCTGTATCAGAGAAGTTACTAACATCAATCGCCAAGAATCGTCCATCAGTTAAACCGGTATGGTCTTGTGGACTCAACCAAGCAGGTACTGGATTGGTCACAAAATTGGTTACGGTATACTCTCCGTTTACCAAGATTCCTGCTGGACCTCGGTTACAACTCGTTAAAGAACCATCTTGAGGTTCAAAACAATAATCGGAACCTACTTCCGCAATCTGGGTAGTTGGTCCAGCGCCAAAGTTCTCGAAGAATATTGTGCTCTGACTTGGCGCTATGCTGCTGGCATATCCGACGGTTACCGTTTGCGTTCCTGCAGCAACTCCTGTAAACACATTATTATCGGTTGGCGTATTAGGCGTTGCATTTAGACTGTAGGAATAGGTAAAATCAGTAGTATTGGACGTTGAAACCGTAATGCTAGCGGTACCATCACAGGCATAATCAATTGCTGCGCTAAGATTTGGGTCAGCTACCACAGCAGGCACCGTTAAATCCATATCATGGGTACACCCTAAAGCATCTCGTAGCACCAATTGATAGTTACCTGCCGCTAAATTTCTTTCGTTGCTGGCGCCGAAATTACTTCCGCCGTCAAAACTATATTCATAAGGCGCTTGGCCACCATTCGCATTCAATATCCTTACTCGGGCACCGGTTGGGCTACAAGAAGCATCCTCAACTATTGATGCCGAAGCGGTAAGAAGGAACGGTTGCACAATTTCATAATCCAAGGTCTCCACACAAGCGGTACCTGGAGTACCACTGGAATCCATTACCGTAATGGTATAAAAACCAGCGGGCAGATTTACAAAGGTGTCACTATTCTGGTAAGTTGCTCCTCCGTCTAGACTATATTGATATGGTGTTGTACCACCCGTTACGGAAACCGTCAACGTAGCAGTTGCAGAATCTGCGCATACGATTCCACCATCAGAAGCCGTAATAACTAGTTCTCCTAGCTCTTCTATTCGAACAGTGTTAGAAATACTAAAACATCCGTTGTCATCAAAAACGATAAACTCATAGTCTCCCGCTTCATTGGGGAAGTATACTTCAGGTGTTCCGCGATATCCAAATTGGAAATTCGGATTGGTTTGCATGGCCGTTGTAGGAACATCTGAGGGATTCGCGTATAAGTCTACACCATCTTTACTCCAAATGGCCATTTGATAGTCTGGATTGGGCGTTCCGCCACTAGGTGTAAGTGAAATTATACCAGCGTTACAGGTTATGTTTTCCGTAGTGAGCGCTGTTAAGGTCAATTCAGGAATCTCGTCAACCGTGACTTGTTGGGTGTCGGTACAACCATCATCTGTAGTGGTAATAACAATGTAATCTCCTGGATTTACATTGCTAAAAGTGTGGGTATTATCCGTAGTAGCGACACGGTCGTCTACGAAAGTACCTTGACCACCATTGCTCCCGTCATCCAAGCGCAACTCGTAATTGTAGTTGGGCAGGACGTTTGAGGCCTGAACCGTTATGCTTCCCAACTGATTACAATCTGCAGGAGCCGTAGTAATATCAACCTGATAGTCTCTTTCCAAAATACCGATATCCTCTGTTTCGAAAATACAGCTGCCAGGAATTGGATCACCGGTAGATGGGTTCAATTGGGTAACCTGTACTTTATAGGTTCCACTAGCGGTGATATCGAAGTTGGGTCCATTGTTCGCTGAGAAAGGTATTATGATGTTATCGTTCCCTGCATTCACCAATTGGAAACCGTAATTGGCGCCCACATTGGTAATTCTAATATTTCCAGGTGTACTACATAAAATGTCTGAGGCAGTGTGGTTGATGTCCAACGTATTCTTGAAGACATTAAAGTAGAATCGACTAAAACACCCATTTTGATAGTTGATAACCACACGGTACTTTCCGCTATCGGTTATCGTGTAGTTGTCTTGGGTAACGATGTCATTCCACGTACAAGCAGCATTGGTATTGGCGCAATCATCTCCAGCATCAGCACAGCTGGATTCATCCAATTGCTGCCAAACGATACTTTGCGCATCCGTTATGCCTAATTGAATAGTTGCTTCATCATTATCCCCACACAAGAAAATTTTCGGTAAAAGCCCTCCATCAATAGAACAAGTGACAATCTCTCCTTGCAAATCGTTATCGGCATTCGCATCGGAATTAACTTGATTGAAGTACGCAATAACAGGATTGGTCTGTGTAGTCCCGAAACGCTCAACGGTAATCAATTCGGTTAGGTCGGCGCAGGTTCCGTCAGATATTTTTTCAACGATATAGTTCCCAATGGTAGTCACCCTTAAGGTTCTTGGATCACCATCAGGGTCGCCATCATTTAAAGCTGTATCACCAGCATCGATTTGGCCATTTCCGTTGTTGTCGATAGCCCAATTATAGGTCACAAAACCAGCTCCCGCGGTCAGAATCACGTCATCCCCACAAAGCTGCACGGTGCGCGCTTGACTACAGCTTGCCAAGTCATCCAATATATTGTTATTGGCAACTGCTGGATTAGTATTACAGGGGAAATTGGAAGAACCTGGTGCATTTGTGAACACCGTCGTGTTATTCACTCCTTGGAAGGTCATGTAAGCTTCATTTTCAAGTTCCGAGGCACAGGCGTCCACAAAATCAGAACAATTTCCAGATATGGTGACCGTGATACGGATGGTGTACTGGGGGTCTCCCACTTCGACTAACCCATCAGGCACTTGAAACGTAATAATGTTGGTATTTAAATCAATGCTGTGTGTAGTCCCAGGTGCGTTGGTCACATCAACATTGTCAAAAGTTACATTACTCGGAAGGGTGTTGGTTATGCTAAAGTTTACGGCGTTATCATCCCCAACGTTTTGAAATCTCAAGACATATCGGAAGGTTTGCCCCAAATTAACGCCCTGACCGTTAATATCAGCTCCGCCCAAATCTTCAGAGGTATTTTCCAAAATGATTTCTGGGGCTACTACGCGCACATAAGGTGCTGCGATTACGGTTCCATCGGCTGGGTCCACTACGGGAACACCCGTTCCGTATTCACCACCATCTCCCCCATCGGCGTTATTATCTTTGTAGTATTCATTGGCATCGCTACAACCGTCTCCATCGCTATCCAAATCCAATTGGTCTGGTATTCCGTCCCCATCCGTATCAAGGTTTGCACAAAAACCTGAAAAAGAATCTGCATTGTACGCTAGAAAAGCAACGTCTGCATTTTGTGAAAGTTCCAAACGAAGAAATGCAACATCACCAAATTGTGCTGCCGGAATTCCAAATTCAGACAATTCAATGGTAGCAAGTCTGTAATCTCTTGTGGTGTTCGTTGAATGTATGGCACCAGAACCATGATAAACGTCCAATCGGTAAGTCCCTACAACACTTCCCAAGGCACCACCGCCAAAAGCTTCGACACGAACTGCATTTCCCACAGGTGCTCCGTTGGCATCATATAAACTAACGGTATGGCCTACGGAAGTAGGGTCCGCTACTTGAGTAAGTAAAAGGTCTGGAATGCCATCCCCAACTCGCGCTGCCACAATTGGGTCAATTTCATAGGTCCAAACATCTCCAATATTTGCAACTCCGGTACCTAAATCCAGTCCTTGCAAGCCATTGGTAAGCAGTGGATTAAGTTCATCTGTAGCAGGATTTCCAACTATGGTTAATCCGGCAGCTGTACTAAGGTCTCCATCATTCAAGCTTGCCTCTAAAGTAGTTTCATTGAATATCGCATTTGAAGGAACCAATGCTTGCCAAGTTGAAGGCGTGGTATTGATATCGATAGCTCCATTATTATCGGTATCCACACCATCAAATGCGCCATCCAGATTGTTATCGATAATATCATCGTCAAGAACTCCGGTGGTAAAGGTGGTACCTCCGACCGTAAAGGCCAATAACTCATGCGAAAGATTCGGAAGTGTAGGATTGTTTGAAGTAGTGCTGCTTCTCCATAAATCATTAAAATTCGTGTAGATTTCGCTCACTACCGTTCCACCTGTATTGGTAGCGGCTGGCGGAGTGAAGGTGACACCCGATGGAATAGTACATTGTTGTTCCACCGTATCTAAAATACCGTCGTTATCATCATCCAAGTCAACACTGTCGATAACCCCATCATTATCGTAATCGTTGTGAACAATAATTTTGGCCGATGGCGTATCTGGGGTTCGATTGGTATCGGTTTGGTCTTGGGTATTATTTGCCGTGTTCGTAAGGCTCAATAGGGGAAGAATATCGATTTCATCTCCTCTTACCTCAAGTTCTAAAAATGCAGTATCTCCACCGTCTAGCGTTCCAATGTTCCAGGTATTACCACTCCATGTTCCAGTAATCGTAAAAGCTGATACTAATGTTAAACCAGCGGGAATATTATCGGTAATTCTCAAATTGGTTAGTGGGCCTAAACCTAAGTTTTGAACTCGAATGGTAAAGGTAGCGGTTTCGCCTTCCACAATTTCGGGCCTATCTACTGTTTTCTGGACAAAAACATCTGGGTCACAGTATAGGGCTTGAATCGCATTACTATCATAGGTACAAGGTCCTTTGGTACCACGTAGGAAGAATTCTCCTGCACCAGAGGGTGCATACGTAGGACCATTCGCTCCAGGAATGGCTACTCCGTTTTCATACCATTGAAAGGCATCAAAGTTGTTATTGGTAGCTTCAAAAATTTCAGAGCCTACGAAACAACCGCTTCCTCCTCTAATTTCCAGGGTAACCTCTGGTAAGGTGTCGAAACCTGAAAAGTAACCTGCTACCCCTCGAGCGCCATTAAAACCAAAGAAACCTACGGCCATAGGCCCCGTAGAGGTAACACTTACATTACCGTTAAGGTTAGGAATGTAAAATGTTTTCCAATCGGTTGAACCGGCAACAGGATTTGAAGCTGGTAACGTTACTGCACCATTGCCATCCGTTACTTGAATATTGGCATCTGGAGTATTTACTGCGGCAATAATGGTCATCCCTCCGGTAACAGTAGTACCCGCCATGTTTCGGATATCTGGAATGTTGTCCATTACATCTGGTAACAAACAGTTTACAGGAGCCACAAAGTTCAATCCTTGGGTATACACTTGACTTGCACCTGCCATACATTGATAGGCATAAACGTCTTTTGATGTTTCCAACAACATGTTGGCGCCTACCGTATTTGAGGAATAATAGGTACTGGGTACCTGAAAATAGTCTCCATTATTTATAGTTGCGATGGGTGTAGTTCCACCGTTAACGAAAATCTGAGTATTGTCAGCAATTGCTATGACCAAAGGAAATTCAGTAAGGCCATTGGTACCGCCATTTCCACGAATGAAAACATATTCTTTTCCCAAACGATTTTCTGGAACGGGTTGGTCAATTCCAGCATCACGGTTGCTAGCACCTGCTTGACGACCGAAGTTTATGGAACCATTACTAATCACAATATCCTTATCGGATTCAACCGTTGCTCCAATCCATCCGTCTTCGTGGGCTTGTGTTGGGCTGTTCCCTATATACGTTTCAAAAACGAAAGATTCATGAGCATCTAAGGTGACTGTATAAGTATTGGCTGTAATTCCAGCTCTATCATTTCCTACTCTAAACTCACAATCTGGGTCATATCCAAATAATCGAACCGTAGTATTGTCTTCAGTTGCCATGATTCCCAACGTATTCGATTTGGAAGGGTGTGCGCCAAGGTTGGGAACCCCTCCCCATTTAAATCGGGTACCTAAGGCTTGACGCCCTTTGGCGGTTAGAGACGCTGCCTGGGCAC
This sequence comes from Bacteroidota bacterium, assembly GCA_039820925.1. Taxonomy (GTDB): domain Bacteria; phylum Bacteroidota; class Bacteroidia; order Flavobacteriales; family Flavobacteriaceae; genus Flagellimonas. The sequence goes on along the minus strand of JBCBPD010000013.1, from coordinate 20,107 downwards.
TCGAGTTACCTCTATAGTTTACGTAAAACCTATTACCACTGGGAGATTCAAAACGTAGACCGCTATTGTTGAGAACTATCCCGGTATTGGCATTGTTTACCAAAATAATATTGTTGTCCCCATCACTTAACGTCCATTCGGCGGGAGCTGTGTTGGAAATATTAAAGGTGGCAACAGGTGTTGTATTTGTACCCTGATATGCGTTTACCACAAAAGTGGTTGGTTCGGGTGTGGAAAGGTAAATCGCTTGGTCTCGAATACCCGCATTATTTTGACCCTGTTTTAGTGGTGGCAAATAATGCAAATCACTAAGCTGGGCACTAACGAAATTAGAGACAAAAAGAAACACAAATAACAAACCAAGCTTGCGCAAGGTTTTACCAGGTAGGTCAAAAATACGGTCCATTTGGAGTGGCAGTTGAAGTTATTTTTAACAAAAAAAATAGCTTTATCAGTCATAAACAGATATTTGTTGTTAACTGCCTGTGAGGGTGAGTCAGAGGTGGTGCATTTGTGGTTAGGCCAAGCCAATAAAGGGGTCAGAAAGGCCTAAGTTTCGATTTGTTGTACTATTTCTCCGACGAAATGAAGGGGTATAGGTTTTACCCTTGTGGTCAAAATGATTCGAAAATTACCTTTTCAAAAAGTAGCGGATTTTAGGCCTATGGCGGGATTTCAAAATGCTCTTTTTTCACTCCTCTTTTTCGGCTTTAGGCCAAGTGAAATTTGTTAACTTTAACAGGTATATTTTTACAATGATTTCCAACCTAAAACTTTCCAGATGAAAAGACCAACCTTTTGCACTTTCCTGTTTTTCTTATTCTTATGTGCCGGATGCTCTACCTATTTGACCAGTTCGGAAAATGTAAGCAAGACCAAAAGCAGTTATGAGAAAATATTGGTCGTTGGGCGTTCCAAAGACCGAACAGCCCGTATCAAATTTGAAAATAGCGTGGTAGACCAGCTAAAAGAAAGGGGGGTACAAGGCATTGCTTCGCATACGGCCAAAAGCGCCATCAACATTAATCAACAATATTCTGAAAGTCAATTGGCTACCCTAAAGAAAAACTTGATGTCGAAAGGGTATGATGGGGCGATAGTGACTAACTTGATTGATACGGAACAATATACAGATGTCATTCCCGGTAACACTTCAACAACATATATTCCCGCAAGAGCAGGCCGTTTTGGACGGTATCTCACTTACTATCCGGTTACGACTTGGGAACCTGATGAACTTAAAAGCGGAACAAAATATATTTTTGAAAGTAGCTTATACCGACTGGATAAAGGCACTGGAGACAATCTCCAATGGGTTGGTGGTTTTGAAGTAAAAGACCCATCAAGTCTTGAAAAAACAGTGGCGCTTTATGCAAAAGATTTGATTAACGCTTTGGTAAAAAGTAGTATCACCCAAGAATAAATTCAAAACAAACGGGCTAATATCAGTCACTCATTTTCACTAGTCTTTTTGTTGGATAAACTTTCCAACAATAACTGCGGTGAAAATAACCAAATAAAACTGACCCATTAATCCAATTAAGATGGCTGCTTTTTGCGATAAGTCCGTAACCGGAAGTATATCTCCATAACCAATCGTCATTAAGGTAATAAAACTGAAGTACAACAATTGTTCAGCCATAAGACCCGTTTCTGCTTGCATATCCAGGAGTAAACCCTGAAACGAGCCGGGAAAAGCCAACTCAATGCTCAAACAGATAAAAAACCCGATAAGCCCAAGAGAAATATAACCACTGGCCAATCCGAAGATGACATTTTTGCTCACCTCGGTAGCATACCATACTTGTTTTAAAATTTCGTAGGATACCACAAGATAAAATAGAAAATAACCCGTCATTCTTAAAAACCCGAGCTGTTTCGAATCACTTTCCGAAAAAGTGCTCACCAAGAAAATAATAGAAGTAAACCCCAAAAGAAGAATACTGAACCACATCAGTTTGCGGCTTTTGGATATGAGCAATATCCCAACCATGAGATTGACCAAGAAAAGGATAGGGTCAAAAACAGTTTCAAAAAAAACACTTGGCACAATAAGCGACCCAAACAAAATCGCAAGCTGACTGCTCAAAAACAGTTCAAATCGATTTTGATAAAGTCGTTCCAACATTAGTCCTCCATTAAGGCCGAATTAAAGCTATATCCTTTATAGTTTACTTTGAACAACGCGCTATAAAAGGATGGGATAAAAATCAAGGTTATTACGGTTCCGAACAATAAACCAATCATGATACTGACCGCCATTCCTTCCCACATTTCCCCTCCTGAAATATAAAGAGGTATCAATCCCAACACGGTGGTGAAGGTAGCCAGTAGAATGGGCCTAAAACGTTGCAAACAAGCTGCGATTACCGCATCTTGATCCGTTCGACCAAGGGCCTGTTCGACTTCAATCCTATCCACCAGAACAATGGCATTGTTAATCACAATTCCCGCTAAGGAAATCACACCCAAAAATGGCATAAACCCAAAAGGTTCTTGGAAGACCAAAAGCCCTATCACTACTCCAATAACCGCAAGTGGAATCGTTAATACCACCATGCTCATTTTCCGAACTGAATTGAACTGAATAATCAGTAGGAGCACGATTAAAAACCCTGAAACCGGCAAATAGCCGATGACAGAACCCATACTTTCCGCGGTGTTTTCGGCATCCCCTCCAAACTTATAGGAATACCGTTCGGGCCAGTTTTTGGACTGCTCTTCCAGCCAAGGTGTGATTTCAGCCGTGATGGAATTAGCATTACCCCAAGCTCTTAATTCACTGCTTACGTTGATGCTACGGCGTAAATCAAGGCGTTTGATTTTGGCATATTGCCAAGCGGGTATGATAGAAGCCACTTGTAGCAAGGGAACACTGCGCCCCGAACTTTGTGAATAAATATTCAAGGTTTCAAGTGAAGCCAAGGACTGCTGTTGACTATCTCCACTTCGCATCAAAATGGGGATGGATTTATCGTCTTCGCGATACTCCCCAGTTTGAAATCCATCCAATACGGTCTGTAAAGAGGTAGCGATATCTGAGCTGGTTATCCCGGCGGATTGTGCTCTATTTTGGTCAATTTGAATCAAGAACTTTTTACTTTTTGGACCCCAGTCATCCTTTACGTTTTTGGTTCCGTTGATACTGGATAGTTTCAACTTGATTTGTTCCGAAATGCTTGCAAGTTCATCTGGGTCGCTGCCGGAAACCTTGATTTCAATAGGAGTTCCCCCACCACCAGCTGCCAGAAAAGCAACTTTGATGTCCGCATTTGGAAAGGTATTGAAAGCGTAATCATCCAATCTTGCGATGACCGCAGCATTCTCTTCAAAAGAAGAGGTGTTGACCAAAATGTGCGCATAATTTGAATTCGCTTCATCAGGCTGATACCCTAAATCATAAGATTCAGGGCCCTCTCCAATGTAAGACGACCAATTCACGATTCCGTTCAAACGGTTGTCATCTACTTGAAGCGAATCGGCCATGAATTTTTCAATGGCTTCTACCACTTCCTCTGTCCGTTCAATCTTATTCCCCTCAGGAAGATTAATATCTACCGTTATCATATTTCGGTCACTATCCGGGAAGAAGATAAAAGGCACTTTGGTGAATCCGAAAAGTGAAATGATGAAGGCCACAAAAATACCAATGATAACGGTGTACTTCTTCGACAACGCACCAAGAATCAAATCTTTATAATACCGTTTCAACGTATTGATGGTTCTATCTACCAGACTTACTTTTTTCTCTCCTTTCGGCTCTACCTTAAGGAACAAATAGCAGAACATGGTGATGACCGTCAAAGCAATCAACCAAGAGGAAAGCAGTGCGATACTAATGACGACGAAAATGGGTCCCACGATATCCCCCATCGTTGTTGGGGATAAATAAAAAGCCATAAACGCTGCAGAAGTGGTAAGCGTAGAAATCAAAAGTGGCATCCAAAGCTCTGAAAAGGCCTCAATCGCTGCTTGTTTTTTCTCAACACCCTGGTCCAACTTCACCAAGATGGTCTCAGCCACAACAATGGCATTGTCAACCAAAAGCCCCAAAGCCATAATCAAAGCAGCCAGGGTTACCTGATTCAATCCCATATTAATGAGCCCCATGACCATAAGCGTGGTAATGGTGACAATGGGGATGAGACTCGCAATAATCAGACCTGTACGGATTCCTAAAAAGAGGAGCATGACCACCAATACAATCGTTATGGATTGTACTAAGTTCACCATGAAGTCACTCACTTTTACATCAATATAGTCGTCCAAAGAGGACACCCTAACCAATTCCAGGCCTACTGGAAGGCGTGCTTCCCAATCGGTTACCACTTGATTCACCGCCTCGCCCAGATAGACTACATTCTTGTTTTCTTTGAGGTTGACATGAAGGGTTATCGCTTCCCGTCCATTGACCCGAACTACTTGAGAAGGTGGGTCAATATAACTTTGAGTGACGTTGGTGATATCACCCAACTTTACCAACTGCGACCCGCTTCCTACCGAAATCAACATGTTTCGGATATCTTCTATACTATTAAAGTTACCTGTAGGCTCTAAAATGATTCGCTCGTCCCCGACATTGACCTGTCCACCTGAACTCAAAATGTTGGTGGAGCCTATTCGCTGTTGCAGGATAGAGGCAGAAAGGCCATATTCCTTCAAGCGGGCATTATCGAATTCCACAAAAACCCGTTCTTCCTGTACCCCGCCCAATTCTACTTTAGCCGCATCAGGAAGTTTTATCAAATCATCCTTAATATCATCCGCATACTCCTTCATTTGGGAATAGCTAAAACCATCCGAGGTCAAACCGACTACGATGCCATAAACGTCACCAATGCCATCATCATTCAAATTGGGCCGGACACCTTCAGGTAGTCCTTGGATTCCATTCAATTTTCTTCGTAAACGGTCCCAAACGGATTGAAGGTCTTCCTTGTTGATTTCATCCTTTAAGGAAACACTCACTACGGATAAACCGGTTCTTGAGATACTGGTAACCTCATCCAATTCAGGGAGTTCTTGGGCTACTTTTTCCACCTTATCGGTAACCAACTGCTCCACCCTCTCAGGACTAGCGCCTGGAAATTGGGATACTACCGTCGCCACACGAATGGTGTACGGCGGCATACTGTCTTGGGATAAGTTGAAATACATATTAATTCCCAAAAGCACGATTGTCGCCAATACCATAAAGGTGATACGGTTCTTTTCTATGGAAAATTTTGCGAGATTCATAGGTTGGTCTGGTATTGGTTATTGCAGCTTTACTTCTTGTCCATTCAACAAGGTTTGCAGTCCTGCGGTCGCAATTTTCTGCCCAACGGACAAGCCGGAAACGACTTCAAATCCTTCTGAGGAAAGATTGCCAACTTTTATCGGGTGTTTCTTTACGGTCGTGGTTTCACCTTTATCTTCGACTAGGAATACGAAACGCCCGTTACTATCTTCCCCCACGGCATATGCCGGTACCACCAAAGTGTTTTCCACCTTGCGTTCTCCAAAATCAAAAGTCACGTTCGCCGCCATACCACTTTTTATGTCGTTTGTGGGATTCACTACTGTGGCCATTACAGGATAAGTGGCCGTATTGGCATCTACCGCAGGGGAAACTTCCGTGATTTTTCCCTTGAATGCTGTATCCGCTATAGCGGAAAAGTTCACCTGAACCTCCATACCTTCACTCACCCCGTTGATGACACTTTCTGGGATTCCCAAGGATATTTCCATCTCAGTACCCGCATTAAGGACAGCAACTGCCTGCCCTGCCTGCACGTTTTCGTCAATTTCGGCAGTTACTGACGCAATAGTGCCGTTTTCAGGCGCATAAATGTATCCGTATTGAATTTGTTCGGCTTGAATGTCAACACCCCTTTTTGCTGACTTATGGCTTTCTTCAGCGGTTTTGAAGGAATTTTTGGCCGCTTCAAAATCACTTAAAGACGCACTTCCTTTTTCATAAAGGGTGCGCACGCGATTCAGGTTCAACTTCGCAGTGTTCATCTGGGATGCTGCGCTATTTAATTGGGTAATGGACTGTTCGTAAGCCAATCGGGATTGCACATTATCCAAACGTGCCAAAAGCTGTCCTTTCTTCACTTTTTGACCCAATTTCACATCGTATTGGGTAATAATCCCGGAAGCCCTAAAACTCAGATTGATGATTTTTTCGGTTTGGGCCGTACCACTAAAAGTCCTCACTTTTTCACCCCCTAAGTAACCCACCTCTTGGAATTTAACAGGTCTTAGAACTTTTTTGGGTGCTTCTTCCTTACCTCCGCAGCCGAACAGGAAAAGACCTAAGCTGAACAATACAAAATATCGTGTCATTATAATGTATTTCATGGTTGATAGTATTTTATGTCGTTAGTTTCTTGTGTTTAAAAATTCAAAAAAGCGTTGTCGAAATGCTTCGTTTTCCGTTTCAGATTTCAGCAAAAAGTAATAGCCGAGGGAACGCTCCAACTGCAATGAGCTAATTAGAAAATTGTAAACTGCGTTCACTCTAGCCAGTTGCGCATCCAAGTAGTTGTTTTGGGCATCCAACAATTGCACGATGTTCACAGCACCTTCTGAATAACTCGTTTGGGTAAGTTCCAGCGCTTCTTTGGCCGTCTCTTCGGAAACGGTTGAGAGTTCGATATTCGCCACTTGATTAATCAAATTCAACACACCATTGCGCACGTTGGAGTCCACCGCCAATTCGGTATTGTCCTTGTTGATTTCCAATTGGTCTTTTTGAATGATGGCAATCTGCTGATTGATATTATTGGTATTCTGATTGAATATGGGTAAGGAAACACTGAGAGACGCATTGTAACTGTTGTCCACCAAACCTCCAAAACCGGGAACCGCGGTGCTCCCAGCCCCGCTTCTGTTAAAGGTGCTATTGTAGCTACCTTGTAGTGCTACGGTAGGTAAGAACCTTCCCGAGCCGCTCAACTTGATGTTCCGTTCTACGGCTTCCAAATTGTAATCAAGTGATTTTATTTCTGGAGCATTGCGGAGGGCCTCCTCTGTCAAAAAAGCGATAAAGGGCTCCCTTAGCTTTGGGTCATCCAGCAAATTGGTCAACTGTTCGTAGTTGTAGCGCTTGAAAACCCCTTCATCCAAGGCGACGTCCTGTACGTCAATTTCCATGTCCAAGGGATTATTGAGTACTTGGTTTAAAGAGATATATCCTTGTTCCAGCTGGTTAATGGCCTCTATCATGGTTTGCATGTTCTGGGCCATCTCACTTCGAAATCGAAGTAAATCCGACTTTCCAGACTGACCTGCTTCAAAATTTTGTTCCGCAATGCGAAAGTTGGCTTTGGTTAAGTCCAGATTCCGGAGTTGTATGTCGGCATTGGCTTTTAAAATGAGAATGTTGAAATAGGATATGGTCCCATCCAGTATAGCATCCAACTGCGATGCGTTGAAACTTTCCTCTTGTGCCTTTTGCAACTTCTTTTGAATGGCAATATTGGCATTGGCGGCTTCCGAAAATAAAACCTGCTCCAAGGTAATTGCTCCAGCTGTGGAAAATTCAGGGTTTTGCCCATTGCTTATCTCTGCCAAATCGGGGTCAACGTAGGTTCCAGAGGCGCCAGCGGTCAATGTTGGTAGATAACTGCTTTTGGCCGTTCGTACATCCTGAACCGTAAGCTCTACATCTTTTTGGTTCGACTGTAGGGATAAATTCTGTTCGAGTACGCCATCTATAACGTCCAATATGTTATAGTCTTTTTCGGATTTCACGTTCTTCATCTCACCCACGAAATCCGTGGAGCCCACTAGACTGTACTTGATAGGCACCTGAACGGCTTCCGCGGTGTTGTAGTTGATGGTCAACCTTGGCGTATACTCAATATAGACAGGCAAATCGGCAAGACTGGAACCCGTTACATATGCCTCAACCGTCAATGAAATCCGCCTAAAAAATTGGTCGAGACTCTCGTCGGATTGATTGGTTGCCATTATACCCAAATTGACATCCGTAGCACCATTGGCTGAAAATGATGGTAATCCCTTTTCAATGAAAGCTTGAGCCAATTCAGAGATTTCAGCTTCAGAGAGAAAGAATCCGCCAGCCAAATAGACGGCATCAATACCTTCCAGGTTTCCAGTGATATCTGCAGCAGTATTGAAGGGAATGAGTTTATAGTTTGCTTGAAGGATGTCAAATTCCTTATCAAAGGTTTCTTTTAAAGGAAGTACATCTACTAAAGGGGTCTCAATGGCAATACCCAAAGTATCAAACTCAGTAAGCTCTTTCAACTTTTTGAAATCCTCAAGGTAAGATTGCGAATCTATGAGGTAGGTGAAATTCGGAATCCCTGAGGTTTCTTTTGCAAAATCCAGGTTGCTGAAGTCCCGATTAATCGCTCCAAAAAGAATGACCGGTTTGGGATAAGTGGTCTGTTTCTCCAAAAGTTTGCTTGTTACTGGGCCAAAAGCCAAAATGATGTCCGTATCATTCTCCAACAATTGATTGTAATTCTCAGTTGCTTTCTGCATATCGTAATTGTTGACCAAACGAGACGCTTCCGGGAAGTTGATAATGGCATCTTCTCCCACGACGCTCTTTACTTCGTTTTGTAGCTGTTCGAGTGCGGGTACGGTTTTTAAGGATTGAAAATCAGCTATAACACCTATGTTGTAGGTTTTTTGTGCTTGACCGAAACCGAAAGCCGCGCAAAGGAGCAGATGGATAACGATAATTTTCTTCATAGGTTGGTATTTAGTACGGTTCCTTGTTTTATGTTCGTTTTGAGTTATTTCATTCCAGTTTTAAGCGCCGTATCAACTTTTCGACCGTTAACCCTTGCACCAGAATAGAGAAAATGACAATGATATAGGTTATCACCAGAAACAAATCACGTTGCATCCCTTCGGTGAGCCCTAGCGCCAAGGCGATGGAAATAGCGCCACGCAACCCCCCCCATGTCATTATCAATGTGGTATTAGGCACAAAATCCAGTTTTTTCTGAAAAAGCTTTACAGGGCCAATCAAGGACAAGTAGCGACAGACCAATGCAATGGGTATGGCCAGAAGACCCGCGTAGATGTAGGTTGGGTTAAATTCCAACACCAACATTTCCATCCCAACGAGTACGAAGAGAATGGTATTGAGAAGGATATCGATAAGCTCCCAAAACTTGTCCACATAGGTCTCCGTGGTTTTGGACATTGCAAGTTCCCTGCTCTTATTACCGCCAACCATCAATCCTGCAACCACCATGGCCAAGGGCGCAGAAACGTGCAAATGGGTTGCTACGATGGTTCCCGTCATTACGGTTGCCAAAGTGATGATGACTTCTATGTTATAGTCGTCGATACGTTTCATAAAATAATAAGTCACCCAACCCAGGAACAATCCCCAGAGCAATCCGCCCAATACCTCAACGACGAACAGCTCCAAAACACTAGCTAGTGAAAAACCTTCTTCGGAACCACCGGCCAAACCAAAAATGGTGAGAAACACGACCACACCAACACCATCATTAAAAAGCGATTCTCCAACGATTTTGATTTCCAATTTTTTGGGCGCTCCGGCCTTTTTCAAAATTCCTAACACAGCTATAGGGTCGGTTGGCGAAATCAAAGCACCGAAAAGCAGACAATAAATAAAGGCGACCTGAAGCCCCAAAAGCTTCAAAAGAAAAAAGGTTGCAATTCCAATAAGAAAGGTGGAAACCAAGACTCCAAAGGTGGCAAAGACCAGTACCGGCCAACGCTGCTCCTTCAGCTTCTGTAAATCGGTGTGTAACGCTCCGGCAAACAGCAGGAAGCTCAACATTATATCCAACAGAACAACCTTGAAATCAATCTGTGAAATAATAAATCGTTCTGCTTTCAAAAGGGTATCATCAAAATAGCTCAACGCAAAAACCGCCAAGGTGAAAAGGATAGTAATGAAGGTCAACCCTATGGTATTGGGTAATTTGAAAAAGCGAAGATTCAGGTATCCGAATACCGCAGATAAAAAAACGAGAATGCTAGCGATGACGAAATAATCCATTCGAAATCAGAGTTGAGGTTGGTTAATTAGTTAGTTCTCAAATTAACAATTATTAAAAGAAATCTTACAGAAACGCATATAAATTATAAATACATTAAAGTTTTGAAAATCAGTTACTTGATTGCTTTCACCGTTACGATTCAAACAATTCTTTGTAAAACCCATTGGATTTGGCCTAGAATTCGAAAAAAATGCGTCGAATCCATACGGCTAAAACCTATTTCAGCTATTCTTGGTTTTAGGGCTAAGGCGTGCGAACTACTGAATGTATTTTCACTTCCTTTTGTTTACCCTTCAATTACACACTTCCCAAAAAGCGAGCTTCAGATTCGGTATCATCTTGTAAATCCTTTAGTAATTTTCCTGAAATCAATAGCGTAACATTGTGCCGATTACATTCCGCTTGAATACGAGCTGAGGTATTGATAACATCACCATGATAGGCCAATTCCTTTTTAATAAAACCTACCTCGGCGGCAATTAGCATTCCCCCATGCAAACCCGCTTTAAATTCTGGAAATACGCCATAGGTTTTCATGTAATAGTCCCGCTTTGCCATTCGCTGTGCTTCAAAGGCAAAGAACACGCCCAAACAATTGTTGTTCTTTAATCCTTTTTGATAGGGCCAACACAACACTACCTCATCCCCAACGTACTGATAAATCTCAGCATCATAATCCAAAACCACTTCGTTCAAATCGTGAAACGCATCTTGAATCAAATAACTGTAAGAACGATGCCCTAACTGTTCCGCTATACTCGTGGAATCCTTTAAATCCAAAAACATGAAAATGCGCTCTTCTTCTTTTGGGTTTTTGTATTGTCCCATCAACATTTTCATGAATACACCTCGACCAAATCGTTCCGTCGCCATTTTGATAAACATGAATACCAAAGAACATATCACGATATACCACATGGTGGCCCAAAAGCCTTTACTCGTGACCCACCAACCCTGATGAAAATCAAAGTTCAATGAGATAATTTGAGCAAAAAAGGTGATGCCCGTAGTAAAAACGAATATCGTGACCACAAAATGGAACAGTACGTTCAGAAAAATTCCTTGGCCTATACTAACCCTTTTGAGGATATACTTTTCATAAATGAAGTCCACCAAACCGTACAAAATTCCAAGACCTAGTCCTATCGTAGAGGCAATGATTACAGGAAGTGCAAAAGTGGTTGGTCGAGGGGATTCCCTAGGATTTGAGAGTAAGGACTCTTCTGCACCAAAAAATCGAAAAACAGCAAAAGAAAAAAAAGCGCACATCCAGAAGAGTACTGACTGCCATATGTATTTTATAAGATACTTTAGATTTCTTCTTCTCTTCATTTAGTAAGCGAGGTCTTCTCGCAATATTTCCAACCGCGAAATAGGTTCACAACCAAAAGGTACTGATTCATAAGTTAATAGAATCTACAGGCAAGCGAAATACCAAGGTTGAACGACTGAATCCTTGCATCTAAATCATCGGTTATAGCAATATTATCTGTTGTGGTAACAACGTCTTTTACTGTAGCTATTCCGCCGCTATAGGTAAAGGCAGGCATTAGGGCAAAATGCTTCCCTAAATTTGTTTTAAGGCCTATTCCTATCTCAAAATTGATTCCAAAACCCGATTCAGAACTTCTACTAAAGTTTTGTGTAAAGGCTACGTCAGGGGAACTAACGGCAAGTCCCGGATTATTTACAATCATCGGCCCCATACCAATGCGTGGAAATACGCTGAACTTTTTGGAGATATTCACTTTATAGGCAGTCCCTATCAACAAAGAATAAACGTCCCAATTACCTGTGCTTCCCGAAAAGCTAACCCCAGGGTTCTCTTCTGAAAACTGCTGGACCAAACCTCCAATATCTGCATCAAAGGTTTGGTACCGGAGTGTACCGGTAAGGGTCACCCTGTCATTTAGATAAAACCCTCCGTACACATCAAACTTGGTGCCGTCATCCGCAAATCCGGCATCTGGATTGTTGATGTCAGTATCCTTGAAATCACCTAGGGAGAATGAAGTGCCAAAGGAAGCCCCGATATAAAATCTTGCATTTTGAGGGTTTACTTGGGCTTTAAGGGAACTCACTCCCAAGAGGATGAAGAAAATTATCGAGGTTGGTTTCATCGCCGTGTTATTTTGTCAATACTTCTACAACTGAATGGCCTCCTTGGTAATTTTCTTGACCAAGGTTTTTGCATATTTGTTACTAGTTTTCTCAAAACTCTTCGGGTCAGTAACTTTTATTTTGCCAATCCAATGCAAACTATTTTGCTTGGATGATTCCCTTAGGTCATATAGAAGGGATTCCAATATAAAGTTTTGGTGCTTCTCAACAGTGGCCGGTTCATAAACCCCTACTCTAGCGGTGCTATAGTATCTTCCGAAGCGTCCGTAACGTACGGGCACGGTTGTGGTGCGATACTCTGCCGCGTTGTACGTAACTGATTCTTTGGCATCTACCAAACTGGTAACCAATATGCCTTCAAAACCATTTTCCCTGAGTTTCGAGACAAACACCTCTATTGCTTCTGCATCTTTGGCTTTGGCATTTAGGGTTTTCTGGTCTAAGCGCAGATGAGAAGGCATTGCATTAATGTCCTCACTTTTTAAGCGCATAACGATATCATCTTCCAAACCTACCCTTCGAGCTGCATCTTTTGTTTTAACCACAACCAACACCTTGGAATAGGTTTTCATTTCGTTACCAACGGTATGGGAGCTTACGAACTTCTGGGCATGACTACTTGTAAAAACCAAAATGGTCAACATTAAAATGAGGCTATTTTTCATAGGATTAGTTTAGATGTGAAATGATTGAAATATGAATATTTATGTATATTGGAGACGAAAGGTCTATTTCGCTTTTTCCCACTCGATGGATTTTTTTCGCAAACCTGAACCTACTTCTAGTACCAATATTTCCTCCTTTACCACAAAATTTGCATCCATCCATTTATCTTTTTTTGCGGCGTACAATTTACCGGTGTATCCCTCATTTGTTTCTACCACATCCTTGATAAGCTTTTTGCCCACAGGTGCTTTCGAGTTTTCTGAAGAAACGATAACGCCTTCATAGGAATCATTGTTTTTTTTGATTTCTACAATAGTGTTTTCCTTTCCCGTATTCCATAAACCTTCAATGGTTTCCTGGGCATTTATTGAAAGTGTTCCAAAGAAAATGGCAAGAATTAAAAGATTTTTCATATCGCTCTTATTTAGGTAGATGATATGACAAAACTATAAGAGCTTTATTCAGAAGGAATTAACAAAAGATAATAAATGTCTTGAGAATGATAAATGAACGTTAGGGAAGTGTTAAGCTTTTCTTGTAGCAATACGACTTCTAATTCTACTCAGGGAAACTGGAGTAATACCCAATACGTTGGCAATATATTTGTCTGGGGCTCTGTTTACCACATTGGGGAAATCCTGGACGTATTTTAAGTAGCGCTCCTCGGGACTTAACAAAACAAATGATTCAATCCTTTGGAAGGCTTGACGTATGACTCTTTTACCCATAAATTTTTGACTCAACTCAGATAGATTAGCATTCTGAGAAGTTACCTTGATAAAATCTGCATGGTCAATCACATACGCTTTGGTAGGTTCCAATGCTTCGTATGAAAACTTTGATGTCCCATCAAATAGTAAGGAGTGGATGTTAGTAAAAAGATAGGTCTCGGGATAAAGTTGAAACGTCACTTCATCACCCGAACTGGGTGTGTGAAAACCACGCACCAATCCTTTTCGGATAAAGAAAATTTCAGTTTTAGTACATCCCTCAGAAATCAACAGCTCTCCCTTTTTGAAAGACCTAATTTTTACTTTTCTGAGTAATGTCAATAGATGTATAAAGTTCATGTGTTTTGAAGGGAATCGCCCTTAACCTTTAAATCAATGTCCGCAAATCATAGAAAAAACCTAATCCTTTTATAATAAGGGTGCCATCAAAAGCTCAAAGTATTAATTTTTTTGATGTCTTGGTTTGATACCAGCATTATTTTAAGGCCACACCTATGGACTTCATGTCATTTTTTATCTGCTATCAAAAGGATTTTGGATGTGCATGAAATGTCGTTGATAGTTGATATATTGTAATAATGATTGTGCAATCCTTTTTTGCTGGAATTTTGGCGTCCGTTCTGCACGTCGTATCAGGGCCCGACCATCTCGCTGCGATAACCCCTTTGGCCATTGAAACCCGGAAAAAGGTATGGCGTATCGGTTTGTTCTGGGGTTTTGGGCACCTCACTGGAATGTTGGTCATTGGACTACTCTTTTTGGCTTTTAAAGAGGTTATTCCCGTCGAGTTAATATCCGAGTATAGCGAACAATTGGTTGGTGTTGTGCTCATTGGTGTTGGGATATGGGCCATTTTTCGGATTTTCTTTAAAGGAAAAGGACACAAACACCCTCATATCCACGGAGGCGAAAAACCCTATATCCATGTGCATGACCACAATCATGCTGAAAACACCTTAGAACATGAGCACCAGCACTCTAAAGACTTACAACAAAATAGTTGGTCTTCCTTTTTGATTGGAGTCTTGCATGGATTGGCCGGAATTGCACACTTTTTATTGCTATTACCCGTATTGGGATTCGAAAATCAATTTCAAGGGGTGCTCTATATTATCGGCTTTGCCTTAGGAACCGTTTTTGCTATGGTGGTGTACGCCTTTATTCTAGGACGTATCTCCAATGGCTCCCAAAAACTACAAAACCCAAATACCTATCAAAGTATTCGAATTGCAGGTGGGCTTTTTGCCATTGTAGTTGGAGTATATTGGCTATACCTAGGCTTCTAGAGCAATAGGTCCATGATGGCCAAACGGTGGTTTCCCGTATCAGCAACTACCAATTTATCTTCTTGAGTACAAATGGAAAAGGGCCAATACAAAGAGCTATCCGTGCCAATGATGGTATCCTTATTTTCACTTCCGGTTTTGAAATCCCGTTTTCCAATGACAGCATCTGAAGTGGGACTATTGGTTTTAGGAATTTCTTCAAAATAGAGCAGTCTACTATTGCCGGTATCATTCACCAACAAGCCCTTTTTGTAAAAGCAGACATCATAGGTCCAATTTAATGTATGCGCATCGGGAAAAAGTTCATATTGATTTTGTCCACAAGCATCGAAATCAGGTTGCCCAATGATAACATCTGCCGGAGTATGGAACGCCGTTTCCCAATTACGCCATATCAAGGTTCTATAAAACTGCGTATCTGCAATAGCCAAAACACCATCCCTATTTATCTTAACAGAATACGGCCAGATAGGTTGATTGTTTTCATAATCCCGGGTTGAGAAATCTGGTTTTCCAATGACCTTGTCCGCTGGTGCATAGCTTTCTAAGGGAATAGTTTGGTAGTATAGAATTCTACGATTTCCCGTATCAGCTACCCAAAGTTGTTTCCCATCGGAAAACACACCATAGGGCCAATGCATACTTTTTGCTGTTGGATTTTTTGAAATGCCTTCCACATTCACCTCATTCGATTCAAAATCGGGTTGACCCAATACTACATCGGCAGCTTGACCATGCTTTGTGGGCAATTGATGCCAAATCAAGATACGGTGATTCCAAGCATCCGCAACGATTAAACATTGTCCATCGCTCCAAATTCCAGAAGGATAGTGTAAACTTTGAGCCGTTACAGTGCCACCTGCGTTTCTTCCAGAACTTTCTACGTCTTGTTGCCCCAAAACCACATCTGGTTCTTGATGCAAATCTTTTGGTAGTTTTTTCCAAATGAAAACGCGATTCTGGCCTGTATCCGACACAAAAAGCATATCATTGATGAAGTGGACTCCTCTAGGCGCTAAAAACGGTTTTTGTTCAGAGCCCTTAAAAATATAGGGGTTGGACACTTGTTTGCCCAGTATAGTAAAATCCATACTAGCAGATTCGCGGTAATTGTTCCCCAGGCAACATGCTCACTACGCGTTTTCCTCCGATGGCACTTTCAAGAATCACTTGCCCAGGATGTTCTTCGGTGACTGCGCCTATGATTTTAGCATGCGTTCCATTTCCATCTCTTTGTAATTCAGAAAGGAAGTCATCAGCTACCTCTTCTGAAACAAAAGCAATGAACAAACCTTCGTTAGCTACGTACAACGGGTCAAGTCCCAACAATTCGCAGGCACTGGCTACTTGGTCATCAATAGGTAAGTCTTTTTGAAAGATGTCAATCCCCAACTTAATGGATTGCGCCGTTTCTTTAAGCACGGTAGCGACTCCCCCTCGGGTGGGGTCGGTCAACAAATGAATATTTTCCCCGAATTGGTCCAAAAGACTAATAATGGTATGATTTAAATTGGTGGTATCACTATGTATTTCGGAATCAAATTCCAATCCTTCACGAACTGACATGATGGCCATACCATGGGTGGCTACTTGTCCACTAATAATGATTTTATCGCCTTTTTTAATATTTGTAGATGCAATATTCGCTTTGGGATGTACTTTCCCAATGCCGGAGGTATTGATAAAAATTTTATCTCCCTTTCCTTTTTCCACCACCTTCGTATCACCCGTTACCACATTTACCTTTGCTTTTTCACAAGCGAATTTCACAGCAACCAAAACTTCCCAAAATTCTGAAACTTTTAGTCCCTCTTCAATAATAAAACTCAAGGATAAATACTTTGGAACAGCGCCACACATGGCCAAATCGTTTACCGTTCCGTTTACCGCTAATTCACCAATATTTCCTCCTGGAAAGAAGATGGGGGACACCAAAAAACTGTCCGTGGAAAATGCGGTCTTCCCCTCAAGCTCTAAAAAAGCACCATCATGGCGAGCATCCAAAATGGGATTTGACAAAAGGTCAAAAACCCCACTATCCAGTAATTTATTAGTTAACAATCCACCGCTACCATGACCCAAGGTAATGACATCAAAATCCAATTTGGGCATAGGGCATTGCAACTGCATGCGTAATTTTTTCTCCTCTGACATTCAATACTGTTATGCTTCGACCATACCCGAAAAATGATAATACGCGGCGCACGCCCCCTCACTACTCACCATAGGGGCGCCCAATGGATTTGAAGGCTTGCACTTTTTACCAAACTGAGCGCATTCAAAGGGCTTCTTAATACCCTTCATGATTTGACCCGATATACACTCCGGATTTTCTGGAGCTTCCTCAATGGAAACTTCGTACTTCTTGGTCGCATCAAAATCTGCATATTTCGATTTTACACCGTATCCGCTCATTGGAATTTCGCCAATGCCACGCCACATCTGATTTTGAATTTCAAATACCTCATGAATTACCTTTTGTGCCTCAACATTCCCCTCTTCACGAACGATACGGGCATATTGATTTTCCACTTCGGATTGGCTTTGTTCTAATTGGCGAATCACCATGAGAATACCCTGAAGCACATCCAAGGGTTCAAAACCCGTCACGACAATGGGTACTTTATATTTCACAGAAAGTGGATGGTATTCAGCATTGCCCATAATAGTACAAACATGACCTGCCGCTAAAAAGCCATCGATTCGGCTCTCTTCATCATCGATAACTGCTTTAATTGCAGGTGGCACCAAGACATGGGACGCCAAAATAGAATAGTTCCTCAATCCTTTGCGGTGTGCATGAATCACGGAAAGGGCATTGGCTGGCGCTGTAGTTTCAAAACCAACCGCAAAAAAGACGACCTCTTTTTCAGGATGGTCTTCTGCAATTTTTACAGCTTCCAAAGGCGAGTAAAGGATACGAACATCTGCACCTTCCGCTTTTGCTTCTAACAAGCTTTTTTCAGAACCGGGTACCCGAAGCATATCTCCAAACGAGCAAAGAATGACTCCCTTTTCTAGTGCCAAATGCACCGCCTTGTCAATTAGGTTTAAAGGGGTAACACAAACAGGACAACCCGGTCCGTGAATCATAGTGACTTCTTTAGGCAACATCTCAATGATTCCATTCTTGACCAAACTATGGGTTTGACCGCCACATACTTCCATAATGGACCACGGTCTTGAAACCGTATTCTTGATTTCCTCCAAATATTTTTTTGCCAACTCTGGGTCTCGGTACTCTGATAAATACTTCATAGCCTATTCGTTTTTTGGTAAATATTCGTCCACATCTTCCAATTCGCCCAGCTCTCCAATTTCTTCTAAATAGCTGAAGGTTTTTTGAGCTTCCTCTTCATCCACTTTGCTAATTGCCACCCCTACGTGAACCAACACATAATCATCCACCTGGGCATCGGGGAGCATCTCTAAACTGGCTTCCTTCGTAATTCCCCCAAAGGAAACCTTAGCCATACGTACCAGACCATCATGTATGGTCTCAATACTTTTGATTTTTCCTGGAATCGCTAAACACATAACTTATTCTTTTATGTTTTGATAAAAGGCCAATTGGCCCAATGCTATATTCTCGTCATTACTTGACATCTCCTTATGGAAAAGGACGGTAATATCATCTTCTTCGGCCATATCCGTTACCGTTTTTACCAATAAGCGATTTTGAAATACACCTCCGCTACAGGCAATCGTCGATATTTCAAAAGTCTTTGCCATTTTAACCACCACTCTTGCTAGCGTATAAATGAAACTGGCCGCTAATTTGGCTTTGGATTCTCCTTGATTTTTCAAGGTGAGTAAGCGCTCTATGATTGTTTTGGAAGGAACATTTATAAAAGACTTGCCTTCTAACAAATCAATACATTCGCCTTGGTATTGCCATGCCAGACTTTCCAAAAGCAGGGCAGCTTCCCCTTCGTAGGTGGAAACATCCGAAACATCCAGTAAAGAAGCAACCGCGTCAAACAATCTGCCGATAGATGATGTTTTGAGTTTTGAGTTCTCCTTCAGTTTTTGGTAAATCCTAAATTCCTCTTTTGAAAACTTATCCTCAGCCACCGAATTGACTAAACTGAACAATGACAATCGCGGTTCTTTGGCCATTTTATCCCCAGCCAAGGCATCGAAGTATTCAAGGTGTGCTTTTCGTTCCATCTGGTGATTCTGATACAGAAAAAACTCTCCGCCCCAAATCATACCGTCGTCACCAAGACCGGTCCCATCCCAAATCACTCCAAGAACAGGTGTTGTAGTTTCAAATAAATCATGCTCTGCTAAAACAGCTGCGAAATGAGCTTTATGGTGTTGCACGGCAACCACGGGAACTTCCCAATTTGTGGCGAGTTCTTTTCCTAAAATCGTGCTTTGATACACAGGATGTTTATCTACCAAAACCACTTCAGGTAATTCTTCAAAGAGTTGGGTATAGCGTTGCAAAGTATCCGTATAGCGTTGGAGCACCTCGTAAGAATCTAAATTTCCAAAATACGGACTCACGTAGGTATGTCCATTCGGCGTAAAAGCAAGCGTACTTTTTAAATGTGCTCCCATTGCCAATACCTTCTCACTGGTCTTGGGAGTGTATCCCATCAAATTAGGAGCCAGTCCTCTTGAGCGGCGCAATAAAATTCTCTGTTTATCCGCGAAATGCATTACCGAATCATCTTGAGGAAAAACAATTTCTAGGTTGTGATTCAAAAAGTAGTCTGCCACAGTATTCAACTTTTCAGTGGCCTCTTTTTCCGAGGAAAGGATAGGTGAACCGTGAATATTTCCGCTTGTTGCCACCAACGGGATTTGTGCTTTTATGGAAAGTAACGTCAGCAACGCACTTGAGGGCAACATCACCCCATAACGGTCTAATCCCGGAGCTACTTCCTCGGCTAGGTGCTCTTTTGTGTGCTGCTTGGCATTCAAAAGCACAATAGGACAGACTCTTGATTCAAGCGCTTTCTGTTCGAGGTTGGAAACCTCGAAAGCTTCTTGAATTTTTTCAATGCTCGGATAGAGCAAAGCAAACGGTTTGGTTGGACGCTGTTTGCGTTGCCGTAATTTTTTAACCGCTTCATTGTTCGTGGCATCCACACATAGCAAATACCCACTCGTATTCTTCAAAGCGACAATGGCTCCATCCTTTAGGAAATGTGCAACCCTACTCAGTAGCTCTCTTTCATTTTCGAGATGAATCGGTTCCCCAGAATTCGTTATTAGTTGCATCGTAATTCCACAATCATCGCAACTATTGGTTTGCGAATGGAATCTGGAATCCTTTGGGTTTTCATAT
>JBCBPD010000012.1:0-58224 GCA_039820925.1 Bacteroidota bacterium | reverse complement strand
GATTTGGCAAAATCGATAGCACCTGGGGAGAAAACAACTTTGTCCATGACTTTTTCTGGACAGGTCCCTTTACAAATTAGACGGTCAGGAAGAAATAGTAGCGAGGGCGTTGCGCTTTCCATGACACAATGGTATCCTAAGTTATGTGAATATGACTTTGAAGGTTGGCACCCCAATCCATATATCGCAAGAGAGTTTCATGGCGTTTGGGGAAACTTTGACGTTAAAATCACCTTGGACAAGGATTATGTAGTTGGCGGTTCTGGATATCTTCAAAATCCGAATGAAATTGGGCATGGCTATGAAACACCAGGAACCAAGGTCAAAACCAAAGGAAAGACCCTTACTTGGCATTTTGTCGCGCCTCAAGTTCATGATTTTACCTGGGCGGCAGACCCAGAATACCTTCATGATGTAGTTCAAATGGAAGATGGACCTACCCTTCATTTTTTATACAAGAACAATCCAGATATTCTTGAAAATTGGAAGAAGCTTCAGCCCAAAACTGAGGAAACCATGCGGTTTTTAAGCAACAATATTGGAAAATACCCCTACGAGCAATATTCGGTTATTCAAGGGGGTGATGGTGGAATGGAATATGCCATGTGCACCTTGATTACCGGGGAAAGAAAGTTTCCAAGCTTGGTTGGAGTTATGGTTCATGAAATGGCCCACAGCTGGTTTCAACACGTTCTCGCGACCAACGAAGCCAAACACGAATGGATGGACGAAGGATTTACCACCTTTATCAGTAGTTTGTGCATGAACGAAATCATGAACCAAAAGAAAGAAAATCCTTTCGGACGCTCATACAGCAGTTATTTTGCGTTGGTTGAATCAGGAAGGGAAATGCCCCAGGGTACCCATGCCGACCGATACGCATCCAACTTTGCATATGGTATTTCTGCCTATAGCAAAGGGTCTATTTTTCTACCGCAATTAGGCTATGTTATTGGTCAGGAAAACCTAATGAAAACCATTAGAAAGTATTTTGATGATTTCAAATTCAAACACCCAACTCCCAACGACATCAAAAGAACAGCGGAAAAAGTTTCTGGGTTTGAGTTGGATTGGTATTTGACTGATTGGACCCAAACCACCAACACCATTGACTATGCCATTGATACGGTACAAGCCGTGGACGGAAAAACCAAAGTTGTTTTGGAAAGAAAAGGGTTAATGCCCATGCCTATTGACCTTTTAGTGGTAGGGAAAGATGGAACCCAAAAAACCTACTACATTCCTTTACAAATGATGCGTGGCGAAAAAACCAACCCTTACCCTAGTTTGGACCGGGTAATAAAGCCTGATTGGGGCTGGGCGCATCCCAAGTACGAACTGATTCTCGATGAATCTTTGGAAAGCATAGAAGGTATTGCAATAGACCCATCGCAACTCATGGCAGATGTAGATAGCAGTAACAACGTATATCAAGCGAAGCCTTGAGGCGGTTTACAACCCAGTAGTCTTTAAAATTTAAGAAAATGAGTCTTGATTCCTCGAGCCTTTCAAAAGATACTTCGAAGATGGGCTCGGGGAAAAGTCCGTATGCAAAGCTCCCAAAAAAGGAACGGCTCACCCATACGCAGGTTTTTGAATCCCTCTTCACCAGCGGACAAACGTTGAAATCTTATCCTATTCAGCTCCGCTATTTGAAAAGGGAAGATTCGGGCAATGCGGATATGGTCCAAGTGGCTTTTACCGCCCCCAAAAGACGCTTGAAAAAAGCAGTACACCGAAACTTGGTCAAAAGGCGAATGCGAGCTGCCTATCAAGCCAACAAACACCTTGTTTTTAACAACATGAAGGGAAACTTTGCGTTTCTATTTTTATATCTTGGAAACACAACTCCAAGTTACGCTACGCTGCACAAAAGCATGCAAGACCTACTTTGCGCAGTGAAACAAAAAGAAAACCAAACCCATGATGCCTAAAAAACGTTTTTGGATTCCCATAGTGGCCATCGCCTTGTTTGCCGTTGGTAGTAGCTTCAAAAGTGACTTCTTCGAAATTGCCAAACAGATAGAGATTTTCACTACCCTTTTCAAGGAGCTGAACATGAATTATGTGGATGAGACCAATCCCGCAGAATTGATGGACTCCGCCATCAAGAACATGTTGGATGATTTGGACCCGTATACACGATTCATGAATGAACAGGATGTAGAGGCATTCAAAATCAACAATGCCGGAGAATATTCGGGAATTGGGGCTTTGGTACGTTCTTACAAAAGCAAGTTGGTAGTGGTTGAGCCCTATAAAGGTTATCCTTCAGACAAAGCGGGCTTAAAGGCGGGTGATGAAATTATCAAGATTGGCGAAACAAAAATTGCAGATTTTGATGACAATGCTCGAGAATTATTAAAAGGAGCCAACGGAACTGAAGTGGAAATCACTTTTGTCCGCCAGGGCGAAACCAAAAAAGCCATGGTCGAACGTGAAGGCGTAGAGGTGGATGCTGTTCCATTTTACGAAATGGTGGATGAAACCACGGGATATGTCGTCCTTTCCAAATTTAATCGAAAGGCTTCCAGCCAAACCAAGGCAGCTATTGAAGACTTAAAAGGAAAAGGCATGCAAAAACTTATTTTGGATTTGCGTGGCAATCCTGGTGGGCTGCTTTCCGAAGCAGTTAACGTAACGAATCTTTTCGTACCCAAAGGCGAATTGATAGTGACCACAAAATCAAAAGTCAAAAAATTCAATCAAGAATACCGAACCAAGAAGACTCCGGTTGATTTGGAAATTCCTTTGGTGGTTTTGGTAGATGGGCGCAGTGCTTCCGCTAGTGAGATTGTTTCTGGGAGCTTACAAGATTTGGACCGCGCAGTGGTCATGGGGGCTAGAAGTTTTGGAAAAGGACTAGTACAGCGTCCGCTAAAGCTCACCTATGGCACCCAACTTAAGGTTACTATTTCAAGGTATTATACGCCTTCCGGACGTTGTATTCAAGCCTTGGATTATTGGAACCGTGACCGAGAGGGCAATGCGGTTCGAAATACCAATTTCAAAGCGTTCAAAACGCGCAATGGAAGAACGGTAGAAGATGGTGGCGGAGTAATGCCTGATGTTGAGATTGCATCCCTAAAGTCCAATGACTTGACTAGAGCACTAAGCTCGAATCAACTTATTTTTGATTTTGCGACGGATTATTTTTACGACCACACTTTCGAAAACCTTTCTGCTTTTACTTTCTCCACCCAAGATTATGATGGTTTTAAGTCTTACGTCAAGCAACAAGGGTTTAGTTTTCAGACAGAAACGGAAAAGCTCTTGGAGGCCTCCATCGATTCAGAAAAACAATTGTTGGGAAGTGATGTGGAAGACCAATACAAAGCGTTGCTTGCTACGGTAAACCAAGGTAAATTCAAGGCTTTGGATTCTTTCGAGAAAGAAATCCGGAAAAGTCTTGAAGACGAAATTATCAAGCGCTACTTCTACAGAGAAGGATTGTATCAGTATTACCTCAGCCATGATGAGGCAATTCAAACCGCTACTACCTTGTTACAGGACAATGCAAAATATACAGGTCTGTTGCAGTAAATCGTGAACGGTTCAAAATTCTACCTTCTTTTCATAATATGCCTTTGGGCCTCTTTCGGTGCGGCTCAAAAATCGTTTCAAAAGGGCGTTGTAATTGATTCCATCCCTATTGGGCAAAACGGCCAGGAATCCTTCGCGCTCTATTTGCCCACAACTTTTGAAGCACATACACAGAGTTCCATTATTTTCATTTTTGAACCTGCTGCCCGAAGTAAAATCGGGATAAAACCCTTTATTGATGCCTCTGAAAAATACGGACACATTTTGGTCTGCTCCAACAATTCGAAAAATGGTCCGTATGAGCAAAACTTTGGAATTGCAAATAGGCTGTTCGACCATGTTTTTTCCAATTTTTCCATAAAAGCTGATGAAATGTATCTCACTGGCTTTTCGGGAGGGTCAAGGCTGGCCTCTTCCATTGCCACGTTAACGGACCGATTTGCAGGGGTTATTGCGTGTGGTGCAGGATTCTCTAGCGGAGCGGGCCACCGACCTTCATTCCAGGATTTTGATTACGTGGGCTTATGCGGTGACGAAGATTTCAACTTTCGGGAGATGTACGAGAATCAAAACTATTTGGACATTATGAACTTTGACCAAACCCTGATTACATTTTCAGGGGGGCACCGTTGGCCGGATAGCGAGAACATCGTCCGCGCATGCGATTGGTTATTTGTTCAACATGAAAAGAAAAAGGTTTCTCCCGATAAAACCAGGCTGAACACTCTTTTTGAAGAGGAAAAAGCCCGAGTATCAGGTTTAAGCAATCAAAATATGCTTTTAAAGGCCCAAGCGTATCAAAGAATCATTCTGCTGTTTAGTGGTCTGTTTGAGGTCAAGGACCTTGAAAAGGAATATCAAAACATCACCGGCTCCAAAACGTATAAGAATGCATCAAAGCTTCAAAATGCCATTCTGAAACAGGAAGGCGCCCTTGTTTCCCGATTCATTAAGCGCTGGCAAGCAGACTTGATGAGTCCAACAAACGCCAATTACGCCTGGTGGGAAAAAGAGTTCGACAAACTCACTCAAAAGAACGCATCTGAAGAAAACCAAAAAATGGTTCATCGCGTCACCTCCAATATAGGTGCCCTTACTTATGAAAGGCTTTATGGAGACACCAACAATGCGCCTCAAAAGGAATACCTCCAAAACCTTTTGTCAATCCTTCCAAAAATCAAAGCGGAATAATTTGGTTCAAATTTCGAAATCCGCACTTCTTACACTTTCATTTTCTTTGGGCTGACGCTAATATCCTGTAAGATTGAACTCAAAATTCATTCTTATGAAAATTGGTGTTTCTATTTTTTTATTGCTCTTCTGTTTTTGGATTAATGCGCAAGAAGTCTCCAAACCCATCCCATTTGACAAAGCAGCCCTCTCCGGAATTGGTCTGGAACCAATAGAACTCAAAGACACGCCAGAACGTAAGTTTTTCAGGAAGCTACTGTATCGCGGTAAAGAACTTAGTGCCTACATGGTTTCACTAAATACCGGTACAAGCAGTTTTGAGAATTTTGGTTTTGATGAGTACGTGGAAATCTTGAACGGTGAAGCGACCGTTTTGCCCCATGCAGCGAAAGCTCAGACTTTCTATTCACAAGACTTGTTTTTTGCGCCGAAAGGGTTCCAAGGCGATTGGTTCATCAATGCGGGAAACAATTTTCACTATGAAATTTCAGTTATCTCAACCCAACGTGCAGACACCTCCCTGGTACAGGAAAATGCTACCCATGAATTGATTTCCCATCGCATGTTATCCGGTACGCATACGGATTTACAAAACAAAACTGTTCAGAAAGAGGTGTTATTGAAAGGCGCTGAGCTTACTATTTCTGTCACCGCTGAAAAGCCACAGACCAAATCCATCACTAACAACGGACAGGAAATGATTATGAAACTCCTTTCAGGTCAAATTACCATAACCGATACCGCTAGTGAAGAGTATGTTTTTTACGCTGGGGATTATTTTATAATTCCTTTAGCGTTTGAAGGAAAATGGTCCAGTTCAGGTCATGGATTAGTCAAGTACTTGACGATTGAAACTTCGGATTTCTAATGCTCTTCCATCAAATTAGACCCGATGATTATCAATTTTGTCCACCAAAACTGAAAACATCCTGTACTTTTGAGTATGGGCCAACTTAGGGTATGTGAATTATTTGCAGGCGTAGGGGGTTTTCGATTGGGCTTAGAGCAAACAGGGCATTATAAGGTCGTTTGGAGCAACCAATGGGAGCCTTCAACCAAAACGCAACATGCCTCGCAGGTTTATACAGCTCGCTTTGGGGCTGAATCCCATTCCAACATCGACATCGAACACGTTCCTACCAAAGAAATACCGGACCATGATATTTTGGTAGGGGGTTTTCCATGTCAGGATTATTCCGTGGCAGCCTCTTTGAAAAGCTTAAAAGGATTAGAGGGGAAGAAAGGTGTGCTTTGGTGGTCTATTCATCGTATCCTATCCGAAAAACAAAATAAACCTCCATTTCTACTATTGGAAAATGTGGATAGACTTTTAAAATCCCCTTCAAAACAAAGGGGACGTGATTTTGCCATAATGCTTAGAAGTCTCATAAATCTTGATTATGCGGTAGAATGGCGCGTAATCAATGCTGCGGATTATGGTATGCCACAACGTCGTCGCAGGGTTTTTCTATTCGCGTACCATAAATCCACCTCTATTTTCAAGCAGCTTTTAAAAAGTGATAAGATTTCTTGGTTGGACCAACAACAGGGTTTAATGGCACAAGCGTTTCCCGTTGAGGAGATAACAGCTCCTCCAAGTTCTTTCTTTTTGGGGGAATCCCTTTTAAGACTATCACAACACTTTAACGAAGGAGGAAAAAATTCACCTTTTTTAAATACCGGTGTTTGTGTTGAGGGCCATGTATTCACTACTAAAGTTTCATCTCTATATCAGGGACCCAAAATACGCTTAAGAGATGTTTTGGAGGACATCCCCGAAGAAAGTGATTTATTCCTTCCCGAATCCGAAGTGACGAAATGGGAATATCTGAAAGGTGCAAAAAAAGAACAACGAACACATAAAAACGGGTTCACCTATCATTACAGTGAAGGCGCCATGCGTTTTCCAGATGATTTGAATCAACCTTCCCGTACAATTATTACCGGTGAGGGCGGTAAAGCGCCTTCCCGATTTAAACATGTAGTACAAACCGAAAAGGGCTTACGGCGTCTATCTCCTCTTGAGCTAGAACGACTGAACATGTTTCCTGACAATCACACCAAGCTTGAGGGTATTTCCGATGCCAAAAGAGCCTTTTTCATGGGTAACGCTTTAGTGGTCGGTATTGTGGAACGCTTGGGTTTGGTACTACATCAAAACATTCGGAAGGTTGAAAAGCAATTTTATCAAAGACTTAGCGAAGGAGCAGAAATTGTCCAGACTCCTTGACCATTTGTATGAAACCCATCTTAAACAGTATTCCGCAAAACGTATTTCCAACTTAACGGAACAACTACAGGGTGTCGATGTCTTACTTCGACATAAGTATTCCAACAAAGCATATCGAATTGATGAAAAGGCACAATTGGATTACCCAGGAAAAGACTTGCCCACTTTCGCTTTTGAACTCGGTTATCACAAAAGTGATATGATAAAACAAGGATGGTTGTTCGACCCTTTGAAAAAAACTGATTTCTATGCTTTAATCACCAACATTACGCTAAAAAAGAATGAATATGATTCATGTTCCATCCGATTTGTAAATCGAAAAAAGCTAATCTTTTGGTTAACCGAGTTAGGGCTTTCAGAAGAGTTTCTCAAGAAAAAGGCCTTTATCCATGAAGGTTTCACTGGTAAAGTTGAACTGAAGCAACTAGATATGAATACGCAAGGATATCTCTATTTTTCTGGTAAACGAAAAGCTGAAAAACCCGTAAATCTTGTCCTCTATTTAGAAATGCTAGAACATTTGGGAATTGCGAAACGATTTATCTAACAGGTTTGTACACCATGTTGATATGTGGAATGTCGTCTTCCAAATATGTTTCACCCTCTGAAAGAAAACCCAAATCTAAATAAAACTTGGTAAGATATGTTTGAGCAGAAATTCGAATGGGTTGGTCATAGGTCTTCACCAACCAATCCATACTTGCTTGTACAATTTTCTTTCCATGCCCAAATATGCGATGTTCTGATTTGACCAAAACCCTGCCGATACTAGCCTCCTTAAAGTAATCCCCCGGGCCAAAAACACGAGTATAGGCCACGAGTTCATTTTCCACATATCCTAAAACGTGAGTGGCCTTTTGGTCTTTGTTGTCAATATCTTGGTAGATACACTCCTGCTCAACCACAAAAACCTCACTACGCAAGCGAAGCAACTGATACAACTGCGTTGCGGAAAGTAAATCAAAAGATAAAATCGATACCGTTAGCGAAGTGGGCAACTTGTGTCAGGTTTAGAATCTATACACAAGGAATTTTTTCAATGCGTCGTTCATGACGACCTCCGTCAAAAGGGGTGCTGAGAAAGGTTTCGACCATCTCCAGTGCTTGGGGTAAAGCAATAAAACGCGCAGGTAAGCTTAAAATGTTGGCATCATTATGTCCTCTGGCCAAACTTACGATTTCCTTATTCCAACAAAGTGCACTTCGCACTTTTTGATGCTTGTTTGTGGTCATATTCGCCCCATTGCCCGAACCGCAAACTACTATGCCCAAATCTACTTTACCATGTTCAACATCTGAAGCTACTGGATGCACGAAATCCGGATAATCCACACTATCTGTTCCGTCCGTTCCATAGTTCACAACATCTATTCCTTTGGATTTAAGTAATCCTACAATAGCTAACTTATATTCGGTTCCAGCATGGTCGTTTCCTATTGCAATTTTCATGGTTCTCAAGGTTTAGGATAGTAGTACAAAGGTACAATTCTTTTTATGTCGTATTGTTGATAATCTCTCACGAAGTTTGCCAGTAACCCTATTTTCAGCATGTTATAAAAACCTTCTTTTGTTCATTTAATTTAAAGAAGTTCGTGAAACTTTATTTTGATATCTACCAAAAACTACGCATTACTGATTTGTATTTAATGTTTAGGTAATATTCAATTAAAAATTAATCAAGGAATATTCAGAAACAATCTTGATTTGTTAACACTAAATCAACTTTAAATTTTCAATAAAAACATGTTGATAGTACTTATTAAAAAGCGTTGATAGTAAATTTAAATTCCTGACTCCCAAGAAAATCATCATTGTAAAAATTGTGAATAAATTGCTTTCCATATGAAAAGCAAGTAAAACTCACTTTTTCTTTTCCCATTGTCAACACACCATCATAATCATCATTTTTAATTTTTTAAAAAAGAAGAAAGAAGAATTATATAGTATGATGTTAATAAAAGATGAGGTCAACTTGTTGTTATTGCTATGGAATTTATTGATGTATTTTAATTCGTATTTTGGTCGAAACAAAGGGTAATGTCGAAAAAGAAGAAAAGAGCGAGGAGCCAAAGAAAGAACGAGATTACCAAAGGCATCTTCACTATCCTCGAAAAAGAACCTACAAAAAGCTTTAACTACAAGCAGATTGCGGCCAAACTCGGCATTACAGATACTAGAGATAGAAATGACCTTATCAAACGGTTAGGGCAACTCAAGGCGACAGAACGAATTGTTGAAGTCGAACGCGGCAAATACAGGAAAGTACCTTCTTTGAATACTTACTTTGAAGGCAAAATTGATGTCACGCAAAATGGAAATGCCTACGTTATTGTCGAAGACCAAGAAGAAGACATTTTTGTGCCTGCTGGAAAGCTCAATCGGGCATTTCATGGGGATACCGTTGAGGTTTTTATGAAACCGAGACGTAATGGTAAGAAACCAGAAGGTGAGGTAGCTAAAGTTTTGGAGCGTAAAAAGGATACGTACGTTGGTATTTTGGACAAACAAAAAACCTACGGTTTTGTGCGTCCTATGGATTCGAAAATGTATACGGATATTTTCATTCCTGCGGAAAAGCAAAAGGATGCTAAAGATGGCGACAAGGTATTAGTCGCCTTAGGTGATTGGCCTGAAAATGCTGACTCACCATATGGCGAAATCAAAGAAGTGCTTGGTAAACCTGGGGAACACAATACTGAAATCCATGCAATCTTAGCTGAATATGGATTGCCCTATGAGTTTCCGCATGAGGTAGAGCAGTATGCCAATCAATTGGATACTCGAATCCTACCGGAGGAAATTCAACGGCGCAGGGAGATGCGGGACACACTCACTTTTACCATTGACCCAAAAGACGCTAAGGATTTTGATGATGCGCTTTCCTTCAAAATTCTAGAGAATGGAAATTATGAAATTGGCATTCATATCGCAGATGTTTCGCATTATGTGAAACCTGGGACGGTTTTGGATGATGAAGCTTATGAACGGGCAACATCGGTTTATCTTGTGGATAGAGTGGTGCCTATGCTACCGGAGGTGTTATCCAATAACGCATGTTCTCTTAGGCCGCATGAAGAGAAATATACCTTTTCTGCTGTGTTTGAAATGGATGAATCGGCCAACTTGAAGCAGCAATGGTTTGGAAGAACAGTTACCTACTCCGATGAACGATTTGCCTACGGCGAAGCACAGCATATCATTGAAACCCAAAAAGGAGAGATTCCTGAAGAAGTTTCCATTAGAGATGGTGCGTATTCCGTAAGTGCTCCTATTGTGGAGGCGGTTTTGACTTTGGACCGTCTGGCAAAAATCATGCGTAAAAAACGTATGGATGCTGGTGCGATTTCATTTGATAAGATTGAAGTGAAGTTCAACTTGGACGAAAGCAACGAACCGGAGGGAGTGTATTTTAAGGAAGCTAAGGATGCCAATAAATTGATTGAGGAATTCATGCTTCTGGCCAACCGTAAAGTTGCTGAATATATCGGGAAACAAAAGAAAACCTTTGTATATCGGGTTCATGATGAACCAGATGAGGAGAAACTCATGGCGTTGAATGGGGTAATCTCAAGATTTGGGCATGCCTTGAATTTAAGGGATAAAAAAAGCATTAATAGTTCTTTAAACCAATTGCTTCAGGATGTAAGGGGTAAAAAAGAACAAAACTTGGTCGATACCCTTGCCATTCGAAGTATGAGCAAGGCCATTTACACTACGGATAATATAGGCCACTATGGTTTGGGCTTTGATTTTTATACACACTTTACCTCCCCAATCAGACGTTATCCTGATGTGATGGTGCATCGTTTGTTACAGCATTATCTGGATAAAGAAAAGCCACCTAAGCAAGAGACCTACGAATCAAAGTGCAAACATTCCTCGGATATGGAATTATTGGCGGCCAGTGCGGAACGTGACTCTATAAAATATATGCAAATCAAGTTCATGGAGAATCACAGCGATAAAGAGTTTCTGGGTGTGATTTCTGGAGTTACGGATTGGGGAATATATGTTGAAATCATCGAAAACAAGTGTGAGGGTATGGTGCGTATTCGTGATTTAAAAGATGACTATTACATTTTTGATGAACGTCTTTTTGCCGTGGTAGGGGAACGAAGAGGAAAAGTATATCAACTTGGAGATGAAGTGGTGGTTATGGTGAAACATACTGATTTGGTAAAAAGACATTTGGATTTTACGTTGTTGGGCAAAAAAGAAGAGTAGAAATTAAAATGTATTCTGTATGAAATATATTGCTTCATGCATTTTAGGTTTGCTGTTTTGGGTCTCCTGGGGACAAGG
Organism: Bacteroidota bacterium; assembly: GCA_039820925.1. Lineage (GTDB taxonomy): Bacteria > Bacteroidota > Bacteroidia > Flavobacteriales > Flavobacteriaceae > Flagellimonas. Next base: position 46,958 of record JBCBPD010000012.1, on the reverse strand, counting down.
TGAAAAAATAACGCGCGATTTGAAAAAGTTCGACAAAGTCAAAGGATTTGACGGACTCTCTATTAATCTTATCAAATCAAATCAGAACAAAGCGGTTATTACCGGCACTAACACCCATAAAGTAGCCATTGTCAACAATGATGGAACTTTAAAACTGAGAATGGAAATTGATAAAATTTTCAGTGGTTACCGAACTTTCATCGACTTATATCATACAGAAGACTTGGTGGTTTTAGATGTAAATGAAGATGCTCGCATTTATAATGAAAAAGCATTCGTACAGTCTGTTCTTGAATTAAAAGCCCAAGAAGGAGGAGAACTGGTCATCAATTGTCAAGTTGAACAATTGTTGATTAAAGCTGTTACGGGTGGAGAAATTACTACCAAAGGTTTTTCTAAAAATCAAGATGTCAATATTAATACGGGCGGAGAATATATTGGCAAATCGTTTAAGACAGAATTTACTACAGTTACGGTAAATGCAGGAGGTACTGCGAGCATTTATGCTACGGATTATGTGCAAGCCAATGTAAAAGCAGGTGGCGAAGTATTGGTGTATGGTGACCCTGCCAAAATGGATGAAAAAAAAGTGTTTGGGGGTAAAATCAAAAGGATGTAGGCATGTGGGATGATATTCAAACCGCGATTCCGTTAGGGTTCTTCTTGAGTTTCGTGGTGGGTCCTGTGTTCTTCGTTCTATTGGAAACCAGTGTGACCAAAGGATTTCGTGCTGCAACCGTTTTTGACATTGGGGTTATTTTAGCAGACATTGTTTTTCTATTGATTGCCTATTTCAGTAGTTATCAGTTGCTTGAAAACTTGAGTAATCAACCCGGACTTTTTGTTTTTGGAGGGATGATTTTATTGGTGTACGGTGTTGTATTATTTGTTCGAAAAGAAGCCAAGAAAAAGCCGGGATATAAAATCAAGAAAGGAACCTACTTAGGTTTATTGGTCAAAGGTTTTCTTTTGAATTTTATCAATATAGGAGTATTGGCCTTTTGGTTGGGATTGGTTGTTATCGTAGGTCCTAGTTTGGATAATGACGAAAACCGGATTTTGCTCTTCTTTGGAACGGTCCTAGGGGTCTATTTCGCAACCGATTTGGTCAAGATTGTTTTAGCCAAACAATTGAAAAAATACTTGACGGAAGAACGAATCGTCCTTATCAAAAAGGGCTTGGGAGTGCTGTTGATGATTTGTGGTGTTGTGTTAATTACGAAAGGTTTTTTACCCAAGGATAAGTTCAACATCCAAGACGGCATTGAACGCATAAGTGAATAAAAAAACCCAACTATCTATAAGATATTGGGTTTTCCTTGAGGCATCGAGCGGATTCGAACCGCTGTACAAGCTTTTGCAGAGCTGTGCCTAGCCACTCGGCCACGATGCCGTTTGAGTGGTGCAAATGTAGTATTTTTTTTGTTTTTCCTAGTGGGTTTTAGGCTCTTTCAGATGCCATGATAACAGTAACACTTTCCACATCACCTCCTATTGGCGGATTGATTTTAGACACGGCAATTTCTGCTTTTTCCACCATCGCTATTTCGTGAAGAATTCGGTCTAAAATTCGTTTCGCGACATGTTCCAGTAATTTCGAACGAATCGCCATTTCATCCTTGACAATATTGTTCAAATGAACGTAATCGACCGTTTCCGAAAGGGTATCAGATAATGCTGGTGCTTTGAGGTTGGCCCAAACTTCCAAATCAACGCGATAATCACTTCCAATCAGGCTCTCCTCTTTTAAACAGCCGTGATTGGCGTGAACGCGTATGTTGTTGACTCTAATTTTGCCCATATTCCATTAAGGATAATTGATGGGCGCAAAAATAAAAAATTTAATAGGTACACCTACAGTTGCTCAACCCTTGGAATAAATCCATTCCAACAGTCAATACGTGCGTTCCAGTACTATACCCAAGGATTTCGTTGGTAATCACTTGGTAAGAATACCCAAAGTAGAAATTGCTTTTCTTCAAACCAGCGATAGGTGCTATATACAATGGCTCACCATATTGGTCATTCAAGAATCGATAGGTCAAACCAACGTAATAGTAATCTTCAAAGTCATGAAACCTGAATTTGGCGTTCAAATCGGTAACCGAACGGCCATCACTTTCAAACCACTGAAAAAATACAGAAGGCTCAATTTCCAACTTACTGTTTTTGTTTTTCATGATGCTATACCCGGTATACGCGTAGTAGTTCCGTAGCGTATTGGGTTCAAAAACAGGATTGAATTGGGTCAAATCCTTATTTAACAAGTTTGAAGCATTCGCACTAAAGTAAAACTTACCATAACGGTACAGTACGCCAATATCGAAGTTGTGGTTCGTTGTTGATTTATCATCGGTAGGAAGCTGTCCATTAAAGTCCGTGAAATTCTCAACATCAATTCGAAACTGGTTGAAGTTATACGAAATACCAAATGATAAGAAAATATCATCATAACGGTCCAAGGTCAAGTGGTGCGCGAAGGAAACGCGAGAACCTCTTTGTTTGGTTTCACCGTTACTGTCATTGTATAAAAGCATTCCGATACCACTTCGGTTCCCAATACGAGCATCAGCAGCTAGGGTTTGGGTGTCCGGTGCATCTTCAATGCCCACCCATTGGGTGAGTCCATTCAATCGAACCTTTATGTGGTCACCGATACCCGCATAGGTCGGCGACATGATAAAAGGGTTATCCGCAATGTATTGCGACAACTGCGGTATGGTCAGCTCCTGCCCTCTACCAAAGAAGGCGAGCAGTAAAAAGAGGATTGTGATGTGGTTTTTTGTCAACATGTTTTAGTAGGTTAAGCATCATTGTCGATATAGGGTAAAGTTCCCGATGAATTCTCGGTCGTCATTTTCGCCTTGCAGCTTGATAACATACCAATAATCACCAGTTGGTAGTTCACTATTGTTGTAAAGTCCGTTCCATCCAGCATCGCCATATCCCATACGATATAGCTCTCTACCATAACGATCAAATATGACCATTAGTACATTCGGGAAGGCTTCTAAATTATCTGGAAGCCATGTATCATTTAGATTATCTCCGTCTGGCGTGAAGAAGTCAGGTATCTCAATATCAATGAATTCCATAAAGATTTCCATAGTGACTTCACATCCGTTCTGATCAATGACCGTAACGGGATAGGTTGCCGTTCGATTAATGATGAAGGTATTGTCGGTTCCGTTGTTTACATCTCCAAAGTAGAAGGTGTAATCTTCCAAACCACCAGTGGCCGTTGCCGTTATTTCATTGATGTTGGTATTTTCAACCATAAGGGCTAATGGCTCGAAGCTTTGGATGGTGAAATCGATAGTGTTCACACATCCGTTGGAGTGCGCAATGGTTAAGAAATGATTACCAGCGGTAATATTTGCAAAATCATCTGTCAACTGCATATCTGCGGGATCTGTCGAATCCAAAGCGTACAATACGTCTCCTGAAACGGTCTCATCTTCAAAAGTTATCATAAGGCTATTTTCAGGCAGTACTCCAGTACAGGTGTATACGGGGGTCACTTCTGCAGCGAGGTTCACCCCTGGTTGGATATCAACGAATACATTGGTCTGACATCCTTGCGAATCTTGAACGAAAACAACATAAGTACCAGCCGCCAAGTCTTGGAATTGGAATTGGTCTTGTACGAAATCTCCAGCTGCATTGGAATTGAGACTTGTATAATATGGTGCTGTTCCGCCCGTAATATTTACTTCAAAAGAACCATCTTCGCTATTGAAGCAAACCTCATCCATCACATTAATGGGTTCTACCATAATTGGTGCAGGTTGGTCAATAATGAACTGGAAGGTTAAGAAACATCCATTTCTATCTTGGGCGATAACATCGTACACTCCTGGTGACAAATCTGTAAATGTTCCAACAGTATCGAACTGGTTTAGGTTAGGCGTAATGGCATAGAAGATTTCTCCCGTTCCACCCGATACTTCAAGAATAATTGAACCATCTTCTTCTCCTGAACAAGTTACATTAGAAGATTCCTGACGGTCTACTTGCAATGGAGCAGGGTCCATAATGTTGATTACTCCTGTTGTAAATTCGCAATCTCCACTAGTTACATGCACATAATAGGTTCCAGCTACTAGCATGTTGAATTCTCCAGTGGTGTTTGGTCCAGCGACTAAATTGGTCAAGGCAGCATCAGTAAACAATTCATATTGATATCCACCCAAACCTCCTACGGCATCCGCAATAATAGTTGCAGAAGCTTCTCCAGTACAGTTGATGATAGCGGCGCTGTCGTCAACAATTACATCTAATGGCATTATGGGGTCAACGCTCACCTGATTGGAAATCATGGAAGCACAATTGAAGGCATCTCGAACAAAATACTGATAGTTGCCAGCAGGAACCGTAAACGTATGGGAAGTACCTCCGCTCATTGGGGTATAAGTCACACCGTCCAAGCTGAATTCATAAGGCGCATTGCCCCCTGTAGCACTTAGTTCTATAGTTGCATCTGTTGTACAAGTTAATGGGGTAACTTGAATCAAGTTGGCCATGACCTCATTCGGTTCAGTGATGACAACTTGAACCGTTTCCACATCGCAATTCCAACCATCGGATACGGTAATGCTATATATTCCAGCTCCAAGATTATCAAACGCTGGATTGGTCTGTGTACCGGAAGATGTCACAATAGTTGTCCCGGTTGGGTCGTATATATTGAGCTGGTATAGATAAGACCCACTTCCATTCAATACATTTTGTGCGGTAACCGTTGCATTGGTATCTCCAAAACACTGCAATAGCGTTGGCGTCGCAGAAATATCCGCGGTAATGAAATCTGGTCGTACCAAAACGAGTGGACGCGTGATGGAGCAGTTGTTGTCATCTGTAATCACAATGCTATAGTTCCCTGCGGAAAGGCCAGAGAACACATGGCTGGCCACATTGTTCATGGTGTATACATCTGAGGTAGTATTGTTGGTAATTTCAATGTCATACGGGGCATAACCACCGACCGGAGACACTTCTATTTCACCAGCGTTATTAGCGCAGGTAACGTTTGCAAGTTCCAGTGGTGTTGCATCCAAGGCCATGTCTGGAGATAGAATGGTAAACACATTGGAATCTTGCGTACAAAGCGGGTTAGCTGTTTGAGTTACACGTACAAAGAAACTACCTCCTGTAATTCCTCCTACAGGGAACGGATTAGTGGAAGTACTTCCTGACGCGGTAATACCCGTCGTGGTACCATCCGCATTGAATAATTCATAATCGTAAGCACCACTATACCCGTTTATGGTAATTTCAAAAGCACCATTGGTATCTCCAAAACAAATTACCGGAGCGGTTGGTGTCGCGGTAACCGTCATCGTATCGAAAGGCATGATTTCATATGGCGCAGTGTCTACAAAACAACCTGTATTCGTATCGGTAACACGGAAGGTGTAGCTTCCGGGTGCGGTCAGGTCAAAGGTTGCAGTCGTGCTTGTAGGGGTTCCTGTGAGTGTTCCAGAGGGGTTTCCAACAGGCAACAATTCGAAAGTATATGTGTTTGGATTGCCATTATCGGTAACGGTAATGGTTACTTCTTCTGGATTGGCACAAGAAATGGCTACATCTTGACTTACCGTTGCCGTGAATACGTTTCTTGGCTGCAAGGTTACTGCATCTGTTTCCGAACATCCATTGGCGTCAGTAACGTATGTAGTGATGTTTTGAACTGTACCGGTATCTACAATAGCAAAGGTGTTGGAACTTTGGAAGGTCACGTTGTCAATACTATAGAGATAAGGAGCGGTTCCTCCACCAGCGGTAATCGTCAAGGTTGAGGTGTTCGTTGTATTTGAAGCATTACACACAAAAGGTGTAGCTGCTGCAGAAACGGTCAACACGGTTGGCTCACCAATGCTTTGGTCGAAGAAGCCATCACAGTTTCTGGATGATATCACACGAACGCGATAATCTCCTTGCGGAAGGTTTTCGAAAACATTGCTTGTCTGTGCTGTTCTTATGGGTGTAGTCAGATTTAAGATGTCGTATAATTCGTAAGTGTAAACAGGATTCAAAGCCGTGGCCATCTCCAGATTTACAGTCAATCTTCCATCTGAACCGCCATTACAGTTCACATCTTCAGCAATAACACTCGTGATAACTGGGTCAACACTATCATCCAATTCTTGGGTAATGGTTTTTACACAAGTATGTCCTGTGGCATTGTCAGTTATGGTGAAAGTATACGTACCCGGGTCGGTTAATCCTGTGAATACACCTGTAGTATTCGTAGGTAACGGCGTAGACAAGTCAGGGAAAGTAACGGCGTAGGTAAAGTTTCCAGAACCTCCTGTTTCACTCACCGTTACATGACCTCCTGGGTCTAGAGTACAATCAATCGGTTTGTCTACGGTGACTACAGGAATGATTTCATCGAATAGCTCAACGGAGTTAGTCGTATGCACACAAGACCATTGGTCTGCAATTTCTACAACATAGATTCCAGCACCTAAACCATTGAATACAGGTGAAGTTTGTGGCGAACCGATAAGGGTTCCATTTCTTCTTAGCTGGAAGGTAAAGTTGGCATTTTGACCTCCTGAAGTACCAGTAACTTCTATTACACCTTCAATATTCGTACAGTTAGGCGTGTTGATTTGAAGCGTCGCCGTGATTGGGTCAGGGTCGACAAGGACAACATCGGGTAATTGGAATTCACAATCAAATTGGTCTTTCACCCAAACTTGATAGGTTGTGCCAGGGGTAATACCACCGCTGAGGTTTTCAAACAACGGATTGGCGACATAAGACGCAGTTGAAGCGGGTGCCGTCGTTCCAACATAATAGGAATAACCACCCCATCCGCCAGCGGCGTTTATGATTTCGATACTACCATCGTTACCCAAACAAGTTACCTCGGTCACTTGTGTCGCTGCTGAGATACCAACATTAGGTCCAGCGATGGTAAATGATTGCGTATAAATACAATCAGAGCCAGGAGGATTGTCATCGACCACCTCAATATAATAAGTTCCTGCGGCTAATCCCGTAATCGTAAAGGCGCCATCAGCATCCGAACCAGTAGTGGTTATATCATCCCCAAGATTTGTTGGGGTGTTGTTTACATCGTAATAAAGCGTGTAGGATGTTGCTCCCGTATACGTGGTGCTGGTAGCATCTACAAGATCTAAAGAAACACTGCCATTTGTATCACCAAAACAGGTAATGTTATCGGTTGAAACTACATTTAGCTGCAATACTGCAGGGTCTGCTACAGTGTGTGAAATGGTTAAGATACATCCGGTAACTGTGTTTCGAACTTCAAAATTATGCGTGCCCACAGCTAAGTTGGTAAAACTACCCGAAGCTTGGAAACTCACTCCAGGAAGCAATTTGAATTCGTAGTTGCCTGGGTCAGTAGTGGAATTGGTCAAAAGACCATTCGCTGTGATCGTGATGTTCTCAACTGTTGTACAAGTGGCTGCCGCATCAATGGCAATGCTTGCGGATTGCAATTCATCAAATGGATTAATGGTGGCGGTGGTAGACCCTACGCATCCATTAGAATCGTAAACGTTGATGATATACGTGCCTCCAGCGAGATTCGTCTCTGTATAGCTGTTATTGCTTCCCGTCTGCTCCACAACATCATCTGCAAGAGTCGCTGTACCTTGGTCATTGATAAATTCATATACGGTATAAACCCCTGTTCCTCCCGTAATCGCTGCGGTATCCACGGTAAGTGTAGCGTTATTCGGATTGTTCCCAAGGGTACAACCAAACTCGACTACGTCAACGTCTATGTTGTCTATGATTTCAGGTTGTGTAATGACTTGTGTTAGGGTTGAGGTACATGCATTGCCCGCGATTACTTGAATGGTATAGGTAATTCCTGCGGTTGACCCTTCTAGGCCATCGAATTGAGCGGTTACACCATTGGATGAACTTGGAGCAATAGGGAATGTCGCTCCACTTCCTGGTCCAGAAATAATAGTAAAATTGTAAGGCCCTATTCCATTATCCACCGCACTTACTTGAATGGTTCCATCGTTAGCGCCATTACAAGTGGCATTGGTTGTCGAAACTATATTGAAAGATGGTGTTACTGCCGGGGGCACAGGAATAGTGAATACCCTTGAACACTCCGGTCCGGTTGTGTTGTTATCGTAAACGGTAATCGTGTAATTTTCAGCAACAGTGGTATCAAATACAAAAGGATTGGATGGGATGTTGGTTCTTGCCACAACAGTTCCTGTTCCATCTGAAATTTCGTAGTCATAATCGCCTGAACCATTTAATACTTCGACCCTGATTTGCGCTTCAGGAGTTAGAGTAGAACAGTCCAATAATTTTATGAGCGTGGCATCTACGTCCAAAATAGGATGAACGGTTACCGTGCTGGCGGCCATACAACCATTACTATCTCGTATCGATAAATTGTAATTTCCTGGCGCTACATTATCAAACACTCCACCATTATCAACATAGGTTGTGCCTCCATCGATAGAATAGAAAATCTGGGGCGCTGTACTTGTGGCTGTAATCGTAATTGTAGCTGGGTTAGCGCAATTGTCAACTGCAACCGCATCGATGGTTGGGTTTGGTGTAAGCGTCATATTGACGGAACCGATATTGGCAGAACAGCCATACTGGTCTTGCATGCTTACACTATAAGAACCAGCAGGAGAATTGGCGGGGATTTCCACCGGGTTATCCGAGGTTGCTGTAATGGTACTAAAAGGCGCAGGGCCCGTAATGGTGTAGGTATAGATGCCTCCCCCCCCTAATGGGTTTTGAATTTGGATAAGACCTGGGCTATCACAGCTAATATTTTGTAAAACCACTGGTGTGCCAGATAGGACATCAAGCTCTTCCAAAAGTTGATTCTCTGTTGCGCCTACACAACTATCCACTCCTCCGGCATCTACTTCAACTACTTCAATAAAATAGTTGCCTTGCCCTAAGCCGGTAATGGTGATGTCTTGCGGAGAGCTGTAAGGAATATTTCCTCCACTAGAAGTTACTAAGACAGGACTTCCTGCAACCATGTAGTACAGTTCCCATCTGATTTCAGGACCAAATGGCAATTCATTATCCGTTACAGTGTAAACAATACTTCCATCGCTCGCACCAAAACATGATGGTGTTACCACAGAAGTAATTTCCAATGGTACGGTGATAAGGTCGTTTACGTTGACATTACTTTGTCGCACGCAACCCGCAGCATCCCTAACGTAGAAGACGTAAGTTCTACCGGGAACCAATCCAGTAAACAAATAGGGGTTGGACAAACCTTGAGCAGGTGTGGTCCAAGGAATTGTTGGCGTGACCTCGTCAAAGTTTGCGGGGTCGTCGGTATAGGTATACTGATAGTCAGGAGTACCTTGAGACCCCTGTACGGTAACTTGAAGCTCATTACAATTAACGATAACTGCGGCAATGGTGATATCCAAATCATCCAATGGATAAGGAATGATAAACGGAGGGAAATCGGTTTGACAAAGGGTGTTTCCAAAAGCGTCAACGGTTCGCATAGACGGATTGACCGTTGTCCCAGAAGCAAAACCGAGCAATTGGTCAGTCGTTCCAGGAGTGGAGTTGTCACCAATCCAAGTGGCACCGCCATCAGCACTGAATTCTATGGTTCCCAATGTAGTCGGATATCCGACGAACTCAAATCCAAAATCGCTTAACACGCCTGTACAAGTAGCTGGTGTAACCCCTTGAATGGTGGCGGTCAGTTCATCAGGATTGTTTATGGTAATCGGTGTTTCAGTAACGGTACATCCAGTCGCATCAGTAACATTAATGGTGTAATCGCCGGGCATTAAGTTGAAATAGGTTCTTGTCGTAACCCCAACATTTGTGTCTGTCTGGTTGGAAGCTCCGGCGTTATCCAAATCGATAATTTGAATGGTATATGGAGCGATTCCAGAGGTAATATCTACTTCGATAGAGCCTGTTCCGTTGTAACATTGTGGGTCTGTTGGCGTATTGGTCACCGTCAATGGAGTTGCTGGATTTACGGTAACAGTTTCCATGAACACACAATAGGCTACAGAAGTTGCGGTGTCTCTTACATACACATCGTAGTCTCCGTCGTTTCCGGTCGTAACCGAGAAGGTATTAGAGGCCCCGTAGGAACCAGCTGGACTGTTTCCTGTTGGGACAAAAGCATACTCAAGGGTTCCAACACTTCCGAAGGTGTTTACGGTAATACTACCCGCGGCACAAGTAGTAATATCTGCTACGATAACTTCAGGTGCTTGGAAAATCGCAATTGTGGGTACCGTGGTGGTACAACCGAAAGCATCACGAATTTCAATGTCGTAGTTGCCTGCTGTTAAGTTGTTGAAGTTATAAACAACGGCACTAGCAGGGGTTGGTGTCAACCAAGGCCCAGAATTTATTCTAAATTGATAATTACCGTTACCTCCCGTTACATTGATTTGGATGGTTCCATCATTGGTTGAGGTATGACATACATTCGCCGTATAGGTAATAAGGTTTACTGCGGGCACATTCAAATCGGTATCGGTAAGGTCAGAACAGTTGTTCACATCTCTTACACGCACGCGATAATCTCCTGCCATAACTCCCGTGAAAACAGGATTGCTTTGATATGCTGTAATAACGCCTCCAGCGTTATCTTCCAATTGGTATTCATAAGCAGGCGTACCCCCTGTGGCGCTAGCAGTAATTGTTGCTCCTCCGTTGGTACAGGTCAAGGTTTCTGTTAAGACGGCAGTTGCTTCAACCAAGGCTGGTTGCGTAAGGGTTTGATTTAAGGTAGTGATACAACTGTTATCAAGCACATCGCGAACTTCTATTGTGTAGCTTCCAGCAGCTAATCCAGTTAAGGTCACCGGACTTGTTGTGGAAGTGGTAAATGTTCCACTGCCGTTTACATCATATTCGAAACCGTTGGTCGTATCAAAATTTTCTACTTCGAAGGTGATGGTTCCATCAGCAGCTCCGTTACAGGAAAGATTGCTTGAAGCGGTAATTTGGGCGTCAAAAGCAAATCCATCCTCTACCACAACATCCAAGGTTACGGTACCTGCGCAGACTTCAGGGATTTGGAAGGCTTGGATATCATCAAAAGCAACATCATTTCCGTTTACAACGGCCGAATTGGTTCGAATTACGATATCCAAATTGGTTTCCAACCCTGGATTAAGGGTTACCGTGTAATTCTGCCAATCGTCGGCATCGTTGTTTTTTGGAACATTCCCAGTAGTGGTACTAGCAATAATAGTTCCTAGGTTATCCACAAGTTGAACTTCAATAGAGGGGTCTCCTCCGGAAGTTCCGACCCGTTGAATGTTATATGCCCAAAGGGAGATCGTAATATCTCTACTTGGAATCACCTCAATATCATCTTTGCGATACACAACCCCGCCTACTCCGGCAACTCCGCCTACATTGATGGCTAAAAATCGTCCTCCAGGATTCCCGGTGTGGTCGTTTGGACTTCTCCAAGAGCCGTACGGATTTACAATAAGTTGTGTAACGGAATATTCCCCATCTTGGATATGGGTGTCTGTTCCAAAACCGCATAAGCTGGCACTACCATCTTGCGGTTCATAGCAATATGCAGGATCAATTTCGCTGATAGGAGTGTTTGGTCCTGAACCGAAGTTTTCACTCAAAAGAATACTTGGAGTAGGTGCTGAATTGCTGGTATAATTCACCGAGATGGTATGCGTACCAACTGGAACGTTGTTGAACACATTGGATGTGGTTGGTGTATTGGGCACACTGTTGATTTCATATGTATAATCGAAAGCAGGGCTGTCAGGAGTTACCGTTATGGTACCTTCTCCATCGCATTCATAGTCGATACTGGCCGTCACCCCTGGAGGTGTTGGTTCAGGGTCAATTGTAACCATCATCTCAAACGTACAATTATTGGCATCCCGAATGTATAAGGTGTGCGTACCAGGCAACAAGAAGCCAATAGAGTTTGTGCCGTAATTGGTTCCGCCATCAAAACTATACTCGTAAGGAGCTGTTCCTCCAATGGCATTGGTAATACGAACCTCTGCGCCCAAACCTGGGTTACATTCCGCAAGTTGGGTCACTGCAGCTGAGGCCGATAAAGTAAGCGGCTCGCTGATATTATATATTTGGTTAATGATACAATTATTGGCGTCACTAACGCGAATATTATAGCTTCCAGCAGGCTGGTTTACAAATTCGTTGGATACTTGGAACGTAGCACCATTGTCAATACTATATTGGTAGGGAGCTTCCCCCCCACTCGCTACAATCGTTATGTTGGCTTGCGCCTCTCCGCTACACTGAATTCCAGTGTCTGTGATGTTCAGCGCCAATGGTGCATCTTGTACGATAGTGATATCAAAAGCAGCTTGGCAATATCCTGAAGCACCTCCATTGTCACGAACGTAAACGTCGTAATCACCGGCACCCGTTACTGTGATTGGATTGGTCGCAGCAAAATCACCATCATTGACCGTTACGCCATCATCCACAATAGCATACACATAATTCCCATCTCCTCCTGCAGCAACAATGTCCACATTGGTAGTAGTGGCGCAAGCCGTGATGTTTGGAGCGGTAGCACTAAGGGTAAGCTCAGGATTTATGGTAATGGTTTCACTATCAACGCAGTTATTTCCGTCTTGAACGTCAATGGTATAGGTTCCCGGCAGAAGACCGGTAAAAGTGTTAGCGGTTCCGTAAGGACCGCCATTAATGCGATATTCGTAGTTGCCATCTCCTCCTGAAACCACATTAGCGGTTAAGGTAAGGCCTACGGCATCATCATAACATGGATTGTTCGGCACAATGTTCAATACCGGGGCAACGGCTGCATTTAATGTAAAGGTTGTGGTAACGATACAACCATTAACATCTTCTACAGCAGCAGTGTAAGTGCCTGATTGCGCCAAACCGGTAAAGTTTCCGGTGCTATTTGTGCCAAAAACCGTGGCGTCTGGATTGGTTAACGTAAAACTATTTCCACCCCATCCTCCAGTTGAAGTCAAAATGACATTTCCTTGGGTCGTACAAGTAGGTTGTGTTTCACTAGCACTTAATGTTAAGGCCGCAGGTGGACCCACCAAGGTATATGATGCTGAATATGAACAATTGGTCCCTATTTCAGTTAGGGATAAAGTATAGGTTCCTGGAGCAAGGTTATCTACGTTACTAACAACGGCAGCTGTACTTCCAGTTCTTACGGTACCCGAAGGCCCCGTTACCGTATAATTAAAAGTTTGTCCAGTTTGAAAGGAAATATCAAAACGGATGCTTCCGTCGTTGGCCCCGAAACAAGTGATGTTACTTTCCAAGGATGGAGTTATGCCAATAGGTTGGATGGGGTCAATGGTATTGGACTCCTCATAACTACAGTCCTTGCTATCCGTCACTCGGTAGACATAAGTGCCCGCAGGAAGATTGTTGAATGTACCAGTACTTCCTGTTACGCTGGAAGCCGCGATTGGATAAGGTCCAGAAGAAGCAGGTCCAGAAATGATTTGAAAGGTAAAGGGCGCTACACCATTCACCGCAGTTACGTCGACATTAACGGTTTCCGATGGACAGGTTATTTGAGACTGAACGAATTGTAAATTCGTGGGTTCGTCTAGGTCGTCAATGGTTACCGTATTGGTGACAAAGGTGCAATTGTTCGCATCTCGAACCGTAATGGTATAATCACCATTGGTGAGATTACTAAATCGCTCTGCACCAACTCCTGAAAAGAAGTCTATTCCATTGATGCTATACTCGTAAGGCGCTGTACCTCCGGCCACATTTTGTGCCTCTATAATGGCTTGCTGGGCACACGTATAATCTTGTATCATGACTGCATTCGCAGAAAGTGCATTCGCAGGCTCCGTCAATGTAAAGTTTTCGACGATATCGCAGTTTGAGGCACCAAGCGTGTAGGTGATGGTAACAGTATAATCCCCTGCGGCAAGATTGGTGAAATTCCCGGAATTATTGGTTACGGGAGTGCCAGCCGTAGGAGTTAGGGTAAAGTCAATCGCATAACCATTCGAGTTAGTAATAGTATAAGCAATCGAACCATCGTTTCCACCGAAACAAGAGATGTTGTTTTGGCTAGAGGTATAGGTGATAGGAGGGGACACAACAATAGTTGCTACATTGGAAATAGCGGTACAGTTGTTGCCATCTACCACGATGAATTCGTAATCACCTTCTTCCCCTGCGATGAAGGTAAAATCATTGGTCGTTTGAAATTCCGAAGCTGGAATATCACCAACGTCAGTATATAAATCTGCTCCGTTATAACTCCAGATGGCGTAAGCATAATCTGGGTTAGGGAATCCTCCTGTGCCGGTTACGGTAATCGTTCCATCGTTACAATCGATGTTTTTGTTGGTAACGGCGGTTACCGCCAAATCGGTTACATCATTAATGGTAACCTGTTCTGTGTAATCACAGCCATCATCAGTAGTTAAACGAATATCGTATACCCCAGGGTTGAGGTTTTCAAAAGTATAGTTGTTATCTCCAGAAGGTCCAAAAGTGTCAACTGTGGTTCCGCCTTGAGAAACTTCATAATAGTATTGTGCTTCAACGTTTAGTGCTGAAATGGAAATTTCACCCAACCCATTACAGTCTGTATCTTTGGTGGTAACGTCAACTTGGAAATCTCTCTCCAAAATTCCTATGTTGTCCAACACAAAAACACAACCATCGGTTACTCCTTGTTGGCGCATTTCAACAGTGTAAGCACCGTTGTTTGGAATAGTGAAACTCGGACTTGGATTGTACGCAACCAATACATTGTTGGTTGCTTGGTCAATCAGACGGTATTCGTAGTCCAACGGCATGTTGGTCACAGTGATGTTTCCGTCCGTATCACAAATGATGTCCCTTGTGTTGACTTGTGGGTCTAGAGGGTTCTTAAAGATGTTGAAATAGAATCGACTGAAGCAACCGTTTTGATAGTTGATTACCAAGCGATATTGTCCGGCATCTGAGGCTAAAAAGTTGTTTCCGGTTTGGATGGTATTCCAAGTACAAGCGTTGTTGGTATTGGCACAATCGGCCACTGCAGCAGCACAACTTGACTCGTCTAACTGTTGCCATTCAATGCTGTCAGCATCAGGAATGTTGATTTGTACGGGTTCTGTATCATTGAGTCCGCAGAGGGAAATCTGAGGTAACTCGCTACCGTCATTGGGGCAAACTACAATTTCACCGTCTACGGTATTGCTTGTATCATTTATTAAAGTGGTAATCGGGTTGGTTTGGGTTGCTCCGAAACGTTCCACAATGATGATTTCTGCAAAATCTTTACAAGGGTCAGCTACTTGCTTGTCTACAATGTAAGTGCCTATATCGTCCGCCAGGAAGGTGCTAGGGTCTCCGTCAGGATCTCCATCATTAAGCACGGTATCCCCGGCGTCAATAGTGTTATTTCCATTTTCGTCTCTGTACCAAATGTAGGCGTCAAAGTTGTCACCAGCGTCCAATACCACATTATCACCACACAACAATACGGTTCTTGTGTAGTTACATGCGGTTAAATCATCTAATAAGAAGTTGGTTGCACCAGGCGTAGTAAAACCACAATCATCAAAGTCAGATACACTAGGGTCATCACTGATTTGATTGTCGTTGATTATCCCTTCATAGGTTGAAAAGGCTTGATTTTCAATAATATCTGTACAAGCGTCTACAAAATCAAAGCAGTTTTCAGCTACGCGAACGCGCATCCGAATGGAGGCAATAGGGTCCCCAATTTCAACAAGATTATCCGGAATGTTGAATACAATTTCCGTGGTTGCCGGATTGTAGGTGTATGTTACCCCCGGAGGTAGTGTGATATTGGTTTCATCCAACGTAACATTTTGCGGGAGGACATCTCGAATCACATAATTTGTGGCGTCATCATTACCTGTGTTTACAAAGGATAGAATATAATCGAGGTACTGCCCTAAGGTTACCCCTTGGCCTGTAATATCGTTTCCGCCAATATCCTCTACTTTTTTCTCGAGTACGATGTTGGGCTCAATAATTTCGACCCCAAAGGTTACCAGGAAGGCCCCAAAGGCATCCCCTTGGGTAAACAAGCGGAGGGTAGCATCTGTTTCGGTATTAGCGATTATACTATTTGCCGGATTACTGATTTCGAAAATATCGGAATCGTAACCAAGCGTATTGGTAGCAGCTATGTTCCGTGTTGTGACGTCAACGCCGTCTATAGTAATGTTAGAGTTGAAGAAGTTATTCGCGGGATTTGCCCCATTGCTCAAACTGGTAAAACCGGGGTTCATGGGGGTTTCAATGCGGAAGGCATCCCCGGTAATACCACGGTCACCCTCTACTACACTAGCTCCCAAACGGGCTCTTACGGGACCAACGGGAATAGTATTGAAGCCAGAAACGGTAATGTCTGCACTAGAACTACCGCGCACCCCGGCATAACCATCGAAAACAGAAATGTATTTTCCGGTAAGGGTTGGATTTTCATAAATGACCACAAGTGTCCAACCGCCTGCACCACCAACACTTTGTCCGCGAGTGGCACGAATGTTGGCAACAAAATACTCCCCAGAAGGGTCGGCTAAGGCTTGAAGTTGGTTGGTTACGTTTTTGAAACAGGTATAAGGTGAATCTTTGAAAGTAACATCGTCATGGATAATCGCGTCTTCTTCTCCCACAGGGTCCGGATTGTTGTCCGCAACCAAATCAATATAAGTTCCACCAGGGACCCGAAACTTAATTGCAGTAAAGTCGAGTCTTTGGGTATCATTTTGTGGAAGGGAAGTAATTTGGGTATTGTTCAGCACTTCTTGCTGATAGTTGGCAGACCAATACAAACCGGCCCAATATATTCTAGAACAGAAAGGAAGGGTTAAGGTTGAACTGCTTGAACTAAAGGTTGTTGGGTCGGAGTCTATATCAATATAATCCCTGTGGAAACCATTATTGTTCGCTGTGCCGTTATAGGGGTCGTTAGTGCCATTACTGGAATCGACACGGTTAAGGATACCGTTGGATAGAAAGGTGTAGTCGCCCTTTATATTAATATAAGAATTGGTTAACCTTGGCGTGAAAGGTACCTCAACTTGAGCGCTACTTTTAAGCCCAAAAAAGACCATGCCCAGAAGGCATAGTGTGATTTTTAGTAAGCGATGGGTCATCTTAACTATTATAGTTTGGTTTTATTCGCATGATCCACATTTTCTCATCATACGAAGCGTTTAGTTTGGTGTAATATGAGGTTAGCGCGTTAGTCCAGGTTTCGTGTTTTTTCAAATACACATAGCGGTAATTGTTCTCTGGATTAATGAAGAAGTCGGCATCCAAACCTCTTGATTGCAGTTCTCGTACAAATCGGGAAGCATTGCTAGCTTTGGCAAAGACATTGGCGATGAGGTAGAATCCGGAACCAAGTCCACCAATACTATACGTTTTCACAATATTTTGTGCCAAAACACCTGAAGGTTCCTTCTGGTCGGACATTTGCCCAGTCTGGTTTTTAACGGTCATCATCCACATAGGAGCGTAGAACTTTCCGTTTACATTGCTTCTAAAATTTTCTGTGACTTCGGCTTTCGAACCGGAGTGTTTTAAATAGACGTATTTCAAATTGTTCTTGGGGTTCACGAAGTAGCTGGCTTCAATACCCAAGTCATACATTTCATTTACAAAACGGTCGGCATTAGCTTCATCATTATATACATTGGCAATCAAATAGTGCCCAGACTCCACATCGGGAAGGTCAAAAGTTTTGAATCCAATGGCACGCGTTCTGTTGTCTTCAACCGAAGTGTTGTTTTGTGCAAGGTTGTCTCGAACGGCGCCGGTTGCCTCTTCCGTTGTATTTGGTTTAACGGTGCGTTTTGTAGCAATAATATTGTCCTTCGCAACCGTAGTTGAGGTTGTTTGCGTTGCAGCAGTTTGTTGCGTTTTTCTTTTATCCGCCAGCGTAATGACTTTTTTGGTTGCGGTGGAATTGGTTAAACCCGTATTTGAAACAGGGTTTTTGTAGCTGTTTTGAGCAAGCATGTCGGTGCTATCCATTCTAGAAAAGAACAGGGCTTCCGCACGTTTTTCAAGGTCTGGTCGCTCTCCACGCGTCTCACGCCGCACCATTTTCATCACCATATCAAAGCGGCGTTCCAAATCTCTTTTGCGGCCTTGTTCTATCGAGTCTTGGCGGAAAAGAATTTCATCTAAAATGGCATCATTTTCAGCCAATTTTTCTTTCAGCTGAGCGATTTCCAAATCCTTATCGGTGATAACCAAGTCTTCGGAAGGCACCTCATCTTCATCTTTTTGAACCAAGTCTTCGTTGTCTTTTTCAAGAAGCACGCGGTCTTCCGTAAGGTTGGGTGTGAAGGAATAGGCCAAAGAAACCTCGTGACTTACACCAAAATTTTCAAATTCACCGGAAAGTCCTTTTTCAACCGTATAGCCAATGGATAGGTTGCGGTTCAGGTTAAAACCTAAACCGGCTGAAGCACCATAAAAATCATCGTAACCCGCCTGAACCCAGCCGAGTTTGGGTAAATCCATCACTAAACTTCCAGCAAGAGTGATGTCCTCTTCACCGACTTTTCGGACTCGTGCCAATGGCATTAATCGTCCTTGTTCAAGGATTCCAGAAGCATTTTTAAACTGATGGGTATATTGTAAATGGCCTGAATAGGTCTTTTCGTTAAATTCGGTTACAGATTCGCTGCTTTTCAGGTTGTAGTCAAATAGGTTTTCAGCGAAACCACCAAAATCAAATTGTCCAAAAGAGATATTGAATCCAGGTTGAAAGGTGATTAGTGAACTGCTTTCCAGGCTGTTGAGAAAAGGGTCATCATCAACAGTATTCGCACGGTTTTGGTTGAAAGCACTCTGATAATATGAAAAGTTGGCCCCAAAGGTGAAGTTACTTTTTGGACTCAAGCGGATGCCATACGCATAGTTTGCATGCAGTCCAAAATTATTGAAAAGCCCTTCTCTATTGGTAAACAGACTTAAACCGACCCCGCTCCTATCACCAACACGACCACTATAACTCAAGAAATAGATTTGGTTGTTGTCATCAAATGATACCGATTGGTTTCTGTGAAACAGATTGATGTATGACTTATCTTCTCGAACCGTTGAAAAGGTCGGGTTCAACAAGAACCTGTTGAACTTTAAAAGGTTCTGTGAAGGCACATCATACACCACAAACGGATTTTCCTCTTGGGCGCGTACTCCAAAGGAAAGCAGTGTGATGAACAGTAGTAGTATTAGTTTAGGTTTGTTGGGGTGCATTCTGTTTATCGAATAACGGTTATAGTACCTTGTTTGAGGTTTCTTCCAGCTCTAGTAAGTCTGTAATAGAAAATCATGTTTTGCTGGCTAAATGCAGTAGTTGATTGTGGCCAGTTATTTTCGTAGTTCGCTTGGCTGAAGACTTCTTTTCCTTTTTCATCGAAAATGGTAACCAGTACTTCAGGGTCACGAGAATATGAATTCGGTAATACCCACAAATCGTTGATACCATCGCCATTAGCGGTAATCACGTTTGGAATGGCGAAGTTGTCCCTGTAGGTTACCGTTATAACACGGCTTACACTACAGTTTCCGAAGTTCGCTATTAATAGGTATTGACCTTCCGTTTGAAAAGCGAAAGAACTTTGAGTTCCTAAGGAGGCGTTGTTAGCATCGAACCATTCATATGAAGTAGCTCCAGAAGCATTTACAGTTTGTGTTTCCCCTTCAATTATGATTAAATCATTGGGTTGGTCAAGAACCAAAAGAGAGTCATCAAAACGTTGGATTACAATTTCATTCGAAACGGTAGCGCAGTTGTTTCTGCTCAATCGAAGCTGATAGGTACCAGGATTGGTAACAGAGAAGCTACCGCTATTGGTATCTACCGAGCTGCCATCACGTAACCACTCAAAAGTCTCTCCGGACAAATCCAACGAAGAGGTCAATATGATTGGAGCACCTCCTTCACACAACACGGTTTCCGTTGAAGAAAGAGTAACTACATCGGTAGTAGCCAATCGAACGGTTAAGTTGTTGGATGAGGCGGTAAAGGCACCTAAAGTTCCTGTGAGTTGATATTCACCATTATCATTGGCATCATTCAAGTTAAGGGAATTGGTAGTTGCTCCACCAAGATTGTTAGAATCGTATACCCACTGGTATGAAAAGTTGTTTTCTACGCTGGATGTTACATCCGTGCGGTTGCCTGAGCCATCAAGCGCATAGATAGTCTGTAGCGCAATAGTAGCGGAACTGCTTTGACATTCCGTATAATTTCCGTCGAAAGCAATGTCTAATTCAAAAGATGCTGGTAAAACAACGTTGATGATAGGCGAATCCACTGGCGTTCCAGCGCAACTTCCTCCGGTTTCGGTAACGGTTACTTTGTAATCTCCAATATCAGAAATAGTCAATGAGGCTGAGGTTTCTCCAGGAATCAATACGTTGTCCTTGAACCATTGATAGGTTGGCGTAACGGCGTTTGTTGAAACGGATAGGGTTTCATCATTCCCAGGTAACAGTACAATGTTTTCAGGGTTGTTTAAAGTAATCTGGGTCGACCCTGCGTTTTGAATAGTCACTGCTGCAGAACGTTCTGTACAGGCACTTCCTCCTGAGATTTCTACTTGATAGTCTCCACCAAAGTCAGATGATGAAGTATCTATAGTGAAAGTGTCGGCATCCACAGTAGTTCCGGAGACAATAGCCCCGTCTTTATACCAAGTGTAGTTAAGACCCATCCCGCTTACGTTTGCGGTAAGGGTTTGACTGTCCCCGGAACAAAGCGAAATGGTAGAAGGTTCGTTTAAAGCGATGCCCAAATTAGTTCCGTTGCTTATCGTTATGGTATTGGAAAGCGTATTGGCGGAGCCAGAACAAACTGTACCGTAATCCAATTCTACCCAATACGTTCCAGGGGTGGTGATGGTCAGTTCGTTTGATTTTTCACTTAGTAGTGAAGTGCTTCTATACCAGTTGTATTGATACGTTTCGGCATTTGGAATGTTGTGCGTGGCCAGAACCAAGCTTTCACCGGCACAAAGTTGAATGTTACCTCCTGGAGGAATGACCCCACTTCCATCACGACTAATGAGCAAGGGAGAATCGTAATCCACATAATGCATCGGGTACGGGTCAGATGCAGGACTTGTCTTTGCAGGACTGGTACTTCTAACCCGCATTCTGTAGTTTTCACCTCTCACCGTATTGGGTACGGCAAACTGGAATTCAAAATCGAATGTGGTGTTTTTGTCAGCTAGTCTGGCCAATTCAATGGGTGAACCAAAGTTTCCATCGGCATCAGATAACTCTAGAACGAATTCATTGTTGCTATCCACCAAGGGAGGGCTCCAAGTGAAATTCACGAAATATTCGTTGAAACTGTCCGAGGCGCATGCCGCGGTCCAGGCCGAGTTTCCTGCTAAGTTTGGATTGTCTGCAGCAACGGGTTGGTTTAGTACCTGTGCCGTGGTGGAATGCACCAAAAAGCATAGCATCAAAGTGCTGAAGAGAATACTACGGATTGAACTGACTTTTTTCATCTGTGCTAGTATTTAAGAGGTTGTAGGCAATGTTGCCTTGTTGTTGCGCCCCTTAAGATGTCCATGAAGCCTCGCAGCTTCAATTTTTCATGTAGTATTCTAATAACAAATATGCCCTTCTTCCCCGCGATTCAAAAGATATTGTTGTGCGCAACACCAAAACTGTTGTGAAATGGCTTTCTTTGTATACACTTTAATGCATCAAAATTGGAAAGAGTGGTACTTTTGTGCATTTGACCGAGGAAAGGCAAGACATGGAAGACGTTGAAAAATCACTGAATTTTATCGAACATATCATCGAGGATGACCTGAAAAGTGGCTATTCCAATGATGAATTGCGCTTTAGGTTCCCTCCGGAACCGAATGGTTATTTGCATATTGGACATGCCAGTTCTATTTTCTTGAATTTTGGACTCGGGTTGCGTTATGGCGCTCCGGTGAATTTGAGGTTTGATGATACCAATCCAGCTAAGGAAGAAAAAGAGTATGTCGACGCCATAAAACGGGATGTGGCTTGGCTAGGATACAACTGGGAATCAGAGCGTTACGCTTCTGATTATTTTCAGCAATTATACGACTGGGCCGAACAGCTTATCAGGGAGGGCAAGGCGTATGTAGATAGCCAAACTTCCGAGCAAATAGCCAATCAGAAGGGCACACCAACGGAACCCGGAACAGAAAGCCCATATCGCAATCGTAGTGTCGAAGAGAATCTTACGTTGTTCAGAGGGATGAAGAATGGTGATTTTGAAGAGGGAGCGCACGTTTTGCGGGCTAAAATTGACATGTCTTCATCGAATATGTTGATGCGAGACCCTGTGATGTACCGGATTTTACACAAACCCCACCATCGCACAAATACCGATTGGTGTATTTACCCCATGTATGACTGGACCCACGGGGAAAGTGACTATATCGAACAAGTGTCCCATTCCTTATGTACTTTAGAATTTTTGCCTCACCGAGAGCTTTACAACTGGTTTTTGGACCAATTGGTATCAAAAGATAGACTACGACCAAAACAGAGAGAGTTCGCCAGACGTAACTTGAGTCACACCGTGGTGAGTAAGCGTAAGTTGCTTCGCTTGGTTGAGGAAAACGTGGTTTCAGGGTGGGACGACCCCCGTATGCCGACCGTTTCTGGGATGAGAAGAAAGGGATACACGCCGGAATCCATTCGAAACTTTGCGGAAACAATTGGAATCGCCAAAAGAGAGAATGTCGTTGATGTTTCGCTTTTGGATTTTCATGTAAGAGACCATCTGAACAAAATAGCTCCACGAGTGATGGCGGTATTGAATCCATTAAAAGTGGTCATCACCAATTATCCGGAAGATGGAGAAGAATGGTTGGATGCAGAAAATAATCCAGAGGATGAAAGCGCTGGATTTAGAGAGGTTCCGTTTTCCAGAGAACTTTACATTGAACAAGAAGACTTTAGGGAAGAGGCGAATCGAAAGTTTTTCCGATTAAAACTGGGAGGAGAGGTTCGGTTGAAAAACGGCTACATTATCAAAGCGGAAAGTTGCACCAAAGACGAAGAAGGGAATGTAACCGAGGTGCAATGTACTTATGATACCAAAAGCAGAAGTGGTAGCGGCACGGAAGAAAGCTTGCGAAAAGTGAAGGGCACCCTGCACTGGGTTTCCATCAAGCATGCCATACAAGCAGAAGTTCGACTTTATGACAGACTTTTCGTGGACGCCACTCCAGATGCACATAAAGACCGAGATTTCATGGAGTTCGTAAATCCGGACTCATTGCAAAAGGTCACTGGATTTTTAGAGCCTAGTTTAAAAGATGCGCAAATCGGCGACCGTTTTCAATTTCAGCGATTAGGGTACTTCAATGTGGATTTGGATTCCAAACCGGAAGCTTTGGTATTTAACCGAACCGTTACGCTTCGAGATACTTGGGCGAAGCTTGAGCAGACCTCCTAAATTCTTAATATAGAAAGGAGCTATCGCCTAAATTAAACCAATAGGTATTTCTTATAAAGTTGGCTTCTATAAAGGCCTTTTTAAGGCAAGATTTTTGTTTGGAAACATACTAACCCCGACCATCGTGAAAAGATGTAACAGGAGCTTTAAAAACAAGAATTTGTCCTAAAAGCCCCTGTAAAACGCCGATTACTATTTAGTGCCGTCGTCTTTCTTTTTATTTTGTTGTTTCATGGCTTCTCCAATCTGATTACTGGCTGTGAAAGAAGCGACCATGTTATTGAGCATATCACTACCCGCTTGTGGAGAATTAGGTAGAAGAATCAAATTACTATTGGTTTCCTCACCAATGGCTTGTAACGTATCATAGTGCTGCGTGACGACAATCAAGGCGGAAGCCTCTTGCGAATTGATACCAACTTTGTTCAACACTTCAACCGATTCTTCCAAACCTCGCGCGATTTCACGTCGCTGATCTGCGATACCTTGTCCTTGAAGGCGCTTGCTTTCTGCTTCGGCTTTCGCTTTTTCTACAATTAAGATACGGGCGGCATCTCCTTCAAATTGAGCGGCAATTTTTTCACGTTCTGAAGCGTTTATGCGGTTCATTGCCGCCTTCACTTGCGCATCAGGGTCAATATCGGTAACCAGGGTTTTAATGATGTCATATCCATATTCCGACATGTATTCTTGAAGTTCTCTTTTTACGGCAATCGCAATATCATCTTTTTTAACAAAGACATCGTCCAACTTCATTTTAGGGACTTCGGCGCGAACTACGTCGAACACAAAAGAGGTGATTTGATCGTGAGGATATTCCAACTTATAAAATGCATCATAAACCTTTGTGCGTATTACTAAATATTGAACGGAAACCTTGATTTTTACAAATACATCATCAAGCGTCTTGGTTTCAACCATTACATCCAACTGTTGAATCTTTAAACTCAATCTTCCAGCGATACGGTCTACTAGAGGAATTTTCATTCTTAGGCCAGAATTACGTATGGCCTGGAACCGACCAAATCGCTCAATAACTACTGCAGTCTGTTGTTTCACGATAAAAAAGGAAGCAAAAAGGATTATGAATCCGAAAAAAACTATAGGTGCTATAAAATAATTGCTCATGGTAGAAATGGTTTAAATGTTAGACAAGGAATTTACAAAAGTCTTTGTGATTATGGGTCGTACAGAGGTTGATTTTGTTACAAGTACCTGCAATACCCCAATGTCTTGTTCAACTTGCAAAAAAAAAGAACTAGTAAATTATGGCTATCTTACCTCTAAACATTAGCAAGGTTCCCCATTCAAAATCATAGTTTATGAAACGCTATACCCAATTGCATGTTTGGATGGTGGGCATATTGTTGCTTGTCCAAATAGGAATATTTCGGTTTTATTGGCCTTCCTTTGAAACCAAATCATGGGAGTTCCACATCCATTATTGGCTGGTAACAGCATGGTACCTTCTATTGATTTTTCAACCCTATTGGGCCACACATGGCAAATTGGAACGCCACCGGACTATTGGATTATTGGGTTTCATGATTGCAGGCGGTGCAATCTTTACAGCAATTAGTTTATTGGATTTTCCCTTAAAGATGGTCGAAAGATGGACCCCTGAATCCAAGGGGCCGCCTATTCCTTTTTACTATGGTACCTTGGTAATCGAACTGGTTTTGATATTGGCTTTTGCCTATGCAGTGGTTATGGGGATTTTACGACGAAAGCAAGTGGAAGAACATGCTTGGTGGTTGACGGCAAGTGCTTTTTTTATGATGATGCCAGCCGTCGGTCGAGGTATGATTGTTTTTTGGAGAAGTATTCTGCTACCAGAAAAGTTGAATCCAATGTTTATAGCGATATCGGCAGAGGTCATCTATATCCCGCTGCTGCTTATTTTCGCACGTAAGTTTGGAAAAATCAAACACCCTGCCACTTACCTCGCTTTGCTGATGGTACTGGTTCGTTTTCTGAGATTGCCCATCGGGAAATCTGAATGGATACAGCAGTTGCTAAAAACCTTGATTCAGACGAGTTAGGTTAGAATCGCTTGAATCATCCCAGTTTTAAAATAGCATTTTCAATGCGTTGAATGGCCTCTGTTTTTCCAATTTGAGCTATAATATCAAAAAGATGTGGGCCTTTCATGTCTCCCACAATAACGAGACGTAGCGGTGGCATCACCTTTCCAAAGGAGAGTTCTTCAGACGCAATCCAGTCTTTGACATGCGACTCAATGGTTTCTGAGGAAAA
The DNA here is from genome assembly GCA_039820925.1 of Bacteroidota bacterium. Classification (GTDB taxonomy): domain Bacteria; phylum Bacteroidota; class Bacteroidia; order Flavobacteriales; family Flavobacteriaceae; genus Flagellimonas. Next base: position 21,277 of record JBCBPD010000012.1, on the reverse strand, counting down.
ATCGGAGATAGAGTCCAAAATACTGGAAACACCGTTCATGATGGCTGAGGTTGTATCCTTCCATTGCTTTTTCACTGCTTTTTCGGGATATGATGTAGGTGCCAAAAAGAAGTACTCACTTAGGCCCCAAAGGTGACTCACGAAATCAGCACGATCTTTAACCAAATTGATAACAGTTTCCACGAACGTTTTATCAGCCGCTACTCCTTTTTCTTGAAGTAAGGGCATATACTGTTTGGTCAAATCACTGTTGGATTGATTCTGTAAATATTGGCGATTGTACCAAACCGTTTTGTCTGGGTCAAATCTAGCCCCGGATTTGTTTACTCTTTCCAAGCTAAAATTCTGAACCAATTCTTCTAAGGAAAATAATTCTTGCTCGGTGCCTGGATTCCACCCCAGCAAGGCAAGAAAATTAACTACCGCCTCAGGATAGTAGCCTGATTCACGATACCCTTGGCTTTCATTCCATTGGAGCGGGAATACGGGAAACCCTCCCTTTTCGCCATCGCGTTTGCTTAGTTTTCCTTTTCCTGTGGGCTTCATGATAAGCGGAAGATGTGCAAATTTGGGTTTGGTCCATCCGAAGGCATCATACAATAGATTGTGTAACGGTAAGGAAGGCAACCACTCCTCTCCTCTTATGACATGGGATATTTTCATTAGATGGTCATCCACGATATTGGCCAAGTGATAGGTAGGCATTCCGTCACTTTTAAAAATGACTTTGTCATCCAACGTATTGCTGTCAATTTCAATAGTTCCACGAATGATGTCCTGCAACATCAATGTCTCATCCTGTGGACATTTGAATCGTATCACATAAGGCGTCGCGTTGGAGAGTCTATGCGCTACTTCTTCTGATGAAAGGGACAGGGAGTTATCTAGTTTTAAGCGATTGTGCCAATTGTAGATGAAGGTTTTGCCTTTGGCTTCATGGTCTTTACGATGGAAATCTAGCTTTTCAGGTGTGTCAAAAGCATAGTAAGCATGACCACTTTCAATGAGTTGCTCAGCAAAGTCTTGATATAAATGTTTTCGCTCACTTTGTCGATACGGGCCAAACTCCCCTCCTATATCAGGCCCTTCATCAAAAGCCAATCCACACCATTGAAGTGCTTCTTGAATATAATTTTCTGCACCTTCCACATAACGTGATTGGTCGGTATCCTCAATACGTAGAATGAAGGAGCCTTTGTTTTGCTTGGCAAACAAATAGTTGAATAATGCGGTACGAACCCCTCCGATGTGCAAAGGTCCTGTAGGGCTTGGGGCAAAACGCACCCGAACATTGCTCATGTACTAAACTTTTTGGCAAAGGTATAAAAGCCTTATGCCATAGAAAAAGTTTCAGGTTTCATTTGATTGGGCACCCTTGGATTCATAATGGCAAACCATAAGGGAGGAACAAAGGAAAGTACCATGGAAGTTGGATAACCATAAGGCATTTGGGGTGAAATGTCATGATAATCCAATAACTGGTATTTTTTGGAAGATTTGTAATGGTGGTCACTATGACGGGTAAGCTCATACAGTACAATACGGCCGATAACATGGTTGCTATTCCAAGAATGACATTCGCGAACGCGTTCATACCGGCCAGAGGCCAAACGTTTACGACGAAGACCATAGTGTTCAATATAGTTTACCGTTTCCAGTAAAAGAAAACCGACGACTCCTGTGGCCAGTACAAAAAGCAAACCTTGTGCGTTGAAGAAAAGATACGCCATCAACAAATAGGAAAGTTGAAAAAGACTATACCAAAACATGTCATTATTCGGATGAAAGAAATTCTTTTTTGAAGAGGAGAGTAATTTCATTTGGATGGCCCAGGCACTGATGTATTGACGGAAAACAGAAGTGAACCAAAAAGAATAAACGCTTTGATTGTATCGTGCGGTTGCGGGGTCTTCTTCCGTAGCGGCATTCGCATGATGACCGAAGTTGTGTTCAATATAAAAGTGCATATAAAAGGAAGGAAGCAAAAGAAATTTGCCTAGATGTCGTTCCCAAGTGTTTTGTCGATGCCCAAGTTCGTGGGCTACATTGATACCATTCACGCCAAGTACAATCCCCACAGATAGTACCAAACCAACAAGCTCATATAGAGCGTACGTAGTTGTTGAAATGTCAATCAAAGTATATAGGAGAATGCCATACACTATTGGAGCGTTGAGGTAGAGCATCCAGTCAAAAAGTTTACTTTTCGCTTTTTCAACACGGGTTTCATCCTCTAGATTACTCGAATCTTGAGGAAGAAGCATTTCCAAAATAGGAATGATGGCAAATGCATAAAAGGGCGTAAAATAGCTCCAATACCCTTTGAAGTATAGACTGACAATGGCAGAAACAGGGATGGTAAGGGCGGCAAGGTATTTTATATCCTTCATAGCAGGGTTTTAACAATTAATTTAAAAAGCAAAATGGGCACATTTGTATCTTGCTATTAAATATACTTGATTTTGAAGGGTTTTCACAGCATTCTGGACAAGCTGCATCGTTTTATAAGCAAGTACTACGTTAATGCACTTATCAAAGGGGTCCTATTGTTTCTTGCCGTGGGCATCACGTATTGGATGGTTATTCTTTCTTTGGAGCACTGGCTTTGGTTAGGTTCTAGTGGGAGGCTGGTATTGTTCATTTGTTTTTTGTTAGTAGAATTGCTTTTGCTCTATAAGTTTATTTTAATTCCGTTAAGCCATCTAATGCGCATGCGGAAAGGGATAGATGAAAGACAGGCTTCAAGGATTATCGGAAACCACTTTCCTAATGTCGGGGACAGGTTACTCAACCTATTGGATTTGTCTCAGAACAAATCACAATCCGAACTTTTGGTTGCAAGTATTGAGCAACGTTCTAACAGGCTGCAGGCGGTCAATTTTGTGCAGGCGGTATCATTGAAGGATGGTTTTTCTAGGTCGAAATATTTGTTGTTCCCTTTAGTGCTGTTAGGCTTAGTGTTGTTCTCTGGTAGTTGGGGCGAATTTTTTGGTTCGCACAAGAGAGTGGTGCAATTCAATAAAAGTTTCGAGAGACCGGCGCCTTTTAAATTTGTTTTGGTGTCGGATTCGTTGGTGGCTAAAGATAGCGAACCGCTGGAAGTGAAAGTGAAGACCGAGGGTGATGTTGTACCAGAACAAATAAACTTGGTTTTGAATGACAACGCAAGATTGATGCGAGCGGATGATAATACTTTCAGTTATCGGATTGAAAGACCAATAGAGGGCAGCAAGTTTTACTTAGAGGCCAACGGATGGAAGTCAAAGGAATACATGATTACGGTAAAGCGCACTCCAGTGGTTGCGGACTTTAAGATGGAAATGGTATATCCAAAGTACCTGAACAAGCAGTCGGAGACAGTTTCAGGGACGGGGGATGCGATTATTCCCGAAGGCACAAAGGTATTTTGGATACTTGAGGGAAAAGCTGTGGATAAGATGCAAATGATGGATAAGGATACAGTCGTGACCTTAGCGAAACAGGAGGGAACATTTAGACTGCAACGTCGTCTGTTCTCAACCTACGATTATAAGGTGCTATCAAGTAACGAGGATATGAACGGTCAGGAGAGCATTTCATATAAGTTGGATGTTATTCGGGACCAATACCCAACGATTAATATGGAAAGCCGGATGGATTCTTTGTTGCCCAACACAATGTACTTTAAGGGGAAATTAGGGGATGACCATGGTTTGCGAAGCTTGAGCTTAGTGTATTATCCAAGCGGTAAGAATAATAGAGCTAGGCGAATGGACATAAATATAGGTTCTGGAGCATATCAAGAATTCTTCTACACCTTCCCGTCAGGTTTGGAGTTGGAGTCGAATGTGAAATATGACCTGTACTTTGAGGTGAAGGACAATGACGCGGTAAATGGCGGTAAAAGTAGCAAAAGTAGAGTGTTTACCACAAAGCTTTTGAGAAGTAATGCATTGAAAGACAAGGAATTAGAGCTTAAGGAAAAGTCCATTAAAGGTCTTGAAAACACGGTTGAGTTATTTCAGAAACAGAAGGAGAGCCTAAACAAGCTGAGGGAGGAGCAAAGAGGTGGAAAACAGATAGGATTCGAAGGGAAAGAACAGCTGCAACAATTTTTGCAAAAGCAATTAGAACAGGAGGATTTGATGGAGAAGTTCACCAAAAACCTTAAGCAAGGTATCCAAGGCTCAGAAAAGAATAAGGAGTATGAAAGGATGCTAAAGGAGCGTTTGGAGAGACAGGAAAAACAGGCGCGGGAGAATGCAAAGGCTTTGGAGGAGCTGCAGAAAATCGCTGATAAAATAGAAGAGGAACAGTTAAAAAGAAAGTTGGATGACTTGTCAAAGAAGCAAGGTTCATCGACACGCAATTTGGAACAGTTACTGGAGTTGACAAAAAGATACTACGTGACTGAGAAGATGAATCAGCTATCTCGAAGACTTGAGGAGGATTCAAAAAGACAGGAACAACTGACAGGTGAGTCGGATAAGGATAAGGCAAAGGAGGAGCAGAAAGAGTTGAATGAAAGTTTTGAAAAGATTGCGGAGGAGTTGTCTGAGTTGAAGAAGGATAATGAGGAGCTGAAAAAACCTATGGAGATGAATGTGAAAGAAGGGGATAAGGAATCCGTAAAAGAAGACCAGAAAGAAGCGTTAAAGGAATTGCAAAAGCAAAATGCGGAGAGTGGGGCAAACAAAAGTGAATCAGCACAAAAGAAGCAGAAGTCAGCTGCACAAAAAATGAAGCAGATGTCTGAGGGCCTACAACAGTCGGCATCTGGTTCTAGTGGTTCACAGAATGCGGAAGATGCCGAAATGCTTCGTCAGGTTTTGGATAATTTGCTGATATTCTCTTTTAAGCAAGAAGGCCTGTTTGAAAACATTACGGAGATAAATACTGAGGTGTCACAGTTTTCACGAATGGTTCGTGACCAAAAGGAGTTGAGGGATTTGTTTGAACATGTGGATGACAGCCTGTTCGCTTTGTCACTCAGAAGACCGGTGTTGTCGGAGTTTGTGAACGACAGAATTGAGGATGTCTATTACAATGTAGACAAGTCTTTGGAAAGTATGGTGGAAAATCAATTGTACCAAGGCGCAAGTTATCAGCAGTATGTTTTGACCGCGACCAATGGGTTGAGTGATTTTTTGGCCAATGTATTGGATAATATGCAGCAGAGTATGAGCTCTGGACAAGGCCAAGGCCAGGGAAGTGATTTCCAATTACCAGACATTATAAAAGGGCAGCAGAGTATTGGAGAGAAGATGGGAAGTTCAGGTCAAGGACAGGAACAAAAGGGAGAAGGAAAGGAAGGTGAAAAAGGAATACAGGACGGTGATGGAAAGGAAGGTGAAGGCAAAGAGCAGGGAAAGGAAGGGGCTAAAGGCAATAAAGGCTCTAAGGAGAAGGGCAAAAATGGAGAGGGTAAAGATGGAGATGGAGATGGAAACTCCAACGGTCAAGGAGATGAACTGGGTATGGAGGAGCTGTTTGAGATATATAAACAACAACAAAGGTTAAGAGAGGGATTAGAAGAACAACTTTCGGATATTATCGACAGGGACAAAAGAGGTTTGGCGCAGAAGATTGTAAAGCAGATGGAGGAGTTCGAAAGAGAGTTGCTGGAAAATGGAATTACAGAACGCACCAAACAAAGAGCATTGCAAATCGAGTATGAGTTGTTGAAACTGAAGAATGCAAATATTCAGAAAGGGGAACGAAAAGAGCGGGAGAGCAAGACGGAGACCAAGGAATTTGTGAACCCTATATTAACCAAACCGGACATCTTCAAAAGGTCTGGAAGTGGAGTTGAAAGTTTGAATAGACAAGCCTTACCTTTGCAAAAAATTTACGCAGACAAGGTTAAGGAGTACTATCAAAATGATTGAGTTCATTTACAATACGGATTGGCAAGTTCCACAGGAAGAATACTATACCCATTGGCTAAATAGAATAATAGAATCTGAGCATCATATACTTGGAGAATTAACGTATCAGTTCGAAACTGATGAACGGGTCTTGGAAGTAAATAGGGAGTATTTGCAGCACGATTATTACACGGACATCATAACCTTTGATTACGTGCAGGGCAATATGGTTTTTGGAAATGTTTTTGTTTCTGTGGATAGAGTTGTCGATAATGCCAAAGAGTTAGGCGGAGTTATGGAAGAGGAAATGCGACGGGTTATGGCTCACGGCGTTTTGCATCTGGTTGGATATAAAGACAAAACCCCTAAGGAAAGTCAGGTCATGCGTGAGAAGGAGAATAAATATTTAAAAATGTTCCACGTGGAACAATAGGTATGTTTGATAATATTTACGATGTTGTAGTTGTGGGTGGCGGACATGCTGGGGCAGAAGCCGCAGCCGCGGCCGCGAACATGGGTTCAAAAACGCTTTTGGTGACCATGAACCTCCAGACCATTGGCCAGATGTCATGTAACCCAGCCATGGGAGGTATTGCCAAAGGGCAGATAGTTAGGGAGATTGATGCACTTGGGGGGTATAGTGGTTTTGTGACGGATTTGTCGGCAATTCAATTTAAGATGCTTAACAAATCTAAAGGCCCTGCGATGTGGAGTCCTCGAGCTCAGAACGACAGAATGCGTTTTGCAGAAGAGTGGCGTAAAGCTTTAGAAGAAACCGTTAATGTGGATTTCTACCAAGAAATGGTTTCAGGTCTTTTGGTGGATGGGGACACCGTTGTTGGAGTTCGCACCTCACTGGGCCTGGATATAAAAGCAAAGTCAGTAGTGCTTACAAACGGAACGTTTCTGAACGGATTAATCCATATTGGAGAGAAACAATTTGGAGGAGGTCGTGCCGGCGAAAAGGCGGCTACCGGCATCACGGAACAATTGGTTGATTTCGGTTTTGACAGCGGCAGAATGAAAACAGGAACTCCTCCTAGAGTAGATGGCAGGTCGCTGGATTATTCCAAAATGATTGTTCAACCCGGAGACGAGGAGCCGGGAAAATTTTCCTATCAAGAGGTTCCTAAATTGTCAAAACAGAGAGATTGTTTCATGACACATACAAGCGCCTTGGTGCATGATTTACTCCGAGAAGGGTTTGATAGGTCTCCGATGTTTAATGGTAGAATTAAAAGTATTGGTCCTAGATATTGTCCTTCTATTGAAGACAAAATCCATCGTTTTGCGGAGAAAGATGCGCATCAGATTTTTGTGGAGCCTGAGGGTTGGAACACGGTGGAAGTTTATGTAAATGGATTTTCTACATCCCTTCCGGAGGATGTTCAGTACAATGCGTTGAGGTCAGTTAAAGGATTTGAAAATGTTAAGTTCTTTAGACCCGGGTATGCGATTGAATATGATTATTTCCCCCCAACGCAATTGAAGCACACACTAGAAACAAAGTTGATTAACAACCTTTTCTTCGCGGGGCAAATCAACGGAACTACAGGTTACGAAGAGGCAGCATCTCAAGGTTTGATGGCTGGGATTAACGCCCATTTAAAGATTAATGAGAAAGAACCCTTTATTCTAAAACGAGACGAAGCGTACATAGGGGTTCTTATAGATGACCTTATCACCAAGGGAACAGAAGAACCTTATCGCATGTTCACTTCAAGAGCCGAGTATCGAACACTCTTGCGACAGGACAATGCCGATATTCGTTTGACACCAAAAGGCTACGAATTGGGACTGGCTTCAGAGGAACGATTGAGGAATATGGAGAGAAAATTGGCGAAATCTGAAGAGCTGGTTTCCTTTTTCAAAAAGACGAGTTATCAAGTGGAAGAGATGAACCCCATTTTGGATTCGGTAAATTCCGCTACGGTGAAACAATCGGATAAATTGTTCAAAGTTTTTGCTCGTCCAAAAGTTACAATGGAACATATGTTATCATTGGATGCTGTAGCGAACTTTGTAAGCAAGCATGAGATGTCGGATGAGGTTTTGGAGCAAACAGAAATACAGGTAAAGTACTCTGGCTATATAGAGAAGGAGAAAGCAAACGCGGATAAACTAACGCGCCTGGAAAATGTTTGTATCCCGAACGGATTCGATTATTCCCAACTTAAATCGCTTTCATATGAGGCTAGGGAAAAATTGGAAAGTATTCAGCCAGTCACCATTGCGCAAGCCTCAAGGATAAGCGGGGTGTCCCCATCAGACGTAAGTGTACTTCTAGTGCATTTAGGAAGATAAAGGTCTGTTCCACGTGAAACAATTTTTGCTGCGACCAATCATTTCCGGTTAGAAAATTTGACACTGTATAAGAATATTGATATTGTGTAATCCTTGATGATGTCTAATTTTATTTCTTTCCCTTCTTAATCCTGCAAAAAGAGCAATGAGCACATCCAAAACAACTATGACGATAAAAGATTTTTCTGTTACCGGTGAAACTTTTGAGTTGCTTTATGAAGTAGAAAGGGACCTTTGGAGGACCACTCCAGTCCCCAAAAACCTAGGCCAATACTACGAAAGCGAGGACTATATTTCGCACACAGACGCTAAAAGAAATTTCTTGGAAGTACTCTATGCTAGTGTCAAGCGAAAAAATTTGCAAAAAAAGGCACAAGCAATTGAAAATCAAATAGTTAAAGGCAAAAAGCTTTTGGATTTTGGAGCAGGTACGGGAGATTTCGTAAAGTTTGCCCAACAACGTGGTTTTGACTCTATTGCTCTGGAGCCGAACGTATTAGCTAGCGAAAAAGCACAACAAAAGGGACTTTCGGTCTTTAATTCCTTGGAACAAGTAAAGGATAGACGCTTTAATGTAATCACATTGTGGCACGTGCTGGAACACTTGCCGAACTTGGATAGAGATATTAAAAGCCTTTTGGCATTATTGGAAGATGACGGTTTGTTGGTAATTGCAGTTCCCAATTATAAAAGCTGGGACGCACAACATTACAAAAGCTATTGGGCTGCTTATGATGTCCCGAGGCACTTGTGGCATTTTTCAAGAAACAGTATCCGCATCATATTTGAAGAACAGCATTGTCAAGTGGTAAAGGAAATACCAATGCGATACGATGCCTTTTATGTTTCCTTGTTGTCAGAGAAGTATAAGGGAAATGTTTTGCGGATGCCCGTTGCATTTTTGAAAGGCCTCTACTCCAACCTTCATGCGATGTTCACAGGTGAGTATTCAAGCATGATTTACTTAATTCGGAAGAAATAAACATTTTAAGCGGTTTTAAGCGAGTTTCTTCCCGTATCTCGACGACTTGGTTGGCCAAAAAGAGATATTCTTGGAAAACAGGGTTAAATCCAGCAGCTTAAATAAGCTTTTCCAATGCAATGAATAAAATGCCATAGAGATTGCCAATAGAAAAGAATCGAGCAAGAATTCAGTGGTGATATGCAAAGCTTTTCTATTTTTGCGCGACAAACGTGTAGTTATGAAAAAACTGATTATTCCAATAGTAGCACTTTTTGCGATTTCCTGTCAACAGGATAAAATAGGGTACGTGGACAACGTAGAGCTTATGGATGGCTACGAGGAGAAAAAAGAAATTGAATCCAAATTCAATAAGAAGGTAGAAGAGCTTACCAAAAAACGAGATAGTATGTCTCAAGCGTTTCAATTAGAGCTTCAAGCGTTTCAAGCAAAAGCGAAAACCCTTCCAAATAAAAGTGCTCAAGAAGAGTATGCTGTGTTGCAGCAAAGAGGGCAGTTTGTGGCACAACAGCTTCAGCAAGAAGAGCAGTTATTGCAAAAGAACAGCCAAACCGAAATGGATTCACTCGTTAGTAAAGTAAAGCGAGAAATCAAATCCTATGGTGAAGCTAATGGCTACACTTATATACTTGGTGGCGGTGAAGGAGGTAGCGTATTATACGGCAAGGATGGTAAAAACCTAACCGAAGCGCTGCTGAAGATTCTGAATGATAAGTACAAAAACTAATAAACGGCCCATCTAAAAAGATGGGTTTTTTATTGCAACAAATACAAGAGGAATAAGGTAGGCATCAAATAGATTACAATGGTTTTGGCTCCCTCATAGTCTTTAGCCAACCGTTGTCCCAACAAAAGGCAAAGCAATGAAATTGCTGATAAGCCTGCTGCATATAAAGGGATGAGACTGGGTTTCCCTATAATTATCATTACGATGCCGATACTTGCCAGCACCCCAGAAATGCATTCCAAAATCAAAATGGAAAAGAGCAGCAAAGGGACTTGACTTGCAAAAAAGGTTTTTGAGAAATGACTTTTTAGCCATTCCAAGTTCCCTTTCCAATCCAGAATTTTGTCGATTCCACTTTGTAAAAAAACGATAACTAAAAAAAGCAAAAGGAGCAGTTTGGCTAGAGTAAGGGCGTCAAAGGTCATATTACTGGGCTTTACTATGTAAAAGTCGCGTTAATTTAATGGAAAGGTCGGTAAATATCAATTTGGCATTCCCATTTCGTTCAATATGAAATATGGCCTTTTCCAGTTCGAAAACAATGTCCAAAATATTGTTCTCATGAACGAAAGGCGCAAATTTCTTTAGGTCAAAATCAGCCTGGTGCACTTTAATGTAAACCAACTCTTCTGCACCGTAGTTTAATAGCAGCGCTTGTCGAAAGAGGGACAAACAATACTGCAGAAACTGTTTTTGAACCTCTCTCCCTGTCTTGGACAAATCCTCGCCCCAAACCATCAAATCATGAATGGCAGATTTGTTTCCCTTTGCGCGAAAAGCACTTCTCACCCATTTCACGAACCAGGTTTCAAACACCAAGTCTTCCGAATCCTTGTTCACTAAGTCGAGCGCCTTGTTGAAATTTCCGTTAGCCTCTTGCGCAATGGCTGCGGCCTCTGACACGGGAATGCCTTTCTCCTCAAGAGCCTTTACGATGGTTGGTTCGGGAAGTTTTGGAAAATGTAGGACCTGGCACCGGGAGCGAATGGTATTGATAATTTGCTCTTCGTCCTCCGCCAAAAGCAAAAGCACAGTTTTTTGAGGCGGTTCTTCTATAAGTTTTAGAAGTTTATTGCTGGCGGCCTGATTGATTTTCTCAGCCATCCAAATGATTAGGATTTTATAACCGCCTTCGTATGATTTTAGCGAAAGTTTTTTGACAATATCTTGGGCCTCATCCACTCCAATTTGGCCCTGTTTCTTTTCTATACCAACCCAACGATACCAATCAAACAAGTTTCCATAAGGTTGTTCCTTTAAAAACATGCGCCACTCTTTCAGAAATAAATCGCTTACCGCATGCGACTTTACTTTGTCAGAATTCGCCACAGGAAAAGCAAAGTGCAAATCAGGATGAGACAGTTGCGCGCACTTGGTATTGCAAGTAGCATTACCGCCTTCGTTTTCACCATTTACATTCTGGCACAGCAAGTATTGTGCATAAGCCAAGGCCATGGGCAGCACTCCAGACCCTTCAGGACCTACAAAAAGCTGAGCATGGGGTACACGACCTTGGTCAGCGGTAGCTGTAAGGTGGTTTTTGATATGAGATATCCCTAGGATTTGCGAAAATTGCATACGCCAAAGATATTCGGAACGGAACAAATGAAAACTATTTTTTGAATCCCTTTAAAATATAGGCGGGTCCCATGAAGATAAAAGCGGGAAATCTTTACATTTGGCGATGTCAAAACACCTGATTATGAAAACGCTTGAACATATTGATTTTAATAATAAAAAGGCTCTAATACGTGTGGATTTTAATGTTCCACTCGATGCGGATTTCAACGTAACGGACACCAGTCGTATTGACGCTGCCAAACCCACTATATTAAAAGTGCTTGAAGATGGAGGAGCTGCGGTGCTTATGAGTCATTTGGGCCGCCCAAAGGGAAAGGTAAATCCGGATATGTCTTTGAATCATATCGTTGATACCGTTTCCGAAATTATTGGAGTTCAGGTCAAGTTTGTATCAGATTGCGTTGGAGATGAAGTGAAAGAAGCAGTTTCAGGATTGCAAATGGGCGAAGTTCTGCTTTTAGAAAACCTGAGATATCATGAAGAAGAAACCTCAGGGGATGAATCTTTTGCAAAAGCCTTATCCGAAAATGGAGATGTTTATGTGAACGATGCATTTGGTACAGCGCATAGAGCGCACGCCTCTACAACCGTGGTGGCACAGTTTTTTCCCAATCAAAAGTGTTTCGGCTATTTGTTGGCGAAAGAAATTGAGTCGATTGCAAAAGTGATGGAAACCGGGGAAAAACCAGTTACTGCGATACTTGGGGGTGCGAAAGTGTCCTCCAAAATCACCATCATTGAAAATATATTGGATAAGGTGGACCATCTTATCGTTGGAGGAGGTATGACCTACACTTTTGTAAAAGCCAAAGGAGGTTCAGTGGGAGATTCTATTTGTGAAGATGACAATATGGAGTTGGCCTTAACGATTCTAAAACAAGCTGAAGAAAAAGGTGTTCAGGTACATCTTCCAGTTGATGTTCTTGCTGCCGATGATTTTGATAATGGCGCTAATACCAAAACAGTGGCTGTAGATCAAATACCAGATGGATGGCAAGGTTTGGATGCAGGCCCACAAACCCTCGAAAACTTCAAATCCGTCATTCTGCAATCAAAAACCATCCTTTGGAATGGCCCCGTAGGTGTTTTTGAAATGGAGAACTTTGCAAAAGGAACCATTTCCTTAGGGCATTTTATTGATGAAGCGACCCAAAATGGAGCTTTCTCATTAGTTGGAGGGGGTGATTCTGTTGCGGCAGTGAAGCAATTTGGTTTTCAAGATAAAGTAAGCTATGTCTCTACTGGCGGTGGTGCAATGCTAGAAAGCTTGGAAGGAAAAACGCTACCGGGAATTGCAGCAATATTGGACTAAAACCATCGTTGTTCTTTATACGGTCCAGCCTATTTTAACGTAGGTTTAGGCCTGATAGCTTTAGAAATTCGAAAAAAAACACCATTTTCGTTCGGTTCGAACCAAACCCTACCCAAATGAAACTTGAATGTAAATCATTCATTACGGGCGTTTTTGCCCTGTTAGGTTTTGTAGGTCTCGCACAAGAGAGCGATTCTACCCAACAAGTTACACCCCAGAAACTTGATATTCCTGCTATTACCAAAACCGAAGATTCAATTTCTACCAAAGAAGGTAATGGGCAGATTAGGTTGCCCCAGGCTACCCTTGATGGTGAGGTGATGGCTACTTCAGAAATTGGAGGGTCTAATAACCTTTTGACGGATCAAGCGCAGACGAGAAAGTATGATAGTTTATGGTTGCGCGAACTCTATAAAAACAAGGAAGCCTTCGTGGATATGTATGCGACGGTTCAGCAGGGCGATGAAGAGGAATTGGAGGTGCTGACTGAACTGCCTACGGATACGCTTAAAGCTCGTTTGGAACGGTTAAATGAAAAAACACCATTCAATATTGCATACAATCCTTCTTTGGAAAGTGTCATCAAATCTTTTCTGACGCGAAAGAAAGGCTTGATGCAGCGAATGATGACCAGCAGCCAGTTCTATTTTCCCTTATTTGAGCAAGAACTGGACAACCAAGACATTCCTTTGGAAGTAAAATATTTGGCCATTGTTGAGTCTGCCTTAGACCCGCGAGCGAGGTCTCGTGTAGGAGCCAAAGGACTATGGCAATTTATGTTCAGTACCGGAAAAATGTACGGTTTGGACGTAAGTAGCTATGTAGATGAACGCAACGACCCCATCTTGGCCACCAAAGCCGCGGCAAAGTATTTGTCCAAGCTCTATGATATTTTTGAAGATTGGGATTTGGCTTTAGCAGCCTATAATTCTGGCCCAGGGAATGTAAACAAAGCGATTCGTCGTTCGGGGGGCTATAAAAATTACTGGAATATTCGTAGAAACTTACCTCGAGAAACCGCAGGTTACGTCCCTGCTTTTTTGGCGACGCTTTATATTTTCGAATATGCGGAAGAGCATGGATTTAAAGCCAAGGAGGTAGAAAGACCTTATTTTGATACGGATACGGTTCACGTAAAAAACACGATTACGTTCGACCAGATTTCACGGATGGTGAACATTTCCAAAGAAGAATTGGAAATGTTGAACCCGGCGTATAAACTCAACGTAATCCCTAAAATTAAGGGGAAAAACTATGCCTTGCGATTACCCAATTCTAAAATCGGCATGTTCGTCAACAATGAAGAAGCGATTTATGCTTTCGCTAAGAAAGAGTTGGACTCCCTCGAAAAGCCACTCCCCCAATTGGTGAAAACCCAAAACCAGATTCGCTACAAAGTGCGAAGCGGGGATTATTTGGGAAAAATTGCGGAAAGATATGGGGTAGGTGTGAGCCAAATCAAACGATGGAATGGCTTGCGCAGTAACAATCTGAGAATAGGACAGCGTTTGACGATTTATCCGCGTAAACCCTATTTCTCAAAGAAAAGTGTTGCCGCAAAATCCAAAGCGGCAAAACCAGTTGACCCTAATAGTAAGGTACATGTGGTTCAAAGTGGTGACTCCCTTTGGACCATCTCTAGAAAGTATCCCGGAATTTCTGTGGAAAATTTACGACAATGGAACGGTCTTAGCAGTAACAATCTTAAACCAGGCACAAAATTGAAATTGTGCGATTGTTCTTCGTAAATTTAACACTATATGAAAAGGTTTAGTTTTTATCTCGCGGCCCTACTTCTAGTGGCCCTGTACTCCTGTAATGACTCCAAAACCAAAACGCGCTATTTACCTGAATCGACCGGGGGAATAAATTCCTTGATGGTCGTCATGGACACCGAACTGTGGAAAGGTGCTGTTGGGGACAAAGTCCGAGAAATTTTCGCGGCCCAAGTTTTGGGCTTACCGCAACCCGAGCCCATTTTTAGCATTACCCAAATTCCACCACAAGTTTTTAAGGGAGCTGTGACACATTCGCGTAGCGTTTTGTTTGTGGAACAAGACTCACTTTCCCTAGCTCATGTGAAAACGGATGTATACGCCAAACCCCAAAAGGTTGCCGTGGTGAAAGGGGAGACCTACAACGATTTTAGTGATAATCTCGATAAGATTGCCGCACAGGCGGTAGCATCGTTCAAGCAAGTCGAAATAAAAGAAGCCCAGAAACGTTTTTTACGCTCTCTAAGCAAGGAAACAGCTTTTGTTGAAGAGTTGGGCATCACACTTAAAGTTCCTTCCTTATATAAGGTTGGAAAGCAAGAAAAGAACTTCGTTTGGATGGATATCCAAATTCCTAAAGGAACTATGAATCTATTAGCTTATGCTATGCCTGAGGATGCTTTTGTTTCGGATTCCACCTTTGTTCGCGATATCATTCAAATGCGGGACTCCATTGGTGAAAAATACATTCCTGGACCTGACATGCCCGGAAAGAAAACGTTTATGATTACAGAGAAGGCTTTTGCACCGTATGTATTCCCGACAGAAATCGGGGGGAAAAAGGCAGCGGAGGCCAGAGGAGTTTGGGAGATAAGCGGATACCCTATGGCAGGACCTTTCGTAACCTATATCATCAACGATAAGGAGAACAATCGAAAATTGGTTTTGGAAGGGTTTACTTTTGCCCCTTCAGCCTTAAAACGGGACTATATGTTCGAATTGGAAGCGATTCTGCGCACTGTGGAATTCGAAAAGAAATCTTAGCAAGGGTACGTTTACTTCTAAATACAAAATAAAAAAAGCCGCTCTAACAGCGGCTTTTTTAGTCAGCATTATTATTGAGTTTTATCCGAAAGCAAATCCGGTAGAAATTCTGTAAACGAATGCGTAAAGTACAACGAAGAACATCGCGAAACAAAACCAAGAAAAAATCTTGAAATATTTTTGAACAATCAAGTTTCCAAGGTTGCGAAACCCTTCCATGTAAATTTCTCTAACAAGTAATAAATTTTTCATAAGTCAGCTTTTAAGATTTAAAGACATAGCAAATTTTGCCGTTTTTTGACACATTCCAGAATCTAAATGATAAAGCGCACCAAAAGGGCGATGAAAAACGAAATAATCTTTAAGAAGCTGCGAAACACATAGTTTCCTCGGTGAATGGCACCTATCGGCCTTCCGTTGGTCGATGCCGTTTATCGATAAGTTGATGTTTCAGGTAGGTTCTAACAAAAAAACCCGGCGCATCGCGCCGGGTTTTCCCATTTATGGGTTCTGTTTTTTACATTTTTACGATAATAAACTCAGATCTACGGTTCAGTTCGTGTTCTTCTTGCGAACATTCCACCCCATAGACACATCCGTTAAGGAGGTTTTCCTCACCATAACCTATGGCACTTTCAATTCGGCTGGCATCTATGCCTTGGGAAATAATATAGTCCCTAGAAGCTTTTGCCCTGCGGTCAGAGAGTTTTTTGTTATAATGCATGTTACCTCTTGCATCCGTGTGTGATTCAATCTTGATAACCATGTCAGGATGTTCTCTAAGGGCATCCACGAGTTTGTCAAGCTCTATTGAAGCATCGTCTCGGATAATGGATTTATCGAAGTCGAAATAGATGTTGTTTGGTTTCAACTTTAGAACGCCTTCTTCTTCCACAATCAAATCTTCCATTTTCTGCAACCCGATTTCAATATCGGTGTTTTCACGTGCAATAATGGTTTGTTGGTTGTCCACATAGAAGTTGGTCTTGGTCTTTACGATATACTGTTGACCTTCTTCCAACTGGTCCAATATGAATTTACCTTCCTCATCCGTCTGAACCTTAGTGATGAGTTGTTCTTCGGTTTCGTTCCAAACCTCCACATCAACTCCTGTTAAGATATCTTTGGAGATTTCATCCTTGACTGTACCGGTAATCTGGAACATTTTGGTTGCAACAGGAACAGCATCTCTAAAGCCATAGATGTCATCATCTCCTTTTCCACCGTCTCGATTGGAAGCAAAATAACCTAAACCGGTTTTTTCTTGGAAAACATAAGAGAAGTCATCTTTGTTACTATTAATAGGTCTCCCTGCATTTTTCACTTTTGAGAACTGTTCTTCGCTAATTTGAGCATAGAAAATATCCAACCCTCCAAGACCTAAATGTCCATCTGAAGAAAAATAAACGCGGTCAGTGGTAGCAAACGGAAACATTTCTCGCTCAACGGTATTCACTTCAGGTCCTAGATTGACAGGAGAAGAGTATCCTCCATTCTCTAGAAGGTCAACATAGAAAATATCGGTCTTTCCAATACTTCCAGGCATGTCTGAAACAAAGTATAGGCGCTTACCATCAGGACTCATTGCTGGGTGTCCTGTAGAATAATTATCACTATTAAAAGGAACTTCTTGTACTTCACTCCATTCACCATCTATCTTTTGCGAACGGTAAATTTTCAAGTGATTGATTCCTTTTTTGTCCCGTCTAAGCTTTCGCTTATAGTTGTTTCTAGTAAAAAACATGGTCTCACCATCAGGAGAGAACGTAGCGCCAGCTTCATGGAATTTAGAATTTACGGCATCTGAAATTCGAGCTGGATTTTTGAAATCCATAAGAATGGAATCAACTTCAGCGGTGTACAAATCCAAAAAAGGTTGATTGTTTCTTCTATCAATTTTGGATTTGTTGCTTTTATTTTCTCTAGCGGAAGCAAATACTACTTCTTGGTCTCCATAAAAAGTAGTACCAAAATCCGAATACTTGGAGTTGATAGGAAGATTGTAAACCTTCAAATTTCGTTTTGTATTCAAGATTTCATCCAACTTGCTTTCCAATACTTCGGGAGAAGCCTGCGCTTTTGCGGCACTGCTTTCGGCATTCATGGTACGGTTGTACAAACGTGAAATCCTTTTGGACCTAGCATATTTGCCGGTTCCCTTAAGGGCGTTCATGTATCGGAAAAGATTCTCGGAATCCATCTGCTCATCATAGCGGTCGTACAAAATAGAGTACCAATGATGGGCTCTGTTCATATTGGTGGTGTAGTAATGGGCATCACCAGCACGCTCCAATAAAGAGAACGTGTAGGTTTCTTCCCCTTTGGCCAGGGCCATCTCATAGTACTCGGCGGCTTTGGCATACCACATTTTGTCAAAAAAGTAATTGGCCTTCTGAACCAACTTGCTCTTATTGATAGGGTCTTTGCGTTTTGCTTTGGTTTTTTCCTCTACGGCATCGACATCTTCGTCATCATAAAAAATTTCGATACGGGAAATGGGTCTATCCGCATCGATGGTAACGTTTTGCTGAAAACGCTCGTCTTCTTGCCCAAATGCCATATGAACAAGAGATATACCGAAGAGTATGTAAAAGAATAAATTGTGTTTTTTCATGGCCATGAGGTTAGAAGAATCTGGGTGATTTAAGTCGATTTAGTCGGTTTAGGATACGATAACGCAGGAAAATTTCGTGCGTTCCACTATTGTAATTGTTGAGTTCGTTTACGTTAAAATCATAGGCATAGCCTAGGTTGAACCTATCGCTAATTTGGAAGCTGAACAAACCACTAATGGATTCGTCCCATCTATAATTAACGCCAAAATTCAATTTTTCGTACAGCAAGAAGTTGGAGGAGATATCTACAGCAACCGGTGCACCGAAAACGTGCTTCACAAAAAAGGAAGGTTTGAACTTAAGGTCTGCATTGACATCAAATACATATCCCCCAATAATAAAAACGTGAATTTGCTTGGTAGCTTCTGCTTCTTGAATCTCATCATAGTGCTGATTTGTCAAAAAGTTGGGTGTTGACACGCCGAAATACGAATTGTCGGTGTAGAAAAAAGCACCAGCACCAATCGATGGTAATATCTTCCCTTCAATATTTTGGTTGAAAACGGCCTCTTCATCTCGGAATCTTCCTTTGGACCAATCCAAGCTAAAGAATCGAATACCAGCTTTTAAACCTAGGGCAAGTCGATGGCCTCTATTGTTCAAAATAAGCTGGTGGGCGTAATTTCCATCAATATAGGTTTCTTCGGATGGACCCAAACCATCTTGCACAATGGAAAGGCCCAAGCCATCAAATTTCCCAACAGGTGTATCAATACCAAAGGTCATGGTCCGAGGTGAACCATCAATGCCCGCCCATTGGTCACGGTACAAAGAAGTAATTGTGGCAAATACCCTAGAACCCGTATAGGCGGGGTTTACCGTCATGGTATTGTATTGGTAATGTGTTACCTGAGGATCTTGCTGTGCTTGGCTGGTAAAGGCCGCAAGCAACAAGAATAAAACAGTTGGTATTTTATAGGTCAAGGTCATGATTTTTCTTATCTGGTTATGTACAGCCATCCGGTCTTGGTTTTGGTTTGTCCATCGCCATATTGTAAGATGTAATAGTACGTTCCAACCGGTAGCTTCTCACTTGAACTAAAGTTCATGGAGTTTTGCGTAGTTCCGCTCCAGTCGTTGTTGTAGTTTTTGGCTTCGTGGACTTTGGTTCCCCATCTGTTAAAGATTTGTAGCATGTTATTGGGGTACTGGTCAATACATTCAATAAAGAATACATCATTCAGACCGTCTTCGTTTGGTGTAATTTCATTGTAAACCGTCAAACATTCGGATTGCGTAATTGCCAAAGTAGCTTCATCGCGGTCGTTGGCCATATTCGGGTCAACTTGGTCAACATATATCAGCTCCGCGACGTTTACATAGTCATCGGCTTCAGTTACGTTTACGGCAATTTCCAATGAAGTTGAAGCTCCAGGAGCAATACTTGGAATATCCCAAGTGCTGGTCACTTCATCATAACTACCAGATTGTGCAGTAGATGAAACATACTCGTAACCGCCTGGCAACTCATCTTCAATACCAATATTAGTAGCCTCGTACGAGCTGTTATTGGTCACTTGAATGGTAAAGATTACGGTATCGCCAAAGAACGACTCTGTTTTATCTACGGTCTTGATAACTTCCAAATCCACGGTTGGTGTGTCAATAGAGAAGCTGACTTCATCATCTTCACTTTGGTCACCGTCGTCATTTCCAGGGGTTGAATCTGGGTCAAACATATCGGAAGTAGTTACTTCAGCTACATTGCGATACTCATCTACCGAATTGGTTGGAGCGTTAACAGTAACTTCATAGCTCACAACTTGAGTTCCGACAGCTACTGTGCCGAACGACCAAGTAATGGTGTTGCCTGTTACCACGCCTCCGTTGTTTACGGTTCCAAGTGTATAGCCTACTGGAAGCGTATCTACTATGGTCACATTCGTAGCCAGTCCGGGCCCACTGTTTTGTAAGGTGATTTCAAATACAACCGTATCTCCTGCATTAGGCATCGTAAGAGAGGTGCCGCTTAAGGTTTTGGTTAGACTTAAATCCGCTGGGATTAGCGTAATTGAAGTTCTATCCTCATCGTCTTCGCTTTGATCACCATCATCATTATTTGGTGTGGAATCTGAATCAAACTGGTCGGCTTGCATGATTTGTGCTGTGCTGACGTATTCATCCGGCAAGTTTGCAGGAATGTTTACGGAAACATCAAAGGTCAATACTGTTGTGGTTCCATTTGGGACGGTCAATCCTGACCAAACGATAGTATTTCCACTTTGAACTCCTCCGTTATTCACCGTACTGACGGTAAATCCAGAAGGGATATTGCTTTCCACTGTCACCCCAGATGCGTCATTTGGACCATTGTTGGTAATGGATAAAGTCAAAGTCAAAATATCACCAGGATTTGCATCGGTATCTGAAATGGAATAAGTAAGCTCCAAATCAGAGACTTGTGGTATAGTCAAAGCACTATCTTCATCATCTTCGCTTTGATCACCATCATCATTATTTGGAGTTGAGTTAGGGTCAAAGTTCGCGGCACTAGTAACCTGTGCAATGTTTTCATATTCTCCAGCCACATTAGTTGGCGCATTAACCGAAGCTACAAGATTGATACTTACTGAAGTTCCAACAGGAATGGCTGGAAGTGTCCAGTCTCCTGAGGCACTATTGTACGTTCCGTTAGCTGCAGAACCTGTGTCTGAAACATAAGTATATCCCGCAGGAAGCATATCGTTCACAATAGTCCCCGCTGGAGCGTCAATAGGTCCAGCATTGTCCACTGTAAGAATAAATGTTACACTATCTCCTACGTTTGGATTTGCGTTGCTAACCGTTTTTCCTAAGCTCAAATCCGAAGTAGGCGCAACTGTAATGGTTACACTATCGGTGTTTTGACAACCATTAAGGTCAGTTCCAATTACAGTATAGGTAGTATCGGTCAATGGGAATACAGTATCTCCATCAGTTACGCCATTATCCCAAACATAACTGTCTGCTCCAGACCCCGTAAGGGTAACAGGTTCCCCGGCATTAATAGTTATAGTTGTAGCATTAGCAACAACCACAGGCAATGCGTTTACGGTCACGTCTATCTGCGCACGCGGCCCTTCACAACCATTGGCATTGGTCTGCGACACATAATAGGATGTCGTTCCAGCGGCAGCGGTGGAAGGCGTTGGTGCTGTTGCACTACCGGTTC